>CAYMUJ010000010.1:0-48165 GCA_964393565.1 uncultured Stakelama sp. | reverse complement strand
GCCTTCGCCACCGCGATCGGACTGCAGACGCAGGTCGAGCAGGCCACCAGCCCCGGAAGGAAGCGCTGATGGTTCAGATGCTCGACATCGACGACTTCCTACCCGAGGTGATGCGCTACGCACCGAACGCCAGCGATTTCGCGGCACAGCGATTCCTCATTCAGGCCGCGCGCGATCTCTGCGAACGCTGCAAGGTCTGGCGCGAGAACGACACCATCTCAATCACTGCCCCTGAAATGCAGGGCGTGTGCACCATTGCCGATGCAGCAATTGTCTCGATCCAGTCGGCAATGCTGAATGAGCGTGCGCTTGAGCCGGTGCGCGTCGAGTGGCTCGATGCCGAGATCCCGAACTGGGCAACCGACACGACCGAGACGACGGCGCTTTATGTCACCCAGATCCGGCCGGATACGATCGCCGTCGTGCCGCGCGAGACAGGGACGCTGTCTGTCCGTTTTGCCCTGAAACCATCGCGCAACGCCACCAGTCTGCCGGCGCTGCTGCTCGAGAACTACGCCGAGGAGATCGGCCGGGGTGCTGCAGCCCGGATCCTGATCGATCCCAACTCCGACAATCCGCAGCTTGGCCTGGCGCACCAGCAGTGGTTCAGCCAGCAACTCGACACGATCGCAGTGCGCGTCGCCAAGGGCCAGCAAAAGGCTCCGCTCAGAACCAGAGGACGTTACCTGTAATGACCACGAGCACCTATGCCGCCAATGCTATCCTTGATCTTTTCCTCCGCGGGGTGGCGGTCACGCCTCCCACACGCGTGTTTATTTCGCTGCATACCGGCGACCCGGGCGCGAACGGCGCCAATGAAGTCACCAACGCTGCCTGGCCCGCCTATGCGCGGCAAGACGCGGCCCAGGGAGCGGCGATCGCGACCGGCTTTGCGGCGGCGTCTGCCAAGGCAACGGAGAACCTGAAACAGCTGCTCTACGCTGCAAACGACGGCGCGGCGCAAGTGGTCGTGACGCATTTCGGGATCTGGGATGCACTGACCGGCGGCAACTTCATTCACGGCGATCCGCTCGATGCCGCGAAAACCTACTTCCCGTCTGATGAAGGTGTGATCCACGCCGGCGCCCTCGATATCGCGGTGGCATGATGCTGGGATATGGCACCCTGAACGGATCTGCGATGAATGTGCTTCCGGTAAACGGGGGCAGATGGCTGATGCTGATGAGCGCGGCCAGTGCCATCACCGTCAGCGGCGCATGCGCTGCGGTCCGCAGAGTGGCGCCGACGGCTGAGACGCAAATCGCACTGCTTTCCGATCTCGCGGCAGTTCGACGTGTCGTGTCGACGGGCGTAGCCCTGCTCTCGATCGACGCGGAAGCGACGGCAGTGCGGCGCGTATCTCACGTCATTTCGTCGGCGGTTCAGGTCGTGACTTCTATGGCGCTCACCCGCCGTATCTCTCACGCGCCGCAAGCAATCATCACAATTCTCGGACTGGCAAAGGCAGCGTTTCGCAGCCTGCGACCCACAGAGCGCGCCAGAACCTTCCGGTTGACCGAGCGCCGCCTGGTCATGGTGAACCGCGAGGATCGCACCGTGGGTGTGGCGCGCGACCAGCGTCAGTTTCACGTGGCTAAGGATCGCGAGGTGTCCCGATGACTTGCGACATCATCACCAAGGTTTCGGCTGACGTCCTCGACTTCGATTTCGATTTCTCGCGCTGGATGCCCTCTGACGATCGCATCGTCGATGCGGTGGCTGACGTCACTGGCAGCACGGCCGTGGTCGACAAGATCGATCAGGCTGACACCGTTGCTCGTGTCTGGCTCTCCGGTGGAGTTGCCGGCGAGCAGGGCACGCTCACCGTCAGGATCGAAACCTTTGCCGGCCGCACCAAACAGGTGCTGGCGACCCTGAAAATCAGGGAGGCCTGACGTGGTCGCCAAGCTTGCAAACAACGCATCCTCGACCCTCGCCAGCGCGATCAACAGCAGCGTGACGACTGTCTCGATTGCCTCGGGCGATGCGTCCAGGTTTCCGGCACTGGCGGCAGGGGAATGGTTCCCGCTGACCGTCGTGGACACCTCGGGCAACATTGAGGTGATGCGGGTGACGGCGCGCTCCGGTGCCACGTTGACCGTCGTTCGAGGGCAGGAAGGGACAACGGCTCGGGCATTTGCTGCAGGCTCAAAATGCGATCTGCGCTTGACGGCGGCGGCGGCGGTTGCGCCTGCCCTGGCCACTGACGCCACGGCCGTGACGCAAGCGACGGGCAATAACTCCAAGGCGGTGGCCAATACGGAGTTCATTCAGGGCGCGGCAATACGCGCGGACAATTCCCAGTCTTTCACTCAGGCCCAGCAGGGGCGGGCTCGCGCGAACATGGGCGGCGGCGTCCTTGCCGGCCACCGAAACAAACTGCTCAACGGTGCTGCCCGGCTGATCCAAAGGGGTTCCCGCACAATTGCGGCTGGAGCGTCAGCGTACGTGTTCGATCGCTTCTTCGTAACGAACAACACGAACCAAACAGTGACCGTGAGCCAAGCAACCTTTGCCCTCGGCAGCGGATTTGCGCGTGAAGCTCGCTATGCGATGCGGTTCAATTTCGCTTCTGCCCCGACCACCGGATCGCTTCGCATAGAGCAGCGCGTCGAGTTCGTAGACAGCATCCGACCGGGTGACTGGACGTTCATTGGATGGATGTCGGGGCCAAGCGGATCAGAGGCGGTTGCCGCGGAATTTGTGCAGAATTTCGGCACGGGCGGGTCGCCGTCTGCTCAGGTTGTCACTGCCATGACAGCCGCAGGCGGAAGCCCGACAACGATCTATTCTGCATCGACGAACCGTCGCGCATGGGGAGTTACTGTTCCCTTGCTGGGCGGCAAGCTTCTGGGCACCAACGCAAATGATTTTGCAGCTGCCGCCATTGTCATGACCCCTCGGCAGGCAGGTAACTACGACCTTACGTGGCTATCTCTCGTCGAAGGGGATGCAACGTCGGAAGATGATCCGTTTACACCCCGAGATCCCGAGCAGGAAGAGTCCTCCTGTCAGCGGTATTTTGAGAAGAGCTATAACCTTGAGGTCGCCCCTGGAACAGTCGGCAGCGCTGGTGCGGTCATGAAAAGCCTGGACGGCACTCAGAGTTTTGCCACCCTTCATTTTCCTTTCAAGACGATGAAAAGAGCGGTGCCCACCTGCATCCCGTACAGCACAAACACTGGCGCAGCGAACCAGATGTCCGGTGACGCGGTCAATTTCTCTGTGGGCTCAACCAGGCAGGGGCGTTTCGGATTCGCGTGCGGCGTTAGCGGCGTCTCCATCGCCGCGAGTACTTTTCTCAGCGCTCACTTCACAGCCGATGCGGAGATTTATTGATGCAGGTTCACGGCAGGACATCCGCCGGCATCATCGACGCTACCATTGATGGCGTGCGGATGCTTGTTCCCGACGACATGACCAACGGCCACCGTCAGATGATTGCCGAGTGGGAGGCCGCCGGGAATACGATCCCAACCTTTGAGCCACCGCTGCCAACCTCTGCGGACCTCAATGCGGAACGCGACCGCCGGATAGCCGCAGGGTTCGTCTATGGCGGCAACGTCTTCGACTTTGACGATCGTGCCAAGGCCAATATCTCAGGTGCCGCACAACTCGCCTTCATGGCCATCGTGGCCGGCGCTCAGCCGGGAGACCTGTTCTGGAATGGCGGCCTGTCTCCCTTCACCTGGATCGCGGCGGACAATTCGCTCGCCACCATGGACGCCCACACTGTCGTCGAGTTCGGTCGAACCGCAGCCCAACACGAGCAGTCGCACATCTTCGCAGCACGTGCGCTGAAGGACATGGAGCCGATCCCGCTCGACTATACCGAAGACAGCTACTGGCCCTGAGGGCCAAGGCACACTAGCACCCCGAACCGCCGCCGATTACAGAGGATTGCGACATGCCGGTCAAACTGACAAATCTTGCGACATCGACGCTTGCCGGCGCGATCAATTCCAGCGTCACGTCACTGGCCATCTCTTCCGGCGACGTTGACAAGTTCCCATCGCTGGCAGGCGGCGAGTGGTTCCCACTGGTCGTGATCGACAACGCGGGCAACCGAGAAATCATGCATGTCACGGCGCGCGATGGGGCTACACTGACCGTGGTTCGTGGCCAGGAAGGTACCGCCGGGTTTTCTTTCGCAAATGGATCGCGTTGCGAACTTCGTGCCACTGCCGGAGCGTTGACTGAACTGCAGTTGGGAGGCGGTGCGAGAGCGGTCAAACAAGACTTCGGGACTAATGATAACACTGTGTCGACGACGTCTTTCGTGCAGGAAGCGTTGGACGGTATCAAAGGTGAAGTGACCGACGCTCTCGATTCCTTTGAAGAGGTCGAGGAATACATCACGAACGATACGTCAGGTATCCCGTCTCGCATTCGAAAGCTTAATGTCGGCGATCCCCTACCGTCGTCAAACGAGGGTCCGATATGGCATCCGACCTATAACTCAATTCTGACCTGGCAAACTTTCACTGCAAACGGCGCCAGCTACAACGGCTACGCTTCTGTCATGGTCGGAGAGCCGCGCCAAGACGGCCAACAGACGGCGCGACCAGGCTTTGTCAAGCTAAACGGCGGCAGCTACTCAAAGTCGACCTATGCCGCACTTTGGAACTGGGCATTGCATAATGGTAATGTCGTGCCGCTGGATACTTGGTTCGGGGCCGGGTTTGTTTTTGCTGACAACGGTGATGGCACGTTCAGGGTGCCCGATACCCGCGCTATGTTCCAGCGAAATTGGGACGATGGCCGCGGGCTCGACACAGGCCGCGTCTTCGGTCGCACGCAGGCCAGTCAAAACCTTGCTCACAATCACACCGGTACAACGGATGTGCAAGGGGCTCACCAGCACCTGTTTAATGGGTTTGGCTCGGGCTCCGTCATCGTCGCCAGCGGTCCGGGCATCAGTTTCGGCACCGATGTAACGTCCATTGGCGGCGCCCATAACCACGGCGTGACAATCAACAACAGCGGCGGCAGCGAAGCTCGCCCACTTAACTTCGCGCTGTTGAATGTCCTGAAATTCTGAGGATCACCCGATGTCCAAAGCCCCTGCAGTCTATCACTACGATGAACAGACCGGCGCGTTCCTTTTTGCAAGCACGGCGGAGAAAGATCCGCTCGAGAAGGACAGGTGGGTCCTGCCTGCCTTCGCTACACTGGCCGCGCCGCCGGCCGAGCAGGAAGGTTTCGTCCGTTGCTTCGTCGACGGCGCATGGGGCTACGTCTCGTTGACCGATCCAGGCGAGCCGACTGCTGAACCGGTCGTCACCGGTGACATGGTCAACGCGCACCGAGACATGATCATCGAGGGCGGCACCTCGGTCACGGTCACCGATTACGGATCGATTCCGCTGCAGGGTCGCGACAAGGATCAGCGTAATCTGCTGGGGCTTGTTCAAGCCGCCTCACTGCGGATTGCAGCCGGCGATACGGCCTCGCTGACCAAGTTTCGGGATGCCGTAAACGTGGATCACTTTCTGACGCCGCCACAGATCGTCGAGATGTGGTCGAAGGGCAGCGCATGGATCGAATCGGTTTACGATGCGTCCTGGGCGTTGAAAGCCATGGACCCGATCCCGCTCGACTACGCGACCAATTCTGACTACTGGCCGTGAGGACCATCAATGGCCGTCATCAAAATTTCCGCATTCGCCGGTGAAAAACCGCTGATCAGCCCGCGTCTGCTGCCAGACACGGCGGCGACGGCCGCGTCGAATGTTCGGCTCGATGATGGCGCACTCACCCCCACCAACAAGCCGGGTCTTACGCTGTTCAATGCCGCGGCTGCTGACCACGAGACGATCTACCGCCATGCCGATGATTGGCTTTCATGGCCCGGTATGGTGCATGCGGTACCAGGTCCCGTGGCCGAGGACAGGCTGTATTTTACCGGCGATGGCGCCCCGAAGATGCGCGTCGATGGCGACGTCTACCCCCTTGCGCTTGCTCCACCGACCACCGCACCAACTGCGACCCCGTCAGGCACTGGGACCGGCGACGTTCAGAGCCGCACCTATGTCTGGACATGGGTGACCGAGTTCGGCGAGGAGTCGGCGCCGTCTCCGACATCCGCAATCATCGACTGGCAGCCGGGCAAGATCGTCACGCTGAGCGGCTTCGATGCTGTCCCGTCCGGCCGCGGCGTCACCAAGCAGCGTATCTACCGCTCACAGACTGGCTCGGCTGGCACCTATCTTTACTTCATCGCCGAGCGCGCCGCGTCCACGGCTGACTTCGTCGACAACATCGCGGTCGACGCCTTCAACGAGGCGCTGCCCAGTGCTGGCTGGAGCACCCCGCCGGATGCACTCTCCGGCCTGATCAGCATGCCCAACGGCATGATGGCGGCATTCACCGGCCGCGAGGTCTGGTTTTCCGAGCCTTATCGTCCGCATGCCTGGCCAGAGCGCTACATGCTCTTGTGCGATGCGCCCGTCGTCGGTCTGGTCTCGCTCGGCTCGGTCCTCATCGTCATGACGACGGCCAACCCCTATCTGATGGCCGGCGCGCATCCCGACTCGATGCAGAGCCAGAAGCTCGAGGCAAACCTGCCGTGCATCAACGCGCGCGGCATCGTCGATCTGGGCTTTGCGGCCTGTTACCCTAGCAAGGAAGGCTTGGTGACGGTCCTGGCGAACGGGCAGGTCAGTCTCGCGACGCGCCAGCTGTTCAGCCGTGAGGACTGGCTGCGCTTGTCGCCGTCGACGATCATTGGCGCGCAGAGCTCCGGCAACTACGTGATGTTCTACGACACCCTGTCGCCGACCGGGCAACGCATGGCGGGATCGATCCTGATCAACGTCGCCGGCGGCGAGTTCCTTGTGCGCATGGGCGAGATTGCGGACGCCGTGTTCTACGATACGGCTGATGCTGCGCTCTATTTCAAGCCGCCAGGCGTATCGAACATCTACCGCTTCGACGATCCCTCCAAGCCGCCCGCGACCTACCAGTGGCGATCAAAAGAATTCTGGACCACCAAGCCTGAAACCATGGGCGCCGTTCTCATTGACCTGGGCGAGGCATCGGCTCTCGTCTCGTTCGAAGCGCAGGAGGAGGAGCGAGAGGCTATCCTTGCCGCAAACGATGCCATCCTCGCGGCTGGCGATATCGGCGGCTCGCTCGGGGCGGCGTCTATTGGCTTCTACGCTGTGGCGAGCGACGCCCTGACCAGCCTTCCGGATTACGCCGACCTCGTCGTCAACATCTACGGCGATCGCAAACTCGTCCGCAGCATCACCCGCGGCGGCACGGTCCAGCGCCTACCTTCGGAATTCAAGGCGCGGATCTGGGAGGTTTCTGTCGTGTCCAATTTGCAGGTCACGCAGATCATCATGGCCGGTACGATGGACGAACTGAGGATGATGCAGTGAGCCCTACCTATGACAACCGCATGCATGAAAAGCTCGAGACGCTTGACGGCTCGCGCGCCGGGACAAAGGACCAAGCCGCAGTCCGGATGCAGGATCTCGACCAGCTGCTGCGGCTCGCCGAGGTGAAGACGAAGAAGGTTGCCGGCTCACCCACACAGGCCGACTTCAACAGCCTCCTCGATGACCTGATCGCGATCTCCAACGCAGTGCGGTCGGTCGCCAGCGATCTGCGCAAACGGCGGACGCGCTGATGTTCGCCGTCGTCTACGAGCCGCAGGCCGATATGATCGCATGGGCAGAAGAGCGGATCCCGAACAATCAATTCCGTCCGGATGCTCGAGCGATCGGGATCGCGCGCAACGGCAAGCTTTGCGGCGTGGTCGTGTTCGACAATTTCAGCGTTGGGCAGTGCTGCCTGAGTGTAGCGTCCGACGGTTCGCGCCGCTGGATCACGCGCGAACTGCTGATCCGCGTATTCGCTTACCCTTTCATCCAGCTGAATTACTGGCGCCTGACCTGTCTCGTGGCCGCGACCAATGCGGATTCGCTGCGTTTATGCGAGGGCTTTGGCTGGGTCCGTGAAGGCCTTTTGCGTCGCGGGGCACCCAACGGTGACGACATGGTGTTGTTCGGAATGTTGCGAGAAGACTGCCGCTTTCTACCGGGTAGGATGAAGGTCCGATCCGTAAAGGTGGCCGCGGCTAAAGCTCCTGAGTTCGATGGACTGCCGAGCGCTATAGCCCAAACTCAGCCTTGATGCTCTGTTCCAACTTAAGCACGTCAGGTGACGACGTAAGGTGGCTCATGGCGGCAAGCAACTCCAATAGGACAACATCAATCCCGTCTTGAATGACTACATCCGGCACGTCATCGCCGAGACCCTGCAGCACAACCCTAATCGTCAGGCTTTCGGACCCGCTGAAACTGATTGCATAACGCCGCTTTTGAAGCCGCTCCTGCCTTGGATCAAGCCTCTCTCCGGAGTGAACACCAGAAGCGACGTTCGCTGCGTACTTGATGATTTCTCGACGCGAATACCACTCACCGTCGATAGCTATGGAAGGCTGAGTAAGAAAAGCGCTTAGCGCTAGGCTGTGTCGCGCTTCTTGGTCATAGCTTTGCGGACGAATAGTCGAATCATCAGCGGTGCCGTCGATAGCGCCGACGGCAGCTAGCTCAACCCCAAGCAGCGAAACATGACCAAGTGAGAAAACAAGATACTTCTGCGCTTTGTTTACGTCGAGGAAAGGCAAATGGTTCGGCGCCAACACCGTCACCTTTCCCGTTCTCGGCGAAGCAATTTTCCCTAGATCGTCTTCGACTAGGATGCGCCGAAGCTGTGCGGATGCACGGCGAATATCGCCGCTAGTGAGCACTTGCCTACCCAGTAGTTCTCGAAAGAAACTGAGGTCATCGATCAAAGCGATTGCAGACGTTGCCGTTTTTGCACGTCTTTCTGCCTGATAGTCAGCTTTCGTTTTTGCCATGCGCCCCTCATCTCTAGCGTTGGTCGCGATCTTCAGCCGCAGCTGCGTTGTACGGTTCGGCGAAACGCTTCTAGGCAACCTGCATTACCCTACAAAACAACGTGCAGCTAGCAAAGCGGAGCGCGTTTCGCTATAACAGGCACAGAAACACCCGCGCATGAGTGCGGCTCCACTTTAAGGAGTTGCACATGAAAGGTGGATCATCCGCCCCGGCGCCAGATCCCAACATCGGTGTAGCTGCGCTCAAGCAAGCCGAGACTGGCGAGCAGTGGCTCGGCTTTGCCAAGGACGCGTTTGCTCAGTCGCAGGACCGGCAAAAAGAACTTGACGCGCTGACTGACCAAGTCACCAAGCTCCAGCTTGGATTGGGCCAGGATCAAGCCGACTGGTCGCGAGCGGATCGCAAGCGGTACGAGGAAGTCTATAGGCCCGTCGAAGATCAGTTTATCTCGGAAGCAACGAACTACGGCTCCGAAGAGCGTCAGGCGCAGGCTGCTGCCGAGGCGCGCAGTGACGTGCAGATGGGCGCCGCGAACGCCCGCGCAGCGACCGAACGCAACAATGCTGCAATGGGCATCGATCCACGTTCCGGCCGCGCTGGCGGTATCCAGTCGCAGACGGACATGGGAATCGCTCTAGCCGAGGCTGGCGCCGCAAACAACGCCCGCACCATGGTTCGTGACAAAGGACTGGCATTAAAGGCTGACGTCGCCAACATGGGTCGAGGCGCTACGGCGACGGCGGCGCAGGGTGCGGCTGGAAGTGTTGGCGCAAGCGGCACCGCCCTTTCTGGCGCTCAGGCAACCAACGCACAGGCGATGGCGGCTTCCCAGGTCATGTCGCAGGGTTTTGGCGGTGCGATGCAAGGCTACCAGGGTATGGGCTCGACGCTGAACACTCAGTATGGCCTGCAGCTTGACGGCTGGAAGACTGAGCAGGAAATGAAAGCGCAGAACATGGCTGGCATCGGCAAGGCCTTCGGCGCCGTGCTGGGCGCGCTTCCATTCAAGTCAGATGAGAACCTCAAGGAAGACAAAGAGCCCATAGAGGAAGGCGCGGCGCTCGATGCCGTCGAAAACATGCGCGTCGAGTCGTGGAAGTACAAGCCCGGCATTGCCGACGAGGGCGAGCACATCGGGACCTATGCGCAGGACTTTCAGCGCGAAACCGGCAAGGGCGACGGACGTTCGATCGCGCCTCAGGATGCAATCGGCATTACCATGGGCGCGATCAAGGATCTCAATGCCAAGGTCGACAAGCTCGCAACGGTTATCGGCCTCGGTGACGAAATCCCGGCGCGCACTGGTGCTCGGCCTACGAAACCACGAACAACCCAGATGGAGGCGGCATAGATGATCGGAATTGGTCTTGGTGGGTTTGTCGACGGCCTTGAGGCCGGCTCGAAATTTCGCGAACGTCGGGAAAACCGCGCCCGCGACAAGGTGATCCAGGAGCGCGAGGACATCGAGTACAATCGCGCCGTCAAAGATCGTGATGAGATATCTGCCATCAACACCCAGGCGCAGACGGATTTCAAGGCAAAGGTCGATGCCGGCGAGTACAAGCCGGAAGAGTTTGACCGGTTTTACCGAAATGATGTTGTGCCGCGCCAGAAGAAGACGCTCCTGTTGCAGGGGAAGCAAGCCGAGGCAGACGCATGGGAGAAGTGGGCGCTGGACGGCAAAAACTACGAGGCAACCCAGCTTGCCGGCCGCGCGATCTGGAACCTACAGCACGGCAATCCTGAGGCGGCGCTCGATGCTGCCCTGCAGGCGTCGCGCATTCAGGGCTACAACACGACCGGTTATCAGATCGGCGGCTACGACTCTCTTGTCGACCAGAGCGGCAAGAAGCTTGGCTATCGCTTCACCTTAAAGGGGCCCGATGGCAAAGACGTCGTTCAGGACGTGCCAATGGATAAGCTCAACACGATGGTTGCCGGGATCATCAACCCCATTTCGGTGTGGGAGCAGCAGCAGGCAGCGGCAGCGGATCAGTCAAAGCGCCAAGCCGACATGGGCGACTACAGGACCAAGAAGGAAATCGACGCGCAATACAGCACGTCGGGCAAGCCGACTCGCGAGGACGCGATCGACGCCTTGCGGAAGCGTTTCAACGGCGAAACGAAAGTCACTCAAGATGGCGCGGTCGACGTTCCAAATTTTGATGACCTTTCAAGAGACGAGAAAGAGAAGCTTATCGCCGAAGAGATCGAGCTCCAGAGCGGTCAGCCGGGTCTCGGCGCTGCACCGTCGGCTCCCGCGTCCGGCGGCTCGTCCGGCCGTAAGGTTCTGATGGATACTGCAACGGGGCAGCCTGTCGCGCCTGAGCGTTTTCAGGCGCCACCGCAGCAGCAGATTTCAGGCCAGGCGCGCGATGAACGGCCGCCCGAGTCTCGTCAGGATCGCGTGCAGTTTTTGCTGTCGTCTGTAGAGCCCGCGCTTAAAGAGGGCGTGCCGGCCGAGCGCGTTGCTGATGAGCTTAGACAGAACGGTGTACCGGAGCAGGCTTGGCCCGAGCCTCTGCGGCGCGCTTTGGCTCAGCGGCAGCGGTCGGCTATTGGTATCGGACCGCAGTAAGTTCGGGAGTTACACCCTCGGCCAAAGCTCTTCTTGTGGGTACCGTTTACTCAGAGCTTCATCGAGATCCATCCCATTCCTCAGATCGTCTTCAATGAGGTGGGAGTAGAAAAGTCGGCCTGGCTCGACGAATGCGGCGCTGACCAGTCGATGCGGTGCGTATTCCGTCAGTACTGCGACTATTCCGTTGAAAATCATCGGGTCTTGAAATGTTCTATAATGTGCGGACACCAAAAACGCGTAGCGTAGTCCTTCGGCGCCCCACCCTTGGCCTACAATTTTGACATAAACCTCTCCTTCATGGTTTACCTCGTCGCGCAGCCAATCTGCCACATTAGATGATGCCGCCTCAACCCAGGCTGCATTTCCTTTCTTCCGCTCCTGCTCCGCCAAACGCGCTCCCGCCTCGCTTTCCTGGTGCCGTCTGATGACATGGCTGATATTGAGTGAAACGGCTGAAACAAGGGCTAAAACAACAAATACCCCGGCCCTAATGTCTTCGTTTTCTGAGATCCAGATAAGCGGAACTGCAGAGGCGCCAACGAGCACCGCTAGGAAAAATGCTACACTGCCAGCCTCAGGTACGTCCTTTATCACCAGTCTCGCCCTCCACTCTCGTCTCAGCAAGAACTCTGCGCACGGCCCTTTCTACTAGATCTTCGATTTTTGCGGCCGGCACAGATGCAGCAACTAAAGACCCTTGGATGAGGGTCTGCTCCAATCGCGCTATTATCTCCGCGTTTAGGCTGCGTTTGTTCTCTGCGGCAAGCTGTTTCAGCATGTCTCGCATCCCATCAGGGAAACGCACGATGTAACGGTCGGAGGTCTCGCTTGGATATTGGTCTTTGGACATTCCCAACGTGTGGCAGAAAATTTCGCTCTCCGATATATGCCAAGTTGACATAAAGGCTAACGTGATGCAGTCTTAATATGCCAAGTTGGCATATTCAGAGAAGGAAGAAATGGCACACCAGTTTGAAGACCGATACATCATTCGCCTGCCGTCAGGTTGGCGGGACGCAATCAAACGCTTGGCCAAAGCCAATCGCCGCTCGATGAACCAGGAAATGCTGCTGGCGTTGGAGCCGCTGATCCAGCGGGCTACAGCAGAAAACGAAAAGAGCGGGACCAAGGCCTAGGAACCTTCCCGCTCTTTTCTCCACATTTCCAATCTCAAAAAGGAATGCGCTATGGAAGATAGCAGCAAGCGCCTTTTCGCGCAACCGCGTCGCCAATCCCCGACACGCCGGACCGTTTTGAAGCTCGCGGCAGCAGCTTCGCTTGCCCCGATTCCCATCGCCGCCGCGGCCGTCGACGTCGCGCCAACGCTCGCTCCAAACGTCCCCGAGGCGATGGCCGGCTACTACGCCTTCCTCTTGATGGAGCTTGCGGCGATCGAGGACGTATATGGCATCCCGGAGATGCATGCCGCCACGGCGGCGGCTGGCGCATCACGCGGATCCGCCATGCAATCCGGCTCCACGGTCCGCCAGCGCTACGACTGGCTTTCCGGCTTTACTGACACGCGTTCCCTTTTCACTGCGAAAGAGGCGTGACCGATGGCACAGTTCCAAATGTCAGCCCCGCAGGACGTGATCGACGATCTCGGCAGGGCCGCACGGCGCAAGGGCATTAGTCGCTGCGCGCTGGTGCGCGAGGCGCTGATCCTTCACCGCAGGATGACCGAGATTGTTGCAGACGGAGGGCGCATCCTCGTCGAGGGCAAGGATGGACAGAAAGAGGTTGTGTTGATCTGCGCGTCCCTCGGCGCCAGCGCCATTAAGCAGCGAAACAATGGGTAAGCGGGGCTGCTCTGTCGAGGGGTGCGGGAACGAGCACATAGCTAAAGGCTTCTGCAATATGCACTATAAGCGGCTGGCGCGGATAGGAGCGACAGGAGAAGCCGAGCGCAGAAAGGCACAGGATGGTGAGCCTTTGGCCTTCGCGCTTCGCAGCCTATCGCACACTGACGATTCATGCCTCATTTGGCCGTTTGCGAACGGCCGAGGGTATGGTCATTTTTACATAGATGGCCAGATGGTGAAGGCGACCCGGTTTGTTTGCGAGAAGAAAAACGGGCCGCCACCAGATGATAAGTCTCAAGCGTGCCATAGCTGCGGAAATGGTCATGCCGGCTGCATCTCACCATCCCATCTCTACTGGGGTACGCCGACTGAAAACAGCGCTGACATGGAGGTTCACGGCACACGTGTAAGAGGCGAGCTGCATCCCTTTGCCGTGATCACAGAGGACCAGGTCAGGACGATACGCTCCATGCGCCAGACCCATACGTGTGCTGAGATTGCAGCGCTATATGGGATAAGCAGAACCCAAGCCTTCAGGATTTCTAGGGGAAAATCGTGGGCCTGGCTCGACCCATAGCGCAGCGACAGAGGGCAAATCATGATCCGTAAGAACATGTGCTCGACATACCGGGACAGCATCACCATCGCGGCGCGGCGATCCGTCTGGATGGTCTTGTATCTCCGCGCACGTCGAAGCGGTGTTAAGTTGAGGGCCTTCTATCGTCGGCGGGCATTGGCCCACGAGGCGCAATGGCGCCTCTCTTGATAGGCGGTAGCTCAATCGTCTAGTTGCCGCGCCATCGGTCAACAAAATTTAATGAGACAGCCGGGCCCGAAAACGCTATTAAGAACGGAAACGAACGTGCGCGGAAGACTTGCGCGCGCAAAAACGCGTTGCGAATTGGAACGAATACGCGAGAATACCTATTTACGTTAAGAGTGCGGCTTGCACGTTAACGAAAGCTCTACACAAGCGTGCGACCGTAGCTTGTACGCGGCTTGGGAAGGTGGAACCATGACGAAGAAACACAGGAGAGACGCAAAGGCGAAGCGCTCACTCAGCGCTCCTATCGTCCGGTATCTGAGAATTTCGAAAACGTCTGGATCGAAAGCGGACATCATTGAAGTGCTCGGTGGCCTGACGCTCGGCTCTGAAGTCGTGCCTCGTTATACAGAACAATTTAGCCATGGCCTGCGCGGCGACATGGAGGCTCTCGGCTTTGACTATGGGCGAGTACTCGGCAAAGTGAAGGCCAATTCCCTTAAAGGGATTGCTGCTGAATGACATCCGAGCCCTCTGATGAAGACATCGTCCGCACGGTCGCGGCGACGGGGGCTCGCGAAGTCGCCCAGAGTATTCAGAGTAAAATTCAGGAGAAAGCTGGCCGCCGGATAACGGAAGGCGAGCTGCAGCAAATCATTGAGCCTGCGATGACGGAAGTGGTCCAAGAGATCACAATCCAGGCTTCACATCACTACTCTGGCCCCATGCCCAGCCCCCAAGTCATGCAGGGCTATGTGCAGCTGTACCCTCAGGCGGCAGCGCAGCTCTTTGAGCAATTCAAAGAAGAGCAGGACCACCGTCATCAGTGGGAGAACAAGGCGCTCAGCGACAACTCTGCGGAGCGAAAGCGCCGCGATCTGGGCGCTTATTTTCTCGTCAGCTTGGGTATCGCAGCGGCCTGCTATCTGGCTTATCTGGGTGCCCACACGACCGCAGCATTTCTAATCGGTGCGTTGGTCCTAGGCGGCGGCGCTTTGGTTTTCGGACGTCAATTGCTGATGATGTACAATAAGGATGGCGCGGTAGTGCAGGTCCACTCTGATGAGCAGAATGGACACTCCAGCACTCGAAGCCAAAAAGCTTCTCAAAAGCAAAAGTCGCGCACCAGGTCCCCGCGGCAGGGGCGTTAAGTAATAGCGAGCCACTTCGTAGTGGTCACCGACGAAGGCAAGCAAAACTGTTTACCTTTCAATAAAGCCGCTCCGGCATCGCCGCCCGCAGACGCTGGCTGAGGATCTCGTTCTGGATCAGAACGCCGTCCTCGCGCTTGGCAGCGTTGCGCACCCTCGTCTTGATTGAGCGCTTGAGCGTGTCCTGGGTGATTGGGATCGCGCTGTGCACCGGCTTCTTGTTGAACGCCTTTATGCGCTCGATCGCCTCCGCAACGGCCTCTTTGTCCTTGGCCAAAGCTGCCATGGCCCAGGCATTGACCACGCGCTGTCGCTCGTCCATCACGCGCTTCTCAGCGTTCTTGAGCGCGCCGGAGCGCTCCCATGTCTCGGATACGATGGCAGGAGACACACCCATGGCCTGCGCCACGGCACCATGAATGCCAATCGCGTCGGCCGGTAGCAACTCATCGCCCCGGATCGACTGCAGGCCTTCGTTCGCATAGCGGAAAGCCTTCATCGGATCTCGGATGAATTTCGGTGCCGCGACCTCTACGCCGCGCGCCACATCGCCCTCCATGATCAGCGAAGCGCCGCGGAACCACTGCTCACCAATGCCGGCCGTGGCGCCAAGCATTTGGCTCGTCCAATAGTTCCATTCCTCCTTGCCCTGCAGGTCTTGGCTCGGACTGCGAAACCACAAGTCCGGCATCCCAATGCGGCTGGTCAAATCAATGCCGAGATAATGCCCAGGTACGCCTTTGAGCACGACGCCGCCAAGTTCAGGCCCAAGAATGTCGAGCATGTCCTTCTTAAACGTTTCCTCAAAGTCCATTGGATCGTCGTCGTCGCCAAACACCGTGCCTGCAACGGCCATGGCAAGATTGAACCCCCACACGCCGGTTACCCCGGACATCAAGGCCATCATGCCGGTGACACCGGCCAGCTGGTACCGAGCCTCGCGCCGAGCCTGCGGGCTCTCCCCCTTCACTGATTGGTGCATATCTCTGAATAATCTGAACAACATATTCAAACTGTAGGATCTGAATACCAGCGCGACCTTCATGTAGTCGTTCTGCATAAGCCGCGGCCGCGAAGAATTGCTGTAGTCAAAGTGGGTTGCCCACGTGAGATCGTGTGCGCTATCGATTGCCTTGAGGTGATCCTGCCCTGCTTTCCGCGCAAGGCGATAGGCAGCGAGCGCCGTCGTCTCGCGGTTCCATACTTCGGTGTTGTGGAACGCCCAGGACATGACGGCCATGACACGTGAACGGAGCGGCGAGTATTTGACGCCGGTATCCCCTACGCCTGCGAGATCGTGGCTCTGGGTCCGGTCGATCATGCCGCTGCGGTAGAACGCATCCACCGCCGCAGCTTCCTCACGGCTGAGGTTCGCGTTGCGCACGCTGCCCTTGCCGCTGATCAGATCGGCCGACGCCTTGGCCACTTCGACACTGGCGCGACCGATGCCGCCAAAGCGCGCGCCGAGGATAGGCAAGCCCATCATGAGCGTCTGTGTCAGGTTGAGAACGGCGGCAGCGGGAGAGGCGGCGAGGAACCACACGAACGCCGTGCTGGTCATGGTCTGCGCGAAGCTGCTGCCGGTAGGCGACATAACCCAGCGGTGTCGATCCTTCATCTCATTAGCCAGCCGCATGGCTCGGGTCTGATCGTCGGCTGCTTCCGCCTGGTCGAATGTGGTGTTGACCAGTTCCTGCAGTTCCAGCCCGTATTTCAGCTTTGCGAGCTGATGCGCGGCATGGAACATGTGCGAGGAGAACACGCGCAGCGCATCCGTGTCGAAGCCGGCCGTGCCCTTGCGGTGCATGTAGCGCTTCCGCATGGAAAGCTCCGGCAACGTCTCGAGATAACGCTGATAGACCATGTCCATCAGGTCCTGGTCGACGCCGGCATTTCCCAGCAGCTGCTCGATCTCGGCCACCATGCGCGGGTCCATCGCCGCACGCGGGTCCGTCATGTCTTTCATGACGCCCTTGGTGACGGCAGCACCCGGATAATCCCTCTGGATCTCGCGCGCGAACCGGTCGCGATCTGCAGCCCGCTCGAATTTCGAGAAGCTGATCACGCTGCCGTCGACGTCCTTTGCGGTGACATAGTACTGCCCGAAGCGACCGAGCGGGAAGTATGGCGCCGGGACACGGTTGCTTTCGAACTGGATCCGCATCTTGGTCAGCCGCGCTTTGGCCGACCAGTCCATCTTGGTGCTCTCGGCCTTGTAGCGGCTGGCGGCATCTTCCTCCGCCTTGCGCCGGTCGATCGGGTTCATCTTCGCGTCGCGGATCTCTTCTAGCTTCTTTCGGTACCGTGCCTCGGCCTGATCCTTCGCGATCTGCTGCGACTTGCGCACATTGTCGAGCAGGATCTGGTCAAGCTCATCTGCCTGAGCCCGGTACGCGTCGCGCACCTTTCCAAACAGTTCCTTGCCCGATGCCGGCAGCGCCTGGTACCGCTTGCGCAGGATGTCGTATCCGGCCTTTCCCTTCGTTTCATCGTCCGTTAGGCTGGGATCGATGCCGGCAAGCGTGCTGTCGTGCATCAGGTCGGCAAGCTCCTGCGCCTTGGCCTTGTTCGTCTTGCCAAAGCCGAGCCGCATGTATTTCAGCCAGTCGCCAGCGATAGCGTCTGCATTTGCGTGCTTGTCGCCACGATAGGCGTCCATGAGCCGTTTGACGCTCATGTATTCCTTCACGGCGGTCATGTTGGGGCGGGCAAGCTCGACGAAGTAGTTGAGCGGTACCGTGGCGAGAACCGTTGGGTTCAGGTCGGTCCACTTGCCGCTGATAGCTTCGACGATGCTGTTCTCAGAAATGCGGCGGGAGCTGGTCAGACGCCGAGCGTTGCGACCTTGCGCTTCTGACTGATAGTCTCGCGCGCTTCCTTCACGTAGGCCTCTTTGTCCTTCGTCCCGTCCTTCCACGTCAGAACGGTCGCCAGCCACTGTTCCCAGCTCTCCAACGTGCTGAACACTGACGGCTTGTCGTAGAATCCGGGCATCAGAAGTCTGCGGTGCTGCTCGCTCATCGAGAAGTGTCCTTGCAAGCTTAAGCGCCGCATTATCGATCGCCCGATCAAGCATCGGTATATTAGAAGGATCATACGGCTGGTTGGTTGTGAAATCAATGACGCCCGCACGCTGGCCGACCTCAAGGATAGCGTTGAAATGCGCCTCTTCCGCCTGCTCGACGGTGATCGTCCCATCGGCGATTTTGCCGCCGATGATGGCCTCAAGACCCTTTTCAGCGTCGCGCAGCGCCTTCTCAAAGCGCTCGATGCTGTTGATCACGTCGTCGGGTGCGCTGCCGAGGCGCACGGCGCGCTGCGCACGCTCCGTCAGGCTTGCCCGGGTCTCTCTGCCGTCGTGACCCAGCGCCCACACTGAATAGGCGCCGGGGTTCGCCAGCATGGCAACGTCGCCCACGCTGAGCGGCCAGTTGCGCGGATGGTTGTGAATGAACACAAGGCGGCGATCGGGGTTCGCAACCGCCTTCGACAGGCGCGCATTGAGGCCAACGAATTTCGGCTTATCCGATGTGCCGAACTCGACCACGGTCCCGTCGTCATCGATGGCGATGAGGTGCTCGTTGCCGGTGCGTCGCCCACGCTCGAGCACAGCATCCTTTGCCCAGGTGAACAGCGGAGTGCTTGCCGGTCTATCCGGCACCGGCAGGCGGCGGAATTTCGGATCGGTCGGCATGATCGGATCAGGATCGGCCTGCTTGTTTGGCTTCGGCTCAAGCGTTGCCGTGGCCGCAGTGTTATCAGCGCTGAATGCGAGCATCGGTCCAGTTGCCGCGGGCTCGGCACCGGTCTCCATCGGCTGACGCGCCGTGACCGGCTGCCCCTTGCTCATCTCGTCGATGATGGCCTGTGCCCATTCCTGCTGCGCTTCCACATCGATAACCGACGAGGCCGGAACCTCGCCGTCGCCTTTCTTGCTGGCCGCGACTTCCATTTCCATGGCCGCGATCTCCATCGCAGCAATCGCCATTTCATCGGCAGAACTGACAACCGGGTCCATATAGCTGCCGATGGTCGAAACCAAGCGCTCAGCCTCGGCGCGCTGCGCCTTGGTGAGTGTCGCTGCCTCAGGCACCACATCGTCAATCAAAGTCCCGGCCCGCACCTCGGCAACGCCTGCTTCACTCAAAAGCTGCTGGCCGAGATCGAAGACAGCAGCGTGGTACTTGTCGGGGAAAGCCAGGCGTTTGCCGTTGACGGTTCTTTCCGTGTCGCTGCCAGCGGTATCTACTTGCGCCGCTGGCTGCTCGACACCTTCGCCGACGAATGTCAGCCCTTCCCGCGCGGCAGCGGTTTGAACTGCTCGCAGCGTGGCGGCGGCAGGATCCGAAATCGGGCCACTGCTCGATGCGCCGATCTGATTGCCGGAGCTCGTGATCCGGACGTAGCCAGTCGACTCTGTCGTGTCGACGCCGGCTTCGGTCAGTCGCTCGAAGAACTCGGCGTGATCTCCGAACGGGTTGCTCGTCGGTTTCAATACGAGCAACTTGCCGCCCGGCTCGATTACGGCCGATTCCTGACTATTTCTGCCGAGCGCGGCGACACGCCTCGCAAAATCAGTTGGAGAGACACGGTTGGCCATATCCTTGTGGATCTGCGCCACCGTTGGCTTTGGTCGGTCGACTTCTTCGGCTCGCGCTTGCGTGGCTGCATCGTCGAAGTACCGTTCGTTTACGGCAGACGCCGCGCCCTCTGTCGTGTCACCCTTCCGGAGCCATTGCTTGAACTCGCCGAACATGGTCGAGCTTACTGGCCCAAGCTTCCAGCCTTCACTGTAGTTCTCGAGATAGGCTGCCTCGGCCTCGCGCTGCGAGCCATAACCCAGCATCACCTTGTGCTCGTCAAACGAACCGTCAGGGTTCACTTGGTCGACGACGAACACCGGAGCCGTACCCTCCAGCGTTCCGGTGCCTGGCTTCACGAAAACGTCGATGTGATCCTTGTCGCGCCCGACGGTCCCGCGAATGTAGCCGTAGTGGCTTTTCATCGTTACGGACCATGGGTTGCCATCCTCGTCCATGCCCTTGCGCTCGGAGCCAGCCGGGTTCTCGATCGAGATGTCGAGGCCACCGAGCGCGAGCCGGCCGACTTTATAATTGCCGGCCTCCTTTTGTGCGGGCGTCGGCTCGGGCAGGTCGTTCGTAGGGGACGTAGCTGCTTCGTTTGCCGCTTCATCAACAGACTGCACCTCTGTGGCGGCTTCATTACTTGCTTCCGATTCGACGGAATTAGCCTCTGTCGAATCGACTGCGCCCGCTGCCGCTTCCGCGTCCTGCTGCTCGCTGCGCACCGTCCCCAGCTTCCGCTGCATCGCCGGCGAAAGATCGACCCACGGCGTCTTGGGTGGACGCTTGATGTTCGCCGAGATCATTGCCAGGCGACGGCCTTCGTCGTCCAGTTCGCGATCCCACCAGGACTGTGTCTCATCCGCTGCCGGGCTGGTGTCAGCGTCGACCACCTCACGGCGCCAGCGGGCAAGGATGGTATCCATGACCGGCGGCATGCGCTGCGGCAGCTTCGAATTTGCAGACCGGACATTGCGCACCATGCGGGTGGCATAGTCGTCGGCAAGCTGGCCAACCGCCTGTTCGGGAATGCCGAACTCGTTCGCCAGCGCCTTCAATCCACGCGGGTCCACCCTGTCGAGATCCAGCTGGGACGTACCAATCGTGCGTCTCGACGACTGGCGCATCTTGCCCAGGTCGAAGAGGCGGGCATGCTTGTCGTCCGGCATGACGATCGTCTTGCCGAGAACGCTGCGAGACGTCGGGCCCGCATCCGCCACCTCGCGCTCGATCGGCGGATTACGCTCGAGCTCTTGCGCTTCGACCTGCTTCGGCGTCAGCTTGGACACCTTGAGGGAGGACACCGGCACCTGCAGATCCTTGCCGTCATCGGTGCGGATCAGCGCTTCGGTACCCCCGTTCTCATACCCCTGCACAGTAGCGACGAACCGGCCGCCGTTTTCATCGTCGACAATGACCCGCTGTCCGGCCGTCGGCGCGCTTGGGAATCGCTCCGTCGCTTCTTTTTGCTCCGACCGAGGCGGTAGCCCTTCCGACCTGACCTCGGCCGCTGCCGGCGCCATGGGCTCCAGCGCCGGATCGGTCGAGAATTCCGGGATGGCGTCATTCACCGGCTGCGGGCCGCGATCGGGGATTGCCTCCATCGGCTTGGCGATCTCGGTCAGATTGCCGATTGGGATCTGGTAGACTTCGCCCGAGGCACCGTCGATGATCACCGCATCGTCGCCCTCATAGCCGTCAACGCGGCCCATGAACGGCTCGATGCCATCAGCATCAATCCGCACCGTCGCGCCAACCTGCGGGCGGCCATCCTGTGCAAGCGCAGCATCTGGCGAACTGGCCGAGGGGGCAGGTGTCAAGGATTCCGTGACAGCTGCCGGCGCTGGAATAACATCAGCGGGTGCTGCGGCTGCCTGACGCTGAGTGATCTGCTGCTCGGCATGCTGCACAGATCGACCGATCGGGCCACGTGGCTGCGGAGCGGCGGCCGGGGCAGGTGGTGCCGCCGCCGGAGCCGCTGGAGCGTCCTCGACAGGATCGCCCGCACTCGCCGCACCCTGACGGCTGATAGCGCCACCTGCAGCGCCCATGCCGCCACCCATGACGCCGCCACCGGCGATGCCAGACGCGACAGCCTCACCCATGCCCTCGGTCAGTTCCTGATCCGGGTTGGCATCGCGCACGCCGATATTTCCGGCAATCGTCTGTGCGGCACCCTGCGGCGCTTCTTCCAGCAGGCCTTCCGCGACCATGCCGCGCGCTCCACCGGCGAGCATGCGCTGGGCGATATTGCCGCCGACACCCTCGGCGAGGATCTTCGCGAGCGCCCGATCACCCATGCCGCCGAACATGCCGGTCGCAACACCAGCAATCGCAAACGCCTTCGTCGACGCGTCTGTCGTCAGCGCCGTCAATGCCTCGTCTTCCGACATGCCGCCATCGATCAGCGCACGCACCGTTTCCGTCTCGATGAGCTGCTCGCGCGGAATAGCGTCGATGCGATCACGCACAGCGCGTGCCGTGTCGGCGCCGCCCATGGTACCTTCCAGAAGTGCGCCGGCCACGGTCGCGGTTTTCGCGGCAGCAGCCGCCGCCGCACGTTCGGATCCGGTTGCCGCCAGCGTGCGCAGATACGCACCGCGAGCCATGATGCCGCCTGGTGCCATGGTGACGACGGTTGCCGGGACACTCTCCCCCACCGTACGCAGATAGCTGCGGGGATCGCGCCACGCCGGGCCGAATGTGCCGTTTTCGCTATCCCACCAGTTCTTGGCGTCGGCTTCGGACTGCTCCTTGGTCACCGACGCGTTGGTCTGTGCCTTGGCCGTATCCATCCGCTGATCCAGCGTCTGGCCCATGGCCCAACGGTCGATATCGTCGGACGCCTTGAGGAAGGCCTCACCGCCCGGGATGTTGCTGAAAATCGTATCCGCCAGCGACGTGAGCGTCTGACCCACACCGATGGCGCCTGATTTCAGGATGCGGCCGGTGTCGCCCAACACACCGTCGGAGCGGTTTTCTTCTTCCCACTGCCGCTGGAACTCCGGCACTTCCTCGGCCGTCATCTCGACATACCGACCGGGGCTTTCCGCCTCGAGCTCGGCGCGCCGCGCTTCCGTCTCGCGGTTCGCGACCTGCGTCATGCCGGTGATGCGATTCTGCTCGAACTGGTCGGCAACCTGCGTCTCCTCGGCCACGCGCCTTGACTTCGCTTCATCAGCGATGGCTGCGAACGGATTGCCGCCGGCAAGCAAGCCCATCGGGTCGCTCGCCGTGAAGCTCTCATCGAGCACGATCGTGTTGCCCTTAGGGGTGGCGCTGCCTGATGGAGGGCGGCGATACCCGAGCAACCGATCTGCGGCATAAGCTTTGACGGACACTTGGTCGCCCTGGTTCCCACCGAGCACATTGATGCTGCCATCCGGATTGACGCTGTCGAAGAAAGCGACGTGGCCCTTCCAGCTGTTATTTCCGCCGCGCGTGAACACGGCGATGTCGCCGCGCTGCGGCGTGTCGACCGGCTCACCCCAATCGAGAAACGACCGAGCGTTCAGTTTGCCGGTTCCCTGAATGCCGGCAGCGCCGAGCGCGGAATTAACGAACGCCGCGCACCATGCTGTAGTGGCCGGATCAAGGTTCTGTCCGCCGTTCTTGAAAAACTCTTGCAGAGTTTCCCTGTCTGGGACTTCGCCCTTGCCAATCAACGTTGCCGCGATGTCAATCGGTGATCGGCCAGTGACTGAGATATCGGCGCTTTTTGCAGCGGACTTGGCTGTGGCTTTGCCGTCGGTCGGCGCTGCGTCCAGAACATCGCTGACGATTGCCTTTTCTGAAGGTGTGTCTTGCCCACTCAAAACGGCGTCGAAAGGGTTCTCACCCAGGCCTATTTGGTTGGCCTTGTTGCGCGTGTCCGGGCCGGTTTCAGCACGGTAAAACAGGTGCTGGCCTACCTCCGTCGTCTTCGGCATCTGATTTGCCCAAGAGGGCGACACGGTTTTGGCGTGGTAGTGGTCGGCGCCATCGGTGATGTCGGGCAGTTCGCCAGACGCCATCCGGTCAATGATGCTGTCGATCTTTGCCAGCTGGTCCGGATCCTGCAGGATTTTCAACGCGCCTTCGCCTGGCGCCTCATAACCAGTGAACTGCTTCGGCTCGCGCACCACATCCGCCAAGCCTTTGCCGCGGCGCTCCGCACGATTGCGGATGACGTTGCCGACGGCAATCATGCCGGTCTCGCCTTCGCCTGCAGCCTCGGCTGCGATCGTCTTGCGGAGATCCTGCCTGTCTTGATCCGTCAGCGTGAACCGGCGCTTGTCACCCACCGGCGCCGGCTGGCGTGGTGTGTCAATTGTCGGCTTACCGCCATAGAGGTTAAGGGGGTCGTTCCAAGAGGTATCGCCGAGGCCGATGACGATTGGCATGGATGCTGGCTCCGTAAGATCGGGGCCGCACTCATGCGCGGGAACTCATCGGTTATAGATCGCGGACGGTCTTAATGGAAGATGGCGCCGTCGGTGATGGCAGCCATTCCTTACCCTTGCCCTGCGTAGCCGTATAAGCCTCGACCAAGCCACGGGCGATGTGCTCAATCCCGTAGGCTTCCATCTCGATGCCCGGCCTTTCCTCGCCGATGTGCTCGCACAAGAACTGCCAGACATGCACGGCCTCGTGCACAAGCGTCATGATAACCTCAAGCGCATCGCATTCAGCGCGAGGGAAAACGCAGACAAGAATGACGCCCTCGCCGGTCTTGTCGTTCCGCATCCACTGAGTGTAGCCGGCGGCGTTGGTTTTTTTGGGCCACGGCGAGTCGCACCTGAGCCGCTTCATCTCCCGACGCCAGGCCGCCTCACTCGGGCAGAAGCCGATCGCGACCGGTTGCCAGCCGCGATCCACCCACACAACGCGGTCTTGCCTCAAACCGCCACCCAATCGATCGCCAGCATATCGGTCTGCGATGCAAGCCAGCCGGTAACGGTCGAGCCATCAGCGGCGCGCATGCAGATATGCGGCATCCGTGTCGACGTGCCCTTGTCACCGTTCTCGAACAGTGAGCAGCGGACGCCTCCGATGTAGCTCTGCACGGCGTCTGTCCCGAAATCGTGGCTGCCCTTCTCGAGCCAGAGATACATGCCCTTGCCGTTCCAGCCTTTGCGGGCGACCTTCTCGCCGTTCTTGAGGCGTTCGAGCGCTGCGCCGAAATTGAACGGCAGCGTGGTCAACTCGCCGGCCGGCGTATCACTGTCACTGCTGCGCTGCGCCAGCGTGGTTGACGGGATCCTTTTCCGCTCACCCTTGCCCAAACGGTAGTCGAATTCATCATGCGACATTGCGGTGCTCCTGATAATGAATGAAGTGCCGGGCTACCCTCCCGGCTGATCGCTGGGCCTTGGCGACGTGACCCTCAGGTGGCCAAGGCTCCGTGAAGTGCGGGGCGCAGCGGCTTCCCCTGGGTATGCTTGCCCTAGTCGGCCCGCTTGCGCGGCGTCTGGCTACGAGGACTTCCCCAGACCCGTTACCCAACTACGGCGACAAAGCTGGCCGTCAGCTTTTCCACCCGCGCCTCAACGGACGCGGGCGAGATCCTCGTTCTGCTGCTGGCAAATGTCCTTTGCCTTCACCACGACGACTTTCTGCGACGCGGGAAAATCGAGCTCGAGCCGTGTTCGGCGTCCGCTCTTGTGAATGCAGCGGATCGTGCCGATTCCCGGCAGTTCGATCGCTTCGCCTGGCTCAATGTCGTGTCGCAGCATGTTGGCTCCGGATGTCAGCGTGCGAGATAGCGATCGCGATCGGCAGGCGTGAGGCGCTTCAATGCCTCCTCGAACCCGACGCTGTCGCGTTCCAGCAACTGGTCGAGGTGGGAGAATTCGGCGCCGTCGTCTGCATCAGTGATGTCGGTTGCGGGAATGTGCGCCAGCGTCGGCGGCGGGGCAGGGCGACGCGGTGCCGGCGTTCCCGACTTCTCTTCCTTCTTCGGCGCCGGCGTCTCCGCCTTACCGATCGGGAGCCCCAGCGCTTTCTGGATTTCTTCATGCGCCTTGGCGAGGATCTTCGGGCTCAGCGGATTGACCGCGTTCACCTGCAGTTCCTTGACCTTCTTGTCGAGCGCCTCGCGCAGGATGCCGCCGGGCTGATACTGCGGCTTGTCCTTGGAGAACTTCGCGACATCATCGCGCCAAGCCTGCAGACCCAGATCGCGCTGGGTCTCGGTCTTGATCTCCTGCTTGAGCAGAGACTCGCGCTGCTCTTCGATCGCCTCGCGCTGGGTGTTGTATTCCTCAGCCGTCAGGTCGCCAGCATCGAAGTTCTTCGCGAGCGCGGCCAGCTGCTGTTTCAGTTCCGTTTTCTGTGCCGAGAGATCCTGCGCGTCGAGCCATGCCGGGCGCTTTTCGTCGGCGTCGTCGGATGCGTCCGCTCCGGCTTCGTCAGCGCCTGCGGCTTCTGCTCCGGCATCAGCGGCCGCGGCTGCATCTGCGGCGAGCTTGGCGGCTGCTTCGGCTTCTGCTGTGGCGGCGGCAGCAGCGGCGTCAATTGCCGCCTGGTCTGCTCCATCGCCATTATCCGCGCCAGCATCATCCTCGTCGCCGTCGTCAGAACCAGTATCGTCGTCTTCGGCTGCTCCACCGTCGGCTCCGGCGGTGTCTGCGTCGTCGTCATCGTCGCCCTCGCCTTCGTCATCATCGAGGAGGCCCGCGCGTTCCTCCTCGGTCAGCGAGGCCAGCATTGCTTCGTCGAATTTTTCGCGATCCGTGGTCATCTCGGCTCCTATCCTAGTCCGATGGTCTGTTGTGGTTGCTGGCCCTGCTGCGCTTGCGCCTGGGCTGCCATTTGCTGTTCCTGCTGTGCGGCTGCCTGCTGGGCGACCTGCTCGCCCTCAGTGCGCGACACAAAGCCGGCCTCGTGCAGGAGGTGATCGGCGACATCCGAAACGGCCGGTACCGCCGCCACGGTCCCGGCCGTCTCCACCGCCGCCTTCTGGGTCTCGACACGTGTCTTGGCCGCGCGCGCCTCGGCTTCCTGCGCCTGAGCGTCGGACTTGCGTGCGTCGGCCATCAGCTTGGTGAGTGTCGCCATGATCTGCTGCTGGTTGAGCGCGTTTTGCTGATCGGCGGCGGCCTTGCGTGCCTGCTGATCCGGATCGTCTTCCTCGGCGTCAGGATCGACCATGCCGGTGACCTGACGGATACGCTTCACGAGCTCGTCGCGCTGCGGGATGTCCATCGACTCGACGATAAGGTCGAGCGACACCATGACGACTTGCGGGGCAACCGGTGCCAGCTTGCCGAGAAGGTCGAGTAGTTCGGCGACCTGCGCCTGGCGCACCGATGCGCGCCAATCGTCCTCGTCGATGATGTAGTCGGCCTTGCTGCGCGTAATATCGTTCTGCGGCATGCCGTCATTGATGGTGATGAATTCCGGTGCGCCACGGCTGTTCGTGATGCGGAATTGCTTCTGCTCACTCATGAACTGCTCCATGAGTGACAGGATCTTTTCACCGCGCACCTGCTGGCAGAGCCGGAGATTATCGAAGAGGCCAGCCGTCGCCAGTGCGCCTTGCTCCTGCCGGGCCGTGATGGCAACGCCAGACACGGCATTCGTCGAGCGCCCGAGGTTCTCGTCGGTCACACCGCCGACCTGCTGCACCATGGCGATGTTTCGGGACATCATCTCGAGGTGATACTGCGACAGTTCACGATCGACATTGAGCGAGAGCTCATAGCCCTTCTTCTTCACGATTACCGCATCGGGCCGCGCCGCTTCCTCGACGAGCTCGTTGATGTCGTCGACGGCGCCATCCTCCATGATGATCTTGTTCGTGGAGATGATGTGCAGCGCCTTCGATGCGCGCTTGTTGATGTCGGTCTGAATGTCACGGATGTTGCGCGGGATGCCGTAGGGCATGCCGTCACGGGCCCGGCGCTTGTTCCAGATCGGCGTGAACGGGAAACGATTGTGCCGGTATGGCGATTCCGACAGCCAAAGAAGGCCGGCCGAGGTGAACAGCGCAACGAACATGCGCATGGCCGGCTTTTCGATCACGGCGCCGTCGCCGGCCTCGATCGCGTCGCGGTGTCCCGGCGAATACTCGTCGTAGACCTCACCGGCAAACATGCCGCCCGACAAGCGCTTGGTCTTGACCGGCATCCTGAACCACATCTCGAAGACGCGCAGACGCTGGCGCTGATAGCCGGTGACGTGCTCGCTGGTCGTGCCGCTTTGGCCCCAGCCCCGGTTCTCCATTTCCTGCTGGTCCATGGCGTGGTCGCCGTAAGCGTCCAGCCCGACCCAGTTCATCTTGTCGTCGACCGAGCGCTTGATCATCGACTTGCGCTTCGGGAACGTGGCGCAGGCAACGTCGACGTCGACCCACTTGCTGCGGCCGACATACCGGCCGTCTTCCAGGTCCAGCCGTGTCGCCGAACTGTCCCAGATCATGTTCCGCCACGATTCGTAACGGGCATAGATCGGCTCACCCTCATCGTCGCCCTGCCAGCCGTCCTCCAGCCAGCCGACGCCAGCCTTGGTCGCGTCAGCGAAGGCGCGCGAAACCTCGAACGGCGTGCGGTTAACGTCGGAGAGATACTTGAAGAGCTCGGACTTGCGGCGAGCGGCTTCGCCATGCTCTTTGCGGCGCGGCAGAACTTTGAAGTCCGTGCGGCTGCGCTTCTCCGAACCAAGTATCCAGTCGATCGTCGTCGCGATGACGTTGAACGTCAGCGGCAGCTGGCCACGCTGTCGCAGTGTCTCGGCGTCGTCGTCGCTCCACTGGATGTTGTCGTAGAAGTCCTCGTCGATCGCCATCTCAAGCCGGTTCGGCGCCTGGCGGTCGATCTCGCGCTGCCAGATATCGAGGAGGCGGAGGTGAAGGCTGATGTTCTCGGCTTTGTCGAGAGAGTTGCCACGCTGCGGTCTGGCTGCCGGCGCCTCGCCGCCTGGGATTGGCGACTGGTATTCCTTTTTACGGACAGAGCCGTCATCTGCGCGGAGGTCAAACACGGCTGACCTCCGCCGGAGTGGTCGCGCTAGTGCTCGGTGATTTCTGTCTCAGCAACGATTTTCCCCGTCCGATTGTCGATCAGCACGGCTTCGGCCACGCTGATTTGCTCCGTCGCCTGGTACGGTGGGATGGTCAGAAGATCGCCGAGCATGTCGTGGATGAACGTCGCGAGCCAAAAGACTGAGCGCATATCGTCGGAGAGGCCGAGGACTGGAGCATACTGGAGACAAATGCGGGCGGTCTGTGCCGGATCACCGACATCCTCAGACCAGATCCAGGCCCTGTCCTGCGTGATCACGCAGGGACGTAGCCGGTCGCTCTTTTCCTTGCCCGCGGGGATAAGAGCCATGCACGGCTGATGTTTGCCATCGAGCCGTATCCAAGTACCAATAGCGGTAACCGGTCCGCGTGTTTTTGTCCATGCTCGAATTTCGAGGTCGAGAACAGGCTCCATAGGTTATCTCCAGTTTTCAGACGGCCATGCCGCTGGTGTTGCGTCTTCGGGGAATCGTGCGGCGGCCGCTGTTGGCGACAAGTTCGGTGACCAGGTGCCGCGCCTGGGCTTTCTGACGGATCGCATCGACCGCGTGCTGGTGGCCGTTCTTGGCCGGCTCGTCCGACCACACACCCATGTTGGTGTTCCACTTTTTGCGGTAGTTATCGATGTGCAGGATGCCGGCGGCGCATTCCGTCTCGTCGAACACGTAGTTCACGAAATCCTCGCGCAGTGCCGGGATGCCGACGTTCCAGAGATCAGGCGTGCGGTCGACGATGTGGATGTTGCCGAGGCCGAGCCCTTCCAGCATGTCTTTCGGCGTCTCGATGATCAGTGCGCCCGGGCGGCGCTGGTCGCCGTCATGCGGCAGGAAGTGGTGACCGAACACGAACTGACGGCGCTGAAACTCTGCCATGATGAAGCTGTAAGGCTCGCTGGAGCACTCGAAATAGCCGATCCAGTGATCCATCAAGCCGACGCGCTGGTGGTACCAGATCGCAATGTCGTCGTTCACGCCAAGGTCCCAGAACGTGTTGACCGGGATCTCCGGCTGATACGGCACGCGCGTGATGCGGTTCTGCGACCGGGCAATCGACATCTGCTTGGCGAGGATGACGCCCTCGGTCGAGACCTTGAACGCCTCCTCGACGTAAGACGGGTACTCCTGCCACATCTTTTCGTCTTCGTCGCCAAAGTCGACGCGACGGGTCTGCACGTACCAGGCGCGCTTGCGTGGCCCGATCTCGCAGCCCAGCCGGCGCTCGAGCTCGTCGAAGTACTTGTGGTCTTTGGCGCTGATGACGACGCCGTCGGGATCGATCTCGTATTCGTCGGCGTCGTGCCACGATGCGAAGTGCAGCCGGTATTCCAGCCTGTTGAGCCGCTTGGCAGCCTGCGCGTTGGCTAGCGCTTCCATGACCATGCGGTAATAGGCGCCGTCGCGGCCCTTGGCGGTGCTCTCGATGAAGATCACACCTTGCGCTGCAGCGGCGAGAGCACCGGTGACGATCTTCTCGGCCTGCTTTGGCCGCTCGTAGCAGATGATCCCGAACTCGGACACGTGCAGCCAGTTCAGCGTGTCACCACGGGCAGAAATCGCGACCTGAATAGATGAGCCGTTCGAAAAGCTCTTCTCGGTCACGTTGTCGACGATGATCGGGCGCGCCTCGCGCACCCAAGGCGGCAGCCGGTTATACGCAAACTCGATCTTGTTGCGCATGATCTTGATCGCCGTGTTCTCGTCCTGGGCGATGATCGCGGCGCGCTGGTTATCGTTGAACAGGCAGGCATCGAGGATCAGCAGCTGGATCAGCGTCGAAAACCCGCGCTGACGTGCTTTCGGCACAATGTTTCGGTGCCACATGCGGGCGAGCAGCTTTTCCTGCGCCTCGTTCGGCACGAACAGAACCGTCTGACCGTTCTTGTCGAGAATGTAATAGAGATTGCGGATCCGCCATTGCACGGACAGCATGTTGGTTTTCAGCTGCTCGACCGTCAGGCCCTGCAGGTGCTCATACATGCATCATTCCTCGTCCACGATCAGGCCGGCCGTGGCGGCGCCTGTCGGCAGTGGATCGTCGTGCACCGGCTCCATGGTGCTGCCGTTCAGCTTGTTGATCCAGTTCTCGAGCGTGCCGCCCTCTTCGACGTCGTGCTTGATGTGGCGAACATCGCGCCAGGTCGAAGGCTTGCGGTTCTGCAGCCACCACATCGCTGCCTTGGTGTCTGGCGGCACATGCTCGATGGTCTCGACTCGGTGCGCCTCGCCATCGACGAAAAACACCTTCTCGCTGTCGAACGAGTAGCCCGTGGCGCGCTTGAACAGGCTTTCCTCGACCTTGGCGTCGGCCGCATCCTTGCCGACCTGCAGCGCTTCGCGGAATGCGGGATAGTCCAGCTTCCAGCGGTAGACCGTGCGCAGCGACACCTCGAACGCCTGCGCGATTTCCAGATCGGTCGCGCCGAGTGCCGCCAGCGTCTCGGCAATTGCGATGTTGCGCTCATCCCAGAGCGTCGGCCGGCCGCCGTAGTTCTTTTGATCGGGCCTGAACGCCTCGTGGAATTCGTGGTGCTCTTCCTTCCACCACTCAAGCTGCTCGGTGTCGACGTGGAAGAAATCCGCGATCTCGTCTTCCGGCACCTTCGCCAGCACCATGCGCCGGGCCAGCACGGCAAACTGCTTCTCGTACTTCACCGGCGCCGGCCCTGTCTCGGGCTCAAACCCCACGCCACCCTTCACGGCCGCCTTCGGCTTTCGCACCTTCACCGCGGGCTTCTTCTTCGCCTTGGCTCCCGTTTCGCGTTTTGCAACCGCACCCTCCGCCGCCTTGCCCTGCGTCCCAGCCTTCGCTGAAACCGGCTTTAGGGGTGTCAAAACATCGGCCAGTGCCTTGCGTCCTTTCGCCGTGATCTGCACGCCGAGGATAGACGGGCCGATCTTCACCTCGGTCACGAACCCGGCCTTGACGAGCGGCTCGCAGACCGCCTTAGCCTGCGTTTCCCAGGCGTTCTTCCGCCAGCCGGCACGGCCGTCTTCACCCTGGGTGCAGAGTTCGAGGATCTTGACCTGCGTGTCCGTCAGCTTGCCCATCAGTGCCTCCTGGCCCGCTGACCGTGCAGGATCTCATGCAGCTTCGCTCGGCCTCCTCCCCGGCCTTCGAGCGCCTGCAGCAGGTGGCTGCCGGAAGCGTACGGTGCAGCGTCGAGAACATGCTCGCTTGGTCGCTGATCAGGTTCGGTTTCGGGGGCGGCTGCAGGTGCGTCGACAGCGGTCAATTCCGGGTCGCGCGCAACCTCATACTCAAGGGTAGAGTTATTATATTCTGGTACTGGTACTGGTATTGATGATCGATCGTTGATCGATCGATGCCGCGTTCCGTTGAAAACATTGGGCGTTTCTGCTTTTTTCTTCTTCTTTTCCTCACGAAATTTCACGGAATTTGCGCATTTTTTGGAGATTTTTATAGAGTTTTCGATCTCCTGCTCGCAGCGATGATTGCTGATTTTGCCGTTGCTGGTGAGGTATATTTTGCGCAGTTCGATCAGCTGCGAGATCAGCTTTCGGGCCTTCCCCACGGTGCAGTTAAGTTCGCCGGCAAGCCAGCGTTCGTTGTAGTCGATCGGGCCGCCCTCGTCGTAAATGAGGTCGAGAATGGTCGAGTAGGCACCGCGCTGCTCAAGGTCGAGCTTGCGGTATCCCTGCAGCGCGTCCTGATGATAGCGGCGGTGATAGGGCATCGAGCGGCGGCTCATGGATGGCCTCCTGTTGCAATCGAGAAGATCTGCCGGTTCATTCCCACCAGTTCTCCTCCATCGCTGTGTGCATGCGCGCAAAGGCTTCCTCCGGCACGTCCAGGTGCCGCGAGAAGTCATCAACAACCCTGAACGGCACGCCGGCCGCCTGGGCGATCCGCACCTTTCTTTGACGGATGCTATTGCGCTGCCCGACCGGCGATGGGCCGCCGAGCTTGCGGGCATGCGCCACATGGCGAGCGTACAGATCCCGAATCGCCTGAGGGGGTAGCGTTAGAGCGGTCTCCATCTGGAATACCTCCTTGGCACGTTCGGATCGCGCCAGCAGATCGCGCCTTCGACAATCAGTCGGCAGCCCAGATCTTCCTGGAACGAGATCGGCGTTACGCAGTTATGATCAACGGCGGATGCGTGCAGGATCGCTGCGCTCGGGTTTCTCGTGATCGAGTTCAGGAGCAGGGCGTCAAGGCGCGTCAGCGTAGCGGACGTAGCCCGGGGAGACCCCGGGCCGATCATTGGGATGGTCATGGCTCGCCCTCGTCGGTCAGCCTTCGGGAGGGCTCTCGATCATCCCGAGCGCGTGGAGATAGGTGTCAAGGATGAGATCTTCCTCCATGCGCTCCTGATCGTCCTTCTTTCGGAGCGCGATCACCTTTTTGAGGATCTTGCTGTCGAAGCCCATTGCCTTGGCCTCGCCGTAGACGTCGGAAATGTCTTCCGCGATCGTCTTTTTCTCTTCCTCGAGGCGCTCGATGCGCTCAACAAATGCGCGAAGCTGATCGCGCGCTACTCCATGGGCAGCGTCAGTCATGTTCAAATTCCTTCTGGTTCTTGAGGTACCTATCCGCTTGTTTGCGGCGTCGGCGCTGTTGGCGAGCGGCTTCTGATGCCGCCTCGCGATCGGTCATGATCTTGATCCGGTGCGTGAGCTTGAAATACGGCTCCATGATCGTGATGACTGTTCCGTCTGGGTCGAGCCGCGCGCGAAACTGACGCGTTCCCACATTGGGCAGAGCAAGCTCGGCGGCAGACTTCACGGCGGGGCACCAGACCAGGTGCCGGACCTGTTCAATCGTCAGTCCGGCAGCAAGGCAGTGGGCCGCAGCTTCTTCCCGCACATCTGCAATCTGGCGATCGAGGCAAACGCCCAAGATGCGCTGGCAGTAGCGGACGACGGCGTGAAACGTGACACATTGGGGAGAAAGATCCCGGCGCTTACCCTGCTGGAGGCCCATTTGACGCCCCCATTGTCTTGATCCTGTCCGCCGCCTGAACGAGAACGCGCACTTCGTGCTGCTTCCTCTTCACGTCGTCGGCGGGCCATTTTCCAGATGACCCATGCTTGTCGAGCCACCAGACCTTGCCGTCTGCCTGCTTGCGCAGGCTCTCGACGATCTCCTCGTCTGAAAGGGGTTCGCCCCGCGCCTCTTGCCGTGCGGCGCGGATCTTTGCGCGCTCTGCCTGATAGGCGATATCGGAAACGCTCTGAACCATCAGGCCCTCCGTTCGGTGAGGGCGGCGCGCTCGCGGCGCAATCGCTCGATCTCCGCGTCCAGCATGCGCGCGCGCTCGCCATCGGCAGCACGTTCGATCCAGCCAGGCGGGTGAGCAAAGCAAGAGGACAGAAGCTCAGGGCCAAAAACCGCAATCAACCGGGCGAAGTGGTCGACCGATGGCTGTGAGCGGCGAATAAGCCAGTTCTCGACCGTGGCGGATGGAATGCCGGTCCGAGCCTCGATGTGGTGACAGGTAGACTGCGGGAAGCTTCTGCGTAGCCAGTCCGCCAGACCGACAGGGTCAAACTTCGCGTGATGCTTCCCGCAGACTTGCGGTGATGCGGGGGCAGAGCCCCGCCACTTCCCTGTGTTCTTGTGTGGGTACAGGGGATCTTCCTCGGCGAAACCGTAGCGGACGGTGCTGGACCCCTCGGAAAGGGAGCGCGAGGATTGGGTGGGCAGGGCAATCAGGCACGCGTTGCGGACGGGTCGTGCGATCATGGCTTGCCCACCCATCCGCAGACTTGCGGATGGTTTCAGGAGATCGGTGATGTTGCGGAAAACATCCTTGATGGCCTGAGACAGGGAAGGGGGGCAGCCGGCGGCTTGGGAAGGGGAGAGCGCCGGCTGCGCGTCGACCGGTCCGGGGGCACCGACGACACTTTTGAAAGGAATGATTGATGCAGACATTACCCCACCGCCTTCTGATACTGCGGCTCGGCAAAGAGTGCCGGCGCCAGCTTGCTGCGAGGAATGCCTGTGACCCTCTCGATTTCGAGAACCCGATCGAGCGGAACGCCCTCGGTCTCCCAGCGATGAATGCTGCTCTTGGCAAACGGCGGATCGAACATCGCGCCCAGATCCTCCTGACGGAGATTGTGCTCGGTTCGATAGGCCTTGATCGGGCTGATGTCGGGTTCGTGGGTCATGCTTGATATGGTTGCGTATCACGAAACCGAAGTCAAGATGAAGGTTGGTTCTAACGCCGAAGACGCCGAAGCCGCGGCTTGGTATGTAGGCGGAATGAGCAACCCAGCGGACGAAAGCTCGAAACGACGCCACTTCATCGCGGAGTGGGCCGAACTGCGCGGCAAGCGGCAGACAGACATCGTGCGCGATCTCGGGATCGAGAAAAGCACGGTCTATCGCTGGTTCGCGGAAGGGGTGATCCCCTCGGAAAAGCACCTGGTACCGCTGGCAGCCTATCTCGCGGTTGAAGAACCGGTTCGATTGTTCAAGCATCCTGACGATGACTGGCTGTCGCAGATGTTCCGAGACAAGACCGACGAGCAGCGCGAGAAGGCCGTAGCCATGCTCAAGCTGTTCTTCGAGAGCATTTCGCCGTCCGATGACGGCCGGTCCGGCTCCGACAAGGCCAAGAACGGCCGCTGAGCCTTTCACATCTCCATCTGAAATGACCTGCTGAACCCGCCGCGCTAAGTCAGTTCTGACTGATTTGCGCGGTCGGTTGCGTTCTATGCAACTTTGTCGCTTGACAGAGGTTCCGTTTAACGCAACTATGGCTTCGAAGCATCGGGCATACCGATCAACCGGAGCATCCCATGAAACTGTCACTCGCCCTGGCGAGCGCCTTTGCGCTCGTGGTCTTTCTTGCGCACTCTGACAAGGGCATGGCTGTCTGCCTCGAGCACAACAGCTTCGACACCTGCCACTACGCGTTCAATCGCTGAGGGGCTGCGATGAAGATCTGGACTTGCACAGCATGTGGCGCGACTGAGCGCCTCGCTATCATCCCCGAAGGCTGCTCTGTCTGCGGTGGTCAGATGGAAACGCAAGACGATCGCCGCATCGGCGGCTTTTGCGAAGGCGTTGCCCGGTACCGCGAAGCGCTGGCGATCGAGCCTTGGGCCGCAGATGCAATCAAAGCCTTTGAGGACGAGATCGACGCCGCGAATGCTGATGTGGCTGCAGTGATCCGCCTCTGGCAGGCTGACGCTGACCTCGACGAGCGACAGTTCGCCATCGTGACTGATGCCCTTGCGTCCAACCGGGTCGATCTATTTGCCCGCGTCTATGAGCGGGCAGCCTGATGACGCGAGCCTTCAAGAAATTCGAGCGCCGCCCGCACGATCGGTATGTGACCCCACTGGCTGCCACTCTCCCGCTGCGCCCGTTTCTGGCGGGTATCCGCACCTTCGCAGAACCTTGCTGCGCCGATCGCCAACTCGTGTCGCACATCGAGACTGCTGGCCCGCTCTGCATTCATAGCGGTGACATTCAGGAAGGCGTGGACGCGCTGAAAGACCCCGTCCTGCGTCAGCTGATCGTCGACGCGATCATCACCAACCCGCCCTACACGTGGGACCTGCTCGAGCCGATGCTCGACCTGTTCCCGACGATCGCGCCCACTTGGCTGCTGCTCGAGGCGGATTTCCTGCACCGCCCGCAGCGCTCGGGCCGTCATATGCCGATCTGTTCCGACGTCGTGTCTATCGGACAGGTCAAGTGGTTTGCCGACAGCAAGCACAAGAGCACCTCGCATTACGCCTGGTACCGGTTCGACGCCAATCACTCGGGCGGCATCCTCTTTCATCCCCGTCAGATCACCGCGCTCCGGCCAAAGGCCGAGGCGGCCTGAATTCATCGCTAACGACAAGGAGAAGTCGCATGCTTGATACCCCTTCCAAGAAGAAGCCCAACCCCGTCGATCAGCATATCGGTTCGAGGATCCGCCTGCGCCGCACCATGATCGGCATGAGCCAAGAGACGCTGGGAGAATCCCTCGGCATCACGTTCCAGCAGATCCAGAAATATGAAAAGGGCACCAATCGTGTCGGCGGTAGCCGCATGCAGGCGATCGCGGAGAGCCTGAGCGTACCCGTTTCCTATTTCTTCGAAGACGCGCCCAGCGCGAGCAGCACGCCAGATCGGTTCGAGGCGACACCCACCATCACCGAAATGGCCGCCATGCCGGACATGCACCGGATGATGCGAGCATTTAGCCAGATCACCGATGCTCGCGCCCGCCGCAGCATCGTCGAGATCGCAGAGCGCGTCGCTGGCGCGCCTGTCGCAGCGGAGGCTTAAGCCGATGCAGAAGTTCAGCGATAACATTCTGCCGCTCGTTGAAGGGGTTCGCGCAGCGGAAGACACGCTGGAGAAGGTCGAGCGCCTGAGCAACGAAGGCGGTCCGTTCCGTATTCGTCTCGTCGTCGACCATCCGGATGAGGCCCTGTGTGCTGCCGTCACGGCACTGGCGGCGCGCCGCATGCCGCGCACGAACATGATGCCGACGCTCATCAAGGCCGCCCAGAACGATCTGGCGGCGGCCCAGGGCGCCCTCATGGACTTCACGCTTTCCAAGCGGATCGACCACGACGTCGCAACGCAGCTTGCGGCCGAATAACCCCACCCCAACCTGAAAGGAAAGTCCATGAAGCCCATGGCAATTCTGACGCTCGCTGCGTCGGTACTTTTCGCCGGTCTCGGCATTGCGCAGGCCGACACGATCCGCCTGTGCACCGGCAGTGAGACCGGCAACTACTATGCCGCCGGCAAGAAGATCCGCGAGATGGCGGGGTCAAGCGTCACAGTCGAGATCGTTCCCACTCAAGGCACGATCGACAACATGCGCCGCACGCTCGATCTCCCGAAATCTGACGAGGCAAGTTGCGACGCGTTCATCGGCCAGCCCGACGGGCCGGCATATCGGGCGGCCACCAATCGCGGAAGCGTTGCCACGCTTCGCCCGGTCACGACCCTGCATCGGGAATATCTGCACGGCTTGTGCAACAAGGAATCGGGTGTCGACGACATCGGCGACCTCGAAAACAACCCAGCCAAGTATTCTATCGCCATCGGGCAGGAAGGCAGCGGCGCGTGGCTTATCTGGCAGAATTTCATCCGCGAGGATGAGGACTACAAAGAGGTGCCCACGACGCCAGAGGATGGCATCCTCGCGCTAACCGCCGTCTCGACAGGGCAGGCGACTTGCATGCTCGTCCCGGCCGGTTTGGGCAATGGTACCGTCGGCGAGGCTGACCAGACCTTTGGCGACACGATTGCGCTCGTCGGCGCCAACGACAAGGACTTCGACGACGCGACCGACATTTCGGGCAAGGCGCTCTACGAGTACGCCAAGATCCCCGGCGCGGCCTATCCGAAGTCGTTCAACTACTGGAACGACGTGAAAACCATCAGCTGGATGGCAACGGTCTACCTGAACACGGAGAAGGTCTCCCGCGCTGATCAGGCAGCCTTTGCCATGGCCGCATCGCGTGCCGCGCCGGCGATCAAGGCGAGTTTCGGCAAATGAGCCGCCTGTTCGCGCTGCTCCCCATGCGCCTGGTCCTGATCGTGATCTCGATCACCCTCGTGGCCCTGCAGTTCATCTTCGGCGTCATCGTCGATTTCGTGATCGGCGTCCTCCTCGTCCTGCTCGTGCTGGTCGCCTTCATCGCGGGCGGCAGCAGGTCGGCGAAAGGATAGCGGTCGGCTCCGGTTTCCGCCCCGTCCTGCGGGCGGTTTCCCGAACCGATGAAAGGAGATCGCATGCCACAGATATCTCAGGACGTCCTGCAGGTGCTTGATGCCGCCACCATTGACGGTGCGCTGCTCACGCTGAACGGCACGCTTGACCGCAAGCTCTACGTCGATACGAACAAAGTCATCGAGGCGGCTGGCGGGAAGTGGAACAAGAAAGCCAAGGCTCACGTCTTCGACGGCGACGCGAGCGAGTTTATTGAGCCGATCATTCTCACCGGCGAATACCGGCTGACGAAACAGGATTTCGGCCAGTTCGATACGCCGGCGGACCTCGCTCACGACGTCGTTACGCTCGCAGACATCAAGCCGGGCATGGCAGTACTTGAACCGAGCGCTGGCATTGGTCGCATCGCAACCGTGGCCGAGCGGGCAGGCGGCAAGGTCACTTGCTACGAGGTGGATGGGAAGCGCTCTTCCGCCCTGGCAGGCTTCACCGTCCACGTCTGCGACTTCCTGTCGGTCAAGCCTGAACAGCAGTTTGACCGCGTCGTGATGAACCCGCCTTTTGCCAGGCAGGACGACATTCGCCACGTGCTGCACGCTTTTAAGTTCCTGCGCTCTGGGGGACGGCTCGTTGCGATCATGTCCGCGGGCGTCCTGTTTCGCACGAACAAGGCTACCGCCGAATTTCGTGAATTCGTTTCTGCTCATCGCGGCAGCATAACGGCACTGCCTGAGGGCTCGTTTAAGGAAAGCGGCACAAGCGTCAACACGTGCATCGTGGTCATGGAGGCGTGATGTGACTACGGGCAACGTCGTCACCTTCCCCGGCAGCGGACTGGTTGCGCCAATCAACGTGACGCGCGAGCTGGCCGAGATTGAGCAAGACCGACTGGTCGACGCCGTAGAAGCGTCGGCAGCGGCCACGCTTGATTGCGGCGCCGCTCTTCGGTGGCTGCGTTCGGGCAACCCCCTGTCTTCCGACAATCACGTCCTCACGGGCGAAACTCTGCACTCGCTGCTGTCGGCGGCGCTTGCTGTCTCTTTGCTCATGGGAAGCCGCAACAGCGAGCGAGCCCTGCAGCGTGAAATTTACTCATGGATCGAAAAGGAGTGCGCTGATGCGCCAGAAGGCTGACGATACCGATTCCGACGGCCGCTTCGCCACCTGCGAAAGCTGCGGACGCGGCATTATGCCAGGCGAGCGGTACCACGGCGGCGGCGACACCGACCATTGCTCAGATTGCGCCCCGACCTATCAATACATGCTCGACGATCCCGCGGGCTTCATTGATCTGGCAACCGAGGAGTACTTGACGGCAGAACAGGCGCAGGAGTTCTGCGACGCGCACGTCGAGGCTGGTGGCCAACTGTCGGACAAGATCCTGCATTCGGTGGCGCCGGGAAGTGTGCAGTGACCCACGACACCTCCAAGCTTCACGCGAAGTGCCCTCCCTGCGATCACGTGTTTTTCGTCGCGCAGTTTCCCATGCCTTTCGCGGCTGCAGTTCAGGCTCTGCGGTCTGCTTGCTGCCCGATGTGCGGCACGTCGAAGGGGATCGTCGTCGCCCGCGCACACGAGGTTGCCGATGCCTGACCACATCAACATCAGCCATCCCGAACGCCGCGAGCGCGATCGCCGAGACCAGATCAAGCAGGCGGAGCAGGATGCCAAAATCAAGGTGCTCGAAATGTACCTTCGCGCCGTTGAGAGCGATCTCGAATCTATCTTTACTCGCATCGAGCGCGGTGACGAGTGCGAACTGCATATGCCGAATGGCGACGTCTACGTGATCAAGGGAGAGCTCCTTGGCTGAAACTTCCTCGATCGAGTGGACCGATGCGACCGTCAATTTCTGGTGGGGCTGCACAAAGGTCTCGACCGGCTGCGACAATTGCTACGCCGAGCAGTGGAACGCGTTTCGCGGCAGCGGGCAGTGGGGGCCAGGTGCGCCGCGGCGGATCATTAAGGGCGCTTCTGCGCTCCTGCGCCGCATCAACCGCAACGCTGACAAGTTCGTCCAGGTCCACGGCCGGCGCCCGCGCGTGTTTATGCACTCCATGTCCGACGTCTTCGACAACGAAGTGCCCGACGAGACCCGCCACGATGCGCTGCGCCAGGCCGCTGCCGCGACCAATGTCCATATCCAGATCGTCACCAAGCGAATCGGAAACGTGCGCGACATGGTGCCGCCGGAATGGCTCGAAGCGTGGCCGGCCCATGTCGGCCAGATCATCTCCGTCTGCACCCAGCGCGAGGCGACACGGGACATTCCGAAGCTTCGGGCCCTCAAGCGCGAGTTAAACCTCCCCTGGGTCGGCATCTCCATGGAGCCGATGCTTGAGCCCATCTCTAAGCTGGACCTGACGGGCATCGATTGGGTCATCGTCGGCGGCGAGAGCGGCAAGCGAGGGCAGGTGACGCGACCGCTGCATCCCGCGTGGGTCCGGTCGGTTCAGGCCGATTGTGCCCGCGTCGGTACCGCTTTTTTCTTCAAGCAGTGGGGCGACTGGCTGCCTGATGGCGAAGCGGCACCGAGCGTGTTTGACGATCTGCAGGCAGCGGGCGTGGAAACTGCCGAACTGCACGCCAACCCCAACGCCTTCGCAACCGTCCGATTCGACACGCGCACCATGTATCGCGCCGGCAAGGGCCGTAGTGGGGCGCTGCTTGGCGGCTACATCCATCAGAGTTTTCCCAAGGAGCTCATGAGATGAGCACTGGCACCCTCAAATCCCTTCTGCGCCAAGCCTGCGACATACTGTCCGAAGAGCGTGATGAGATTTTCACTTCGCATCAGATTGGTGGGAAGATCGTCGTCTCGGACGTGTTTTCCGCCAATGCGGCCGAGCGTGTGCAGCAGATCGACGATCTCATCAAGGCGGCAGCGATCGCGATCAACGCACCGGAGGAGGCGGTTTGATCTCGTTCCACAAAGCCGTCGGCGGCGACTTTGACCGCATCGACATTAGCTCCAACGCCGGCAGCGACTGGCTCACATTGGAGATGCGCGTCGGCAACGACGTCGAGCGGATCCGGATGACGCTGCGCGACACTGAGGCGGTCTACGATCTCCACTACGCGCTGGGGCGATACCTTGCCAAGCTTGAGGAGCACAAAGCCAAACGCGGAGCGGGCCAGTGAGTGCGCCCCTTTACCACGGGGGCTACGGCGGTCTTTCCGTCGGTCAACTCGTCCTCCCGCCACGCAAGACTGGCGCAGCGAGCACTGCAAGCTTTGGCGCGGCAGCGGTCTGCGATCGGGATGCGGTCTATGTCACGACGGATTTCGAAGCCGCCATGATGTTCGCCTGCGCGCATCCGTCGGGTCGCGGGAAGCTCTACGAAGTCGAGCCGATCGGTGACCTGGCCGACGATATCGACGCGAAGGGACGAGGTTACTCGTTCAAGTGCCCATCAGCCCGGGTGAAGCGCGTTTTCAAGATCAAGGGCAAGATCATCCGCAACCTGCAGCGGGCGATACTTAAGGAAACGAAGGAAGGACGGAAGGCGCATGCATGAAGAAGCAATCCCGGCAATCAGCACGGACACGCTCGAGCAATTGATCAGCTACACCAAAAACCACACCGGCCGGCCGCGCTCGGAGATCACCCTGAGCGCCACGTTTGAAAGCCTTGGCTGCGACAGCCTCGACGTTGTCGAAATCACCATGGCGATGGAGGAATATTTCGGGATCCACATCGACGATGAGCATACGTGCGAGACATCCTACACCGTCGAACAGTTTGCCAAGTTGGTCGACGAGGCGCGCAGTCGATGACTGATCGCCTCGCCTGCAGCGTCCCGTTCTGCCGCCGCTCGCGCCACAATCGCGAAGGCTTCTCAGACTGGATCTGCGGCAAGCACTGGATGGCTGTCTCGGCCGTCCAGCGCCGGCGCTACTACCGCATGCGCAGGCAATACCGCAGACGATTTGGAGACAACGGTTTCTGGTGCTACCCGGCCGGCAGCCCCGATCGCATTGCAGCCGCGCGCATGGACCGTCTCATGTCCCGAATGTGGGGGCGCTGCAAAGACAGCGCGATCAAGATCGCAGCGGGCATATGACTGAGCATCCCTGCTTCACCTGCCGCCTTTCCGACTGCGACGAGCGCGCTGATGGTTGCGCCTTGCGCCAGGCGCTGCGGCACTATGACAATCTGCAGCGCCGTAAACTGCCGATCCCCGAGGATGTGAAATTTCGCTACCGCATCGCATGGCGCGAACTATATCAGCCGGCAAAGCTCGAAAGGGCAGCTGAGTACCGTGCGAAAACTCGAGCACATCTGTCGTCTTCATGATGGACAAACGAAAAGAGCGCCCGGAGGCGCTCTTCATTCGTCGGACACTTCTATCAGCCAGTTTTCAGGACCTTCTCGGCGGTCTCCGGTGCTTCTTCAATGATGCGGAGAAGCATGCGGGCAGATCCCTCCGGACGACGGCGGCCCTGTTCCCAGTTCTGAACGGTAGCCAGCGGGAAGCCAAAGGCTGCGGCAAACTGCCGTTGGCTCATATTGAGATTATCTCTGATAGCCTTCACATCAACTTGGTCTGGGACTTTGACGACGCGAACCCTGGCTTTAGAGCTATCTCCACCGGCATACTGAAGCGCCTCTTCGAGCCCTACAAGTATCTTAGAACCGGACATAGTGCATTCCTCTCAAGCGAGTTGATCCCTTATCATGGTCTCCTCCCACTTTTGTCGGTATGACTCCGTCAACTCTCGAACCATCTTCGCCATCTGTTGCTCCTCCCACTTGGACAGTCGAAGCCGCTCTCCCTTGGCATATACTGCCAAGATAAATAGCGGCATGTTCAGGTCATGGTAGAAGTAGCAAATGCGTAAGCCTTTGCTCTTTCCTTTGCCTTGACCTTTCCAACGCAATTTCCGGACACCTCCCGTCTCGGGAATTACGTCTCCGCTCTCTGGGTTTATAGCCAGAAAGTCGAATAGTTTGTTTGCTTCGTCCTCACTCAGTATGCGCTGCAAATCCCGCTGCGCACTCTTAAGCTCGGCAATCGTTATCGGGTACGCTGAGCCGCCGCGCTCAAGTCGAATTACCTTAAACAATAGGTTGTCTCCCTCGCCTCGTCAGTTCGGTTCGTCCCCATGACGAGAGGGATACGCCAATGGCGCACTACAGTCAAGCCATAGAACGATTAAGAATTGGTTACGTTCCTCGCTGCGAAAGGAAGTCACGTTGGATCGATTAGTCATCGTATTGGCCGCGCTGATGATCGTCGCCACTATTGTAACTGCCGGCGTCAGAATTTGGCAGGCAATCCATGGCTGACACTCCGAAGCTGGGCCAGTTCCCGGGTGAATTCGTGCACGTCGAGTGCCGGAAGTGCGAGCGCGCCGGCCGGTACCGGACGAGAAAGCTTGTCGCCGAGCATGGCCCTGATTTCACATTCCTCCAGTTTCGCGCCATACTCCAAAAGACCTGTGACCGCTCCAACGACGTGCAGCGCCTTAACGAGGCCTGCGGCGTCAATTTTCCCGATCTTGTGCCCTGGTTGCTAGGCGGGAAACGCAATCTCCCTTGACTTTGGTTTCGTTTAACGCAACCATCTGGCTTGAACAAGGAGCCGGAATGTGGCTGCGCATCTGCCTTACATCTACCGCTGGAATCGCCAAGGCCGCAAATGCCAGCCCTGCGAGATGCTGATCCGCGGGCTCGTTTTAAATTTCTGCCTGGTGCGCTTCGCCGACGGTTACTCGATGGTCACGAGCCGCAACGCTCTCATGTAGAACAAGGCCGCTGCAGATGCCGCGCCATCACAGCCGCCGTAAGCGCCGCCAGCAAAAGCAGGTGCTGCGCCACGGGCCTGCAGCCAAGCCCACACACAAATCCCGCTCCGGACGAACCGGCAGCGGCCATTCACGAAAACTAAGATCCAGGAGGATGCCGTGACCATAAATGATCGAGAGCAGGAGTTGCTCGAGGCGAACAATCGCTACCTTGAGCGCGCCAGAGCGGCGGAAGAGGAGGCTCGAACACAGGCAAATTGGAAGAACGCGGTCTATCTCGAGCGCAACAAGCTTGTTGCCCTTTTAGCATCCATCTTCCCCAGCGGCGTGAAGCAAACAGCGATCGACGGCTGGTCTGAGGACTGGCACGGTTGCGTCTACATCGACTTTCCTTGGGGGCAGGCGTCGTGGCACTTTCACACGAGCCAGGCTCATCTTTTCGCGCATCTGCCGCCTTACTACGGAAATTTTGACGGACACACGACCGAGGAGAAGTACGAGGCGATCGTGCGCGAAGCGAAGGGCCTTCGTGAGAGATCTCCCCACGCCGTCATTAAGCGCATCGCCGACGTCGCATCCGCCGTCGGCTGGCAGTCAGGGGAGCCGGCGGTTGAAGCGGCCGGCCACATCGTCTCCGTTCTTGCCATCCACCCCGAACACGTCGACCGCTTCCTCGCGGAGGGCCCCGAACTGTTCATCGATGGCACCTTCAAGCCGGAGAACGGTTCACTCACCTATCGCTCGATTGGCGGCGACATCCTCTCGCCGACTGTTCTACGGAAAGCGCAAGGATCGGCCCAATGACGGACCATCAGCGAGAGAAATTCGAAGCGGCCGTCGTCCAGCGACTTAAGGAGAGCGGCTTTCTAGAGATCGAGATCCGCACGGAGGTTCTTGTTCGCTGCGACGACGGCTACCAGGACGAAGTCATCAACGCCGGCTGGCATTATTGGAATGCAGCGCTCGTTGCGGATGGCAAGGCGGCCGCAGCACCCCCACCACCCTCATCACATGTGACACTTGCCGACCGGCTCGAAGCCGAAGTCAAGCGGCTGGACGACACCCCGCCCTCTATACAGACGCAGGCGAATATTCGCCTGATCAACGCAGTTCATGAGGCAGTCGCCATTCTGCGTGGGGCCACACCGCCCCAACCGAATGTGGCGCTCCTGGTGGAGAGCGGCCAAGCTTTCGCCAACCAGGTTCGAGCCGTCACGCACAAGCTCCACGGTCAAGCCTATTCCAGCACCGTCTCAGCGCTAAACCAGTTTGACGCTGACCTGCGCCGTGCCCGCGCCGCCCTCGCCACCACAGAGGGTTCTCTGTGACTTTAGATATCGCCATCGTCGAACGGCTGCTGAGCGGGATCATAATTCTTGGCGGGCAGACTGGCTTTCCTGAGAATCTCTGGAAGCAGTACAAGGAAGTTGAGAATCGTTGCCTCGTCTCCAGTAAGCATGAGGCCATCCCGACTCACATCCTTGTCGACATGAATATCGTAGAGCAGCGCCCAAGCAGCGACGAGTTCCTTTGCTTGAGCCACGTCACGCTGTTTTCTCAAATCGATGAATTTTGCGAACATTCCACCTCACTCCCCCCAACAACGAACGGGTCAGTAAACGTTGAACCGCATCGGGATAGCGAATTTCACCCTCGAAACAGTCTGATCTTCAGTGCCGACCCCACCAGACAGCTTCAAGGCCATCACGTTAATGGCGCCGGATCCATCAACTTTCGATGTGGCGGTAACAGCAACATCGAACTCTACAACCGAGTACAGCGCTCCGTTGTGGTCTTGCATAATGCCAGGGGCCAACTGGTCCATCCTGTTTCTCATGTTACTCGCGATGCCGCTGGCGCTGTCACTCGTGCTGCGGGCCTCGTTCACACCTTCAATGATTTCCACGAAGGTTGCCTTTATGAAATCCTTGAGTTCCATGTCACCTCCCAACTTCAGCAGTCGGAAAGGTTGCAGACAAATACTGCGATAGCAAGCGACAGCAAGCCTCGACATCGGAGCACCCCATCGCCTCAACCGAATGTGGCGGTAAGTATCAAAGCCATCATGGAGCGGGCACAGGTTTTCGCCTCGTGTTACTCGCTCGTCGGTGGTCGGTTCGATGATGGCTCGAAAATGCAGCAATCGAACGAAGAAAAGGCCGAGCTTGAGCGCATGATCTGTGCCGCCCTCGCCACCACGGAGGGCCAGCCATGAACCTGCGCACCCTCAAGAAGCTTTGCAAGCGAGCCGCACCATTGCTCCCCCTCTTGGGAGATAATCGCAAGCAGTTTCCGGCCGAGCCGTGGGAAAACTATCACCACGCTTTCATCGGTGATCGGAAGCACTGGGACAGACGTAATGTCCGTGCGGATCTAGAGCCGCGAAACGATTGGACCACACCGCGCGGAAAATCGATCGTTTACGTGACGAGGAAGGGACACACAGTCCTTATCGAGCATCCCATTCACCCGAGGAAAGGCACGATCATGGTCGGGTCCGTCTCTGGCTATTACGAGCCGGAATGGGACGAACAATGCGCCTGGTCCGCTCTCGAAGACATCGTCTATGCGCATTTCCAAGACTGGGACGCTTCCGGCGAAGACCTAATCCAAACCCGTTCATTCTCAGGCGTCGGCGATGTTTTCCGCGCGGCTCATGAGATCATCGCGGAAAGGAACGCGGCATGACCGACACCAAAAACACACCGCCCCAAACGAGGGAGGCAGGGCAAGACGTTCAGAACCAAGACCCCACGGGACTGAGGCCGCGGCTATTGTCGGCTGCTTTTTGTCAGTCTACAACCTGAACTAGGTGCATCGGAGGGGTATTTGATGGCGTTTGTTTTCGCATTGCTGACCGTGGTCTGTCTCGTCTATTTCCTGTGGGCGCTGGTTAGTCTGCCCCTCTCGAAACGGAAGAAGACCAAGTTCACCAGAGGCAGCATCGCCTTCGGCCTCATGATTGTCAGCGTGATCTTCTTTACGCAGGTCAACAACCGCGAGGCTCAGAGCCTGGGCTATCTCGACGCCAGTGACAAACAGGCTGCCGAGAACGCCGGTATTACCGACCCTGCTGTATGGGCCTCCCGTCGTGAAGAGGAGCTTTCCAAGCAGCGTGAAGCTGCGGCTGCCGCAAAGGATGCGGACGACGAGCGCAAACGGCTAGCAGGCATCGTCGCAGCCGAAGAGGCGGCGCGAATAGCGAAGGCCAAAGAGGTCGAAGAGCAGGCCGCCCAAGCCAAGGCTGTCGCCGACAAGGCTGCGAAAGAAGCGGATTGTCGTCAGGATATCACCTGCTGGGGAGAGGAAGCGCACACTTACGGCACTCGTGATTGCACCAATCTGGTCGAGCGCATGGCAAAATTCGATTACGAGTGGACAGACGGAATTCTCGAGCCGAAGTTCAGCCACTTCCGCTGGGCGAACCAAGAGGACGGCACTGTCACGCTGATCGGCGATAGGATAAAGTTTCAGAACGGCTTCGGCGCTTGGACCCACATGACCTACGAATGCGACTTCAACCCGTCCAGCAAAGAGGTTCTGGATATACGGGTGAGACAAGGTCGCCGCTAACTGATTGCAGGGAACATCTCCTTCGTCCTGGCATTCACGCATGGACGGAGGACCACCCATGGCAATCAACCCACCTAGGCAAGACGGCGACTACCCGGACAGAGATCTTGACTGCCAGACGCACCTCGAGGATCAACTCCTCGCCCTCATAGAGGGCGCCCAGCAATCAGGTTGGGGCAAGACCGAGATCCTCAACGCTCTCGACCAGCTACTTCCCAACATACGCAAAGCCCATGAAGAAGACCCGGACCCAGCGGACGACTCTTAGTGCGACGAGACGCGCCTATTGGGCGCAACCTGCAAGCTCGAAAGAGTAGCGTGCACAGCGTTTGAAATTGAGGGTAGAAATGCGGGTATCGAACTGGATGATCGCGACCTGAATCCATATTCTGAAGGCTCTATAGCCTATCAAGTCGACGGACACCCTGTCCGCCA
>CAYMUJ010000009.1:0-52729 GCA_964393565.1 uncultured Stakelama sp. | reverse complement strand
TGCACGGCCAGGCACAGGGCTGGGACGTCGAGAAATCGCTGAAGCTCGGCGCGGCTTGCGCGGCGGAGATCATCTCCCACTATGGTGCGCGGCCCGAAGCGGACCTCAAGGAAATCGCCGCCAAGTTCGGCTGATCACGACCACTGCGACATAAAAAAGGGCCGGGGGAAACCCCGGCCCTTTTGCTTTGAGCAGTCGCCTCGACGCTTAGTGCGTGCCGGGGGTATGCGGTTCGATTGCCGTGACCGCCTCGACCTCGTGGCTTTCCACTATGCCCTTGCCGAGATGGCTGCGGCTGCGGCTGTAGAGGAAGTAGATCACCAGACCGATGGCGGCCCAGATCGGCAGCACCAGCATCGCTTCCAGCGGCAGGTTGAGGAACAGGAAGATCGTTCCCGCAATCGTTGCCGGACCGATCAGCCACAGCATCGGCGTCTTGAACTTGCGCGGCGTGTCGGCGGCGGTCTTGCGCAGGATCATCACCGCGATAGCGACCATCATGAACGCATAGAGCGTACCGGCATTGGCGATGTCGGCGAGCTTGCCGACCGGCAGGAACGCCGCTGCAACCGCGACTGCACCGCCGGTGATGGCGGTGATGATGTGCGGGGTCTTCCACTTCGGGTGCACCTTGCTCCACGATTCGGGGAGCAGACCGTCGCGGCTCATCACGAACGCCACGCGGGTCTGGCCGAACAGCAGGATCAGGATGACCGACGGCAGTGCGACGAAGGCGGCGATGCCCAGCATGTTGCCCACGCCCGACCAGCCAATCTGACGCAGCACATGCGCCAGCGCTTCGTTCGAGCAGACGAGCGGCAGCGCGTCGGCGGCATAGGTGGCGCACTGGCGCGCCAGCTCTTCCGAACCGGCAGGGAAGGGAACGCCATTGGGGCCGACGATGGGCTGACCACCCACGGTACCGACCGCGCCTGCGGCGACGAGAATGTAAAACACGGTGCAAAACAGCAGCGATCCGATCAGGCCAATCGGGACGTTGCGCTGTGGGTTCTTGGTCTCTTCAGCTGCGGTTGAAACTGCGTCGAAGCCGACATAGGCAAAGAAGATCGTCGCCGCTGCGCCGACCGCGCCAAGGCCAGATCCGAAGCCGCCGAACACGCCAGCGGGCAGGAACGGGTTGAACTTGTCCATCGAGAAATACTCGCTGGGCAGGGTCAGCACGATGAAGGCGGTCAGCGCCGTGACCTTGATCGCAACGAGGATGGCGTTGACGCGCGCGCTCTCGGTGGTGCCGATCATCAGCAGCCAGGTGACCAGCAGCGCGATCACGACGGCCGGGAGGTTGATGAACCCGCCCTCGACACCGCCTAGCGCCAGCGGGGCGCCGGCGAGGAAAGCGGGCAGCTCTATGCCCAGGAACTCATTCAATATCGTCCCTGTGAAATAGCCGGACCACCCGACCGACACGGCGCTGGCCGCCACCGCATATTCGAGGACCAGTGCCCAGCCGACGGTCCAGGCGAGCACTTCGCCCATCGTCGCATAAGTATAGGTATAGGCTGACCCCGCGACCGGGATCATCGCCGCGATCTCGGCATAGCAGAGCGCCGCGACGATGCAGATCAGGCCCGCAATGGCAAAGGCGAGCATCAGGCCCGGACCGGCCTTTTGCGCACCCGCTGCAGTCAGCACGAAGATGCCGGTGCCGATGACGCAACCGATGCCGAACAGGGTGAGCTGGAACCATCCGAGCGAGCGATGGAGCGATTTTTTCTCCGCCGTCGCCAGGATCGCGCCCAGTGGCTTAACGCGACCAAATATCATGATGAAGGTTTCCCCCTTGGCGGTCCCGGTTTGTCCGGTGACCGCTGATACGAAAGCTGGGAGAGCCTAGCCGCAAATCAATCGCACGCAATCCCCGAATTGCGGGTTTGTTACGAATGATACGGTGCGGACTTAACCGATCGCATCGCCGCGCGCGAGCATCGCGTCGACGGTACCGGGATCGACCAGCATCGGCCCCAGCTTGCGCCCGGCGAAGAGATGGACGTGGAGGTGCCCGACCGTCTGATGCGCGTCCGCCCCGGCATTGGCGAGCAGGCGAAAGCCCGGCGCGACCAGCCCTGCGTCGCGCGCGACATTGCCCACCGCGCGCACGAAGCCCGCAATCTCCGCATCGCTCGCCCGCGCGCTGAAATCGTCCCAGCTGACATAGGCGCCCTTGGGGATCACCAGGATATGGGTGGGCGCGACCGGGGCGATGTCGGGGAAGGCGATGGCGTAATCGTCTTCATAAATGCGCCTGGCCGGAATCTCGCCGCGCAGGATCTTCGCGAAGACGTTGCTGGGATCATAGGGCTGGGTTGCGTCGACGGGCATCGGAGTCTCCTTTTCCGCCTGTCATAGCCAGCCCGTCACCCCCGCGAAAGCGGGGGCCCATCTCCCGGACTATCTGTAGATCGCACCGGATCTGATTCTGGCGAGCACAGGAGATGGGCCCCCGCTTTCGCGGGGGTGACGATGAAGTCAGACGTTACGGCTCGCCTTTTCGTCGATCCCCGATACGCCCTCTCGCCGCGCGAGTTCGGCGCGGACATCGTCGAGGCTGAGGTCCATGTCGGCGAGCAGGACGAGCAGGTGGAAGATCAGGTCCGCCGCCTCGCCGGTCAGCCCGGCGCGATCGTCCTGCACTGCGGCGATTGCGGTCTCGACCGCTTCCTCGCCCAGTTTCTGCGCGATCTTGGCGCGGCCTTTCGCGGTCAGCCTGGCGACATAGGAGGATGCCGGATCACCCGCACGGCGTTCGCGGATCACGGTTTCGAGCGTCGCAAGGATATCGTCGGCCATGGCTGCGCAGTCGGTCAGCCGCGCGCCGCTGTCAATCCTGTGAACCGCCCTCGCGCCGCGCACGCGCCCTGCGGCGCATCGCCCGCTGCGCCAGCCACAGCCCGCCGGCCGCCATCGCGGCGAGCGCGAGGTCGGACAATTCGGGCATCGTCCGCCGGCTGATCTCCCCGCTATGCGCGGCAAGGGCGGGGGCGGTGGTCAGCAACAGGATCGCGATGGTGCGCATGGCGCGGGTTTAACCCGCAACCTTTATGCGAAGGGTTAATGCGTGCGCCGCACCGGAATGCCCGCACCCGCCAGCGCGGCATGCGCGTCGGCAATGCTCGCCTGCCCGAAATGGAAGATCGATGCGGCGAGCACGGCGCTGGCACGTCCCTCGACGATGCCCGCCACCAGATCGGCGAGACCGCCGACGCCGCCCGATGCGACCACCGGCACGCGCACCTGATCGGCGATGGTGCGGATCAGCGGAAGGTCGTATCCGTCGCGCGTGCCGTCACGGTCCATCGAGGTGACGAGCAGCTCGCCCGCGCCGAGCCGGGCGAGGTTCAGCGCATGCGCGACCGCGTCGATGCCGGTCGGCTTGCGCCCGCCATGGGTGAAGACTTCCCAGCGGCCCGGCTCCACCTGCCGCGCATCGACCGATGCGACGACGCACTGGCTACCCATCTTCTCCGCGATGTCGGCGACCAGCTCGGGCCGTGCGACCGCCGCGCTGTTGACTGCGACCTTGTCCGCGCCGGCCAGCAGCAATGCGCGCGCATCCTCGACGCTGCGCACCCCGCCGCCCACGGTCAGCGGCATGAAACACACCTCGGCGGTGCGGCGCACAACGTCGAGGATCGTGCCGCGCGCCTCATGGCTGGCGGTGATGTCGAGGAAGCACAATTCGTCCGCCCCGGCGGCGTCATAGGCGCGCGCCTGCTCGACCGGATCGCCGGCATCGACCAGATCGACGAAGTTCACGCCCTTGACGACGCGGCCCCCGGCGACGTCGAGGCAGGGAATGACGCGCGCGCGGACGGTCATGCCGCGGCCCTGATCGCCTCGGCCAGATCAAGCCGCCCGTCATACAGCGCCCGCCCGGTGATCACGCCTTCGATCCCCGGCTTGCCGACCAGCGCATGGATGTCCTCGATCCCCGCGACGCCGCCGCTGGCAATCACCGGGATCGATACCTCGGCGGCAAGCGCCACCGTCGCCTCGACATTGCAGCCCTTGAGCAGCCCGTCGCGGCCGACATCGGTGAACAGCAGCGCCGCGACCCCAGCATCCTCGAAGCGATGGCCGAGTTCAGCGATCGACACGGTCGAGACATCCGCCCAGCCCTTGGTCGCGACAAAGCCGTCGCGCGCATCCACCGCCACGACGACGCGGCCGGGATGCGCCTTGGCGCTCTCGCGCACGAAATCGGGGTCTTCCAGCGCCGCGGTGCCGATCACGACGCGGCTCACGCCGAGATCGAGCCAGCGCTCGACCGACGCGCGGTTGCGGATGCCGCCGCCCAGTTGGACCTTGCCCGGAAAGCGGTCGACGATCGCCGCGACCGCAACGCCGTTGATCGATTCACCCGCGAATGCCCCGTCGAGATCGACCACGTGCAGCCACTCGGCCCCGGCCTGCGCGAACAGGCTCGCCTGTGCGGCGGGGTCGTCGCCATAGACGGTGGCGCGGGCCATATCCCCCTCGGCAAGGCGGACGACCTGCCCGGATTTGAGGTCGATGGCAGGAAAAACGATCACGGCTTCCACCCTAGAAAACGCTGGAGGAGCGCCAGCCCGTAATGCTGGCTCTTTTCGGGGTGGAACTGCACCCCGAGAATATTGTCGCGGCCGATCGCGGCGGTGACGGGACCGCCATGGTCGGTGATCGCCAGCACGCCGCTGCCCGAATAGGCAAAGCTGTGCAGGAAATAGGCTTCGCCCGGCTCGATCAGCGCATGCGGTGATAGCGGGGTCACATCGTTCCAGCCCATATGCGGGACGTGCACATCCCCTGCCGGCAGTTCGCGCACCACGCCGTCCATCCAGCCCAGGCCATCATGGCTGCCATGTTCATCGCCGCGCGTGGCGAGCAATTGCATGCCGACGCACACGCCCAGGAACGGCGCGCCCTGTTCGAGCACGCGGCGCTCCATTGCTGCGACCATGTCGGGAATCGCGCGCAGCCCCGCCGCACACGCGCCAAACGCGCCGACGCCGGGCAGGACGATACGGTCGGCCTGTGCCACCACGTCGGGATCGGCGGTGACGGCGATATTGCTCGCTCCGGCGGCCTTCAGCGCATTGTGGACCGAATGGAGATTGCCCGCGCCGTAATCGATGAGGGCGATGGTCATGAGCCCCTCCCCTTCAGGGGAGAGGTTGGGGTGGGGCCCATCCGCTCGGCGCGTCGGTCTCGGTGAGACCCCGAGGCCCCACCCCCAACCCCTCCCCTGAAGGGGAGAGGCTTTATCGAGGCCATTACAGCGTCCCCTTGGTGCTCGGGATCGTGTCCGCCTTGCGCGGGTCGATCTCCACCGCTTCACGCAGCGCGCGGGCCAGGCCCTTGAACGCGGCTTCGGCGATATGGTGGTTGTTGCTGCCGTACAGCGTCTCGACATGCAGCGTCAGGCCGGCGGTCTGGGCAAAGCTGTGGAACCAGTGTTCGAACATCTCGGTGTCCATTTCACCGAGGCGCTTCTGGCTGAACTGCGTCTTCCACACGAGATACGGCCGCCCCGAAATGTCGAGCGCGACGCGGGTCAGCGTCTCGTCCATCGGGCTCAGCGCATCGGCGTAGCGGCGGATGCCGCGCTTGTCGCCCAGCGCCTTGGCCAACGCTTCGCCGATCGCAAGGCCGGTGTCCTCGACCGTGTGATGCTGGTCGATATGCAGGTCGCCGACCGTTTTTACGTCAAGGTCGATCAGCGAATGGCGCGACAGCTGCTCGAGCATATGGTCGAAAAAGCCGATCCCGGTGGAGATCGTATAACTGCCCGTGCCATCGAGGTTCACGGTCACATCGACCGATGTTTCGCTGGTCTTGCGGCTGATCGTGGCGGTACGCATGGCCGTTCCAATAGCGCTTGCGCGGGCAGGCGCAATCGTCCCTGAGCTTTCGGTAATGGCAAGAAATCTTGACCGATCCGCTGGCGCCGCTAGGTCAGGGGCATGACCGGCCATGTACCCGATAGTTTGATTCCCTATGACGAGATCGTGCAGGAGGCCCTGCGCGCTGTCGTCGGCCGGGTGCTGGATCAGGTCGCCGCGACCGGCGCGCTACCCGGCGCGCACCATTTCTATATCACGTTCAAGACGCGCGCGCCCGGCGTGGACATCCCCGACCGGCTGATCGAACGCTTCCCGGACGAGATGACGATCGTCCTTCAGCACCGCTTCTGGGACCTCAAGGTCGATGACAACCGCTTCTCGGTCGGCCTCAGCTTCAACCAGATTCCGTCGATCCTGACGATCCCGTTCGCCGCGATCACCGGCTTTCACGACCCGGCGGTCAATTTCGAGCTGCGCTTTCAGGCCGCCGAAGACCCCGACGGTCCCGATCCGCACGACGAAGCGGAAAATGACGAGCCGCCGGTCGCGACCCCGGTCGAGGACGGGTCGAACGTCGTGGCAGTGGACTTCAAGCGCAAGAAATAAGGGTTGCGTTCGCGCGGCGGCATCCCAGCTTGGGCGGGGATGAAGGAGGCTGCATGACCGATACCCGCACCGAAACCGACTCGATCGGCGCGATCGAGGTGCCCGCCACCGCCTATTGGGGCGCGCAGACCCAGCGGAGCATCGAGAATTTCCCCTTCGGCGCGACCGAGCGGATGCCGATGGGCATCGTGCGCGCGCAGGCGATCGTCAAACAGGCGGCGGCGCGGGTGAATGCGAAGCACGGCCTGGCGCCGGAGATCGTCGCGGCAATCGAGGATGCGGCGGGCGCGATCGTCGCGGGACAGCTCGACGAGCAGTTTCCGCTGGTGATCTGGCAGACCGGCAGCGGCACGCAGACCAACATGAACGTCAATGAGGTGATCGCCGGCTATGCCAATGAGCGGCTGGCGGGGACGCGCGGCGGCAAGGTGCCGGTCCACCCCAACGACCATGTGAATATGAGCCAGTCGTCCAATGACAGCTTCCCCACCGCGCTGCACGTCGCGGCGGTGCTGGCGACGCGCGACGCGCTGCTTCCCGCGCTCGACCGGCTGACCGCCGCGCTGGTCGCCAAGGCGCAGGCATGGGGGCATATCGTCAAGATCGGCCGCACCCATACGCAGGACGCGACCCCATTGACGCTGGGGCAGGAGTTTTCGGGCTACGCCGCGCAGCTGATCAGCTGTCGCGCGCGGATCGAGGGGGCGCTGAACGGCAATTTGCGCAAGCTCGCCATCGGCGGCACCGCAGTCGGCACCGGCCTCAACGCGCCGACGGGCTGGGCCGAGGATATGGCCGCCGCCATTTCCGACATCACCGGCACGCCGTTCGAAAGCGCGCCCAACAAGTTCGAACAGCTTGCGGCGAAGGATGGCCTCGTCTTCTTCTCGGGGGCGCTCAACACGCTCGCGGTGGCGCTGACCAAGATCGCCAATGACATCCGCTTCCTTGGCTCGGGGCCGCGCTCCGGCCTTGGCGAGCTGTCGCTCCCGGCGAATGAGCCGGGCAGCTCGATCATGCCGGGCAAGGTCAATCCCACCCAGTGCGAATCGCTGACGATGGTCGCGGCACAGGTGATCGGCAATCACCAGGCAGTGACCGTTGGGGGGATGCAGGGGCATTTCGAGCTCAACGTGTTCATGCCGCTGATCGGCGCGAATGTGCTGCGCTCGATCGATCTGCTCGGCGTGGGCATGGCGAGCTTCGCCGAACGCTGTGTCGAGGGGATGACCGCGAACGAAGGCCGCATCGCCGAACTGGTCGAGCGCTCGCTGATGCTCGTCACCGCGCTCGCGCCCGCGATCGGCTACGACAATGCCGCGAAGATCGCCAAGACCGCGCATGAACAGGGCGCAACGCTACGCGAGGCGGGGCTGGCGCTCGGACTGGTCGATGCCGACACGTTTGACAGGCTGGTCCGCCCCGAAATGATGGTCTGACCCTTTCGCGCGGAACCCGATCCGGTTTCGCGCTTTTCCTCCTCCGAACGGAGGGTTGGTTAATGGATGGATCGGACATCGGCACGCTGTTCGGCGGAATTGCGGTCGCATTTGCGGGCGCGGCATTCTGGACCGGCATGCTCGGCATGGGCGAGGTGTTCGATCTGGCCACTGGTAGCAAGGAGTTCGGGCAATGATCGGCGATCTGGTGGCGGGCTATATCGGCAAGCGCATCGATGAAAGCGATGGAGAGGGCGGCACGCTCGGCACCATCGCCGGCATCGCCGCTTGGCGCGTCGGCAAGACGGTGATTCCGGCTGCAATCGTGCTTGGTGCAGCCGCGCTCGGTGCGCGCTATGTCCGTCGCCGGTGGCAGGCGCGGTCGGCGTGATTCGTACCATCTTCGCCGCGCTGCTCGGGCGCGCGATCGATCGCGGCGGTATGAAGGGCGCGATTATCGGCGCAGTCGGCCAGCGCGCATTGAATCGCATGGGCCGGTTCGGCTGGGTAATTGGCGAGTTGATCTTGCTGTGGTCGCTGACGACCGGCCGTCGCCGCCGCTTTAACCGCCTCCCAGCCTTGACGTGACCGCCCCGCCCGCGCCAATGGCGCGCATGGCGCATCGCGATTCCAAATTCGAATTCGACCGAAGGGGCGTACTTTTCGTCCTGTCCTCTCCCTCGGGTGCGGGCAAGTCGACCATCGCACGCAAGCTGCTCGAGCGGGAGCCGGGAATGGGCGTCTCGGTCTCCGCTACCACGCGCCCGATCCGCGCGGGCGAGCAGGATGGCCGCGAATATCATTTCCTCAGCACCGACGAATTCAAGGCGCGCGCCGCGCGGCACGAATTCCTCGAATGGGCGCATGTCTTCAACTATCGCTACGGCACCCCGCGCGAACCGGTAAAGCGGATGCTCGCCGCCGGGCAGGACGTGCTGTTCGACGTCGACTGGCAGGGCGCACAGCAGCTGTTCCAGCTGGAGGGCGGCGATGTCGTTCGCATCTTCATCGTTCCGCCATCGCTGGCTGAGCTCGAAAAGCGCCTGCGCGCCCGTGCGACTGACAGTGAGGAAGTGATCCAGTATCGCATGAAGCGCGCCGAGCGTGAGCTGAGCCATTGGGACGGCTATGACTATGTCGTGGTCAACGACGATCTCGATGCATGCTTCGAAAAGGTCCACACGATCCTGAAGGCTGAGCGCGAAAAACGCTCGCGCAAGCCCGGCCTGATCGGCTTCATCCGCGAACGCGCGGAAGAGGCGATCGAAATGGGTCTCGCCACGCGCTGAACTTTCAGATCGCCCGATTGTTGCGGCTGCACTAACCTGTGCCGAAACACTGGGGAGAGCGCATATGCCAAGAGTCTTGCTGGGCGGCCTGCTGGGCGGGGTCGCGATGTGGATCGTCGGGTTCATCTTCTGGGGCACGCCACTGTCGATGCTGGCGACCAGCAACGCGGGTGACAGCGCCAGCGTCGCGGTTCAGGCTGCACTTGCCCAGCATCTCGGTCCCAATGGAACGGGCGCCTATCCGATTCCCTGGCCGCGCACCCCGCTGGGGACGCAGGCCTATGGTGAGGGGCCGACCGCACTCGTGCTGTTCAATGCCAACGGCTTTGCGCTGCCGGATACCGCCGCTTTGGTCGGCGGGCTGATCCTCGGCATTATCTGCGCGCTACTGCTGGCCTTTGCGCTGGCGCGGCTCACGATCGGCATGAGCTTCGCCCAGCGGCTGACCGCCGTCGGCCTGTTTGCGGTCGCCTTCACTGCCTATAGCCAGCTGGGGCAGCCGGTGTTCAACCACGCCCCCTGGGGCTATTTCATCTATCTGTGGATCAGCGAAGTCGCGGGCTGGCTCGCCGCCGGGGCGGCGATCGCCTGGCTGCTGCCCAAGCCCGTGACCCCGGCGGCCTAAACCGGGCGCGGAGCGATGGTGGCGCCACGCGCGTCACCATCCTCGCCGCGCAGCGCATCCAGCTCGCCGCTCGCCCGCGCGCGGCGGCCATAGACCGCTTCGAACAGCGGGCCGGCCATCATCGTCGTGACGATCGCCATCAGCACCATCATCGAAAACAGCGTCGGGCCGATGATCCCCTTTTGCAGGCCGATATTGATGATGATCAGCTCCATCAGCCCGCGCGAGTTCATCAGCGCGCCGATGCCGAGCGCGGTGCGATTATCCTCGCCCGACAGCCGCGCGGCCGCCCAGCATGCGCCCAGCTTGGCGAAGATCGACACCGCCAGGATGCCGAGCGCGATGGCGAGCAGCGGCAGGCTGTTCACCATGTCCATGCGGGTGTTGAGCCCCGAATAGGTGAAGAACATCGGCAGCAGCATCACCACCGCCAGCGGCTCCACCTTGCGCTTCAGCTCATCGACGAACAGTCCGCGCGGCATGCACACGCCCAGCAGGAAACCGCCGAACACGGCATGAATGCCAATCGCGTCCATCACGAAGGCGGACAGGCAGAACAGGATCAGCGTGATCGCGAGGACGCGGTTGCTCATCTCGCCCCGCGCCTCGACCGCGCGGCCCATCGGCGCGAGCAGGCGCTTGCCGAAGAACAGCATGAACAGCGTGAAGGCGATGCCGCCGATAATCGCGATCACCGCGATCCCCGGCCCGCCGCCAAAGGTCGCGAGCACGATCGCCAGCACACACCACGACACGGCGTCGTCGAACGCACCAGCGGTCAGTGACAAGGTGCCGAGCGAGGTCTTGGCAAGGCCGCGTTCGTTGATGATCCGCGCCAGCATCGGGAACGCAGTCAGCGCGATGCACGCACCCATGAACAAGGTCGCGCTAAACTGGCTGATGCCGTCCGCGAACAGCCCCGGCATGCTGAGCAGCCAGGGCGTCAGCAGCACTGCGCACAGGAACGGCGTGGCGATGCCGGCGATCGACACCGTGGCGGCGCTCTTCGCCTTGGTCTTGAAATGGTCGAGATGCAGCGTGCAGCCGACCAGGAACATGTAGAGGCCAACGCCGAACTGCGCACCGACATACAGGATGTTCTTGGTTTCCTTGGGGAAGATCGCCGCCTGCAGCTCGGGAAAGAACAGGCCGAACAGCGAAGGCCCGAGCACGACGCCCGCGATCATCTCCCCCACCACCTGTGGCTGGCCGAGGAATTTCTGCCCCAGCCATCCGACCACGCGCGCGGCGAGAATGATCAGCGCGAGCTGAAGGAAGAAATGGATGCTGTGGTCGTTCGGGGTGAAGCTCGCGGCGGCATTCACCGCCGGGCCATGGGCACCCATGACGTCGCCCAGTGCACGTAGCGTGTCGGCGAACAGTTCCTCGAACACCCTCGTTATCCCCCTTCAGCCGACGGCTCTATCGCTGCCAGGTTGAATTGGTATCGCTACCATCCTGCATCCTCACAGCAAATGCAGAAACCTCACGGCTGCCGCATAATCGGCGCGGCGGGCGTCGCGCGCTTTGCGGGCGAGCGCGTCCTCGCCCCAATGCTCGACCTGCCAATCCTCATCCAGGTTCGCGGCGGACCAGATATCCTCCGGGTCGGCGGCACGCTCGATCAGTGCCAGCGCCGCGACCAGCGATCCGGTGACGGTCACGATCGGCGAAAGTCCGGCCAGCTCGAACGCCGACCGCGCCGCGACGGCGTCGGCCAGCGCAGCCACGGCCTCGGCGGGCTGGGCGACATGCACGATGCCGGTGGTCGGGATCAGCGCCGCGCCATAGCGCTCCCGTGCCCAGTCGAGCAGCGGGTCCCAGCTCGCCGCCTGCCGCAGTTGCAGCTCCAGCGGATGGTCGGCGCGATAGCAGAGCAGGTCGCTCTCGCCATATTTGGCAAGGCCGGCGGCAAAGGCTGCGGGGGCCGGTGCGATCCGGTCGGTCGCGGCATTGGCAAGGCCGGTGAGCGGCATCGCGCGCGGATCGATCGTCTCGCCGACGCTGCGCCATTCGTCGGCAACCGCATCGGCCAGCGCCGGATTGGGCAATGTCAGCGGCGCGCGGCCGGGCGTGCGCACCGGCTTGCCGTCGAGATGCACGTCATGTCCGCCATCGGCCGCGACCAGCGCGACCTCCTTCCAGAATCGCCGCATGAACCTAATCCGTCGGGGGAGTGCGCCAGCGCCGCGCCATCGCGCGCGGCACGACTGCGATGCAATACAGGCCGGAAATCAGGATCGCCGCGCCCAGGATGCGCAGCCAGATCGCGTCCGATCGCCCGATGATGACCAGGCCGAACACCGCGCCGGCGACCGCAATCATCTGCGCGAACACCATCGCGAAATAGCGGTTGCGGGCCGGATCCTCGGTCATAACGCCTCCAACAGCGCCGGCAGGTCGCGGGCGTGGCTCGTCACATGGTGCGCCCCGGCGGCGTGCAATTCATGCGCCTCGTGATAGCCCCACGCAACCCCGACAGCGTGCGTCCCCGCATTCACCGCCATCGCGATGTCATAGCTGGTGTCGCCGATCATCGCGGTACGCAGCGGATCGCCGCCTGCTTCGGCAATCGCGGCCTGCAGCATCGCCGGATGCGGCTTGGACGGATGCCGGTCGGCGGTCTGCAGCGTGACGAAGCGGTCGGTCAGCCCATGATGCTCCAGGATCAGCGCCAGGCCGCGATCCGACTTGCCCGTTGCCACGCCCAGCAGCCACCCCGCATCGCGCAGCGCCTCGATCGCTTCGGCCACGCCATCGAACAATGGCTCCGGATCGAGCGCCGCGTCCATCCGCATCGCGTGGAACGCGCTTTTGTAAGCCTCGGCCATCTCCACGTGCAGCGCGTGATCGCCGTCGGGCAGCAGCTGCGCGATCGCGGGGATCAGGCTCAGCCCCACGATTCGCCGGATATCCTCGCGCGTCGGCGGGGCGAGCCGATGCGCGATGAAGCACGCCTCCATCGCGCGGCAGATATTGGCCTGCGAATCGACGAGAGTCCCGTCGCAGTCGAACACGGCGAGGCGGGTCATGGCTTCTTCGTCGGCTTTCGTGCAGGCTTGCCGGGGGCCTTCTTCTTCACCGTCGTATCGCGCCGTCCCTGCCGCTCGCCGCGCCGTTCCTTGCGATAGGTCTTGGCGTGCGCCTTGGCCTTGGCTTTTTCCTGTTCCTTGGTGAACGGCACCTTCTCGTCCGGCGGCAGATTGTCGCCATCCTCGAGGTTGAAGCCGAGCTGCACCAACGTCTCGGCAAAATGCGTCGGCAGGTCCGCCTTCACGTCGAGCTTGCCGCCATCGGGATGGTCGATGCGGATGCGCCGCGAATGCAGGTGCATCTTGCGGCTGATGCTGCCCGACAGGAACGCTTCGGCCATGCCGTATTTGCCGTCGCCCACGATCGGATGGCCGATCGCCGCCATATGCACGCGCAGCTGATGCGTGCGCCCGGTATGCGGTTGCAGCTCGACCCAGGCGGCGCGGTTGCCGGCACGGTCGATCACGCGATAGCGGGTGCGTGCGGGCTGGCCTTCCTTCTCGTCGACCTGCATCTTTTCGCCGCCGGTGCCGGGCTGCTTGCCCAGCGGCAGGTCGATATAGCCGTCCTGGATGCTCGGCACCCCGACGATGATCGCCCAATAGGTCTTGCGTGCCGTCCGCCCCGAAAAGCTCTTCGAGAAATAGGCGGCGGCACGGGCGGTGCGCGCCAGCACCAGCGCACCCGACGTATCCTTGTCGAGCCGGTGGACCAGCTTGGGCCGGGTATCGAGGTCGAAATAGAGACCGTCGAGCAGCTGATCGACATGGTCGTGCGTCTTGGTCCCGCCCTGTGTGGCGAGGCCCGGCGGCTTGTTGAGCACGATTGCCTGCGCATCGCGATGGATGACCATGCTTTCGGCAAACTCGATCTGCTCTGGGCTGAGCTGAACGCGCGCCTTTTTCGGCTTGGCAGTCGCGACCGGAGTGGCGTCGGCCGGAGGTACGCGGATCACCTGTCCCGCCTGAATGCGGTCGCCCGGCGTCGCCCGCGCGCCATCGACGCGCAGCTGCCCCGTCCGCGCCCAGCGCGACACGATGTTGAAGCTGGTGTCGGGCAGATGCCGCTTGAACCAGCGATCCAGACGGATGCCGTCATCGTCGAGCGCGACGGTGAACTGGCGGACATTGGCGTCGGCGCTCATGCCGCCACCATCCGGCTGACCTGCAGCCCGGCGAACAGCGCGCCGATCGACAGCACGACCGATGCGATGATGTAGAGCAGGGCGGTCATCAACTCGCCGCGCTCGATCATCAGCATGGTCTCGAGCGAAAAGGCGGAAAAGGTGGTGAAGCCGCCGAGCACGCCAACACCGAGCAGATAGCGCAGCGCCTCATCCCCGCTCGCCCGCGTCGCGAGCCAGGCGGCAAGCAGCCCCATGGCAAAGCCGCCAATGACGTTGACCGCCAGCGTACCGATGGGGAAGCCCGGTCCCCAGATTGCGAGCGCCGCGCGCCCGACCAGATGCCGCGCGCCGGCGCCGACCGCGCCGCCCAGCATGACAAGAAACAGATGATGCATGGCACCGCCCTAGCGCGGAAAGCGCGCGGGGTCGATTCCTCAGGGACGCGGCGTCGGGCGGAGCCTTCACCGAAAGCAGTGCGCCCGGTCTTGTACGGTTGGAGGCGTCGTTGCGGGAAAAGTGTCGCGATTGGAGGCGAATGGTTGGTCGCTTGCATTGTTGGACTTGATTTGCTTGCTTCGGCGGATGTCCGCTTATGCAGCGCTGCCCGCGCATCAAAAACGCCGATTTCTGTCCGTTATGTCGGCTTTTGCGGTTGCGTTGACCATGGGGGCCGCCCCCGCGCTGGCGTCGCCGCCGGATGCGTTCAAGGCGCTGCTCGACGCGCATTTCGCATGGATTCTCAAGGAAAATCCAGGGTTTGCGCGGTCGGTCGGGGTGGATATCGATCCGACGGCGGTCGGCGATATCAGCCTGGCGGCGGAGGATCGGCGGGCTGTGGTGGAGGCCGGGTTCCTGAAACGGCTCGACGCGATTCCCGATGCCGGCCTGACCCCGGCGCAGCGCACCGACAAGGCGATCCTGCGTCGGTTGTTGGCGGAAAGTATTGAAAACAATGGATTTGGTCAGCGCACGATCCTGTTCACCAGCTACTCAAACCCGTGGCAGGGTGCGGCGGGGCAGGGGGAGCGGACGGCGTTCCGGCGCAAGGCGGATTACGCAGCCTATCTCGACCGGCTGGCCAAGTTCCCGGAAACAAACGATGTTTTGATCGACATCACGACGCAGGCGGTGAAGGGCGGCTATGTCCAGCCGTGCGTCAGCCTGGTCGGGTTCGAACAGACGATCACGGGCGTGATCCAACAGGATGCGAACAAGTCGCGCTTTTACGCGCCATTCACCCGCACCCGCCCTGTCGATGCGACAGAGGCAGAGTGGACAGAGTTGCAGGAACGCGCGCGCCGGACGGTGATCGAGGTGATCAACCCGGCCTATGCCAAGGCGGCGGCGTTCTATCGCACCAGCTATGCCCCCAAATGCGCCAAGGCGGTGGGGGTATCGGCGCAGCCCGATGGCGCGCGCTATTATGCCTTCCGCATCCGCCAGCTCACCACCACCGACCTGTCGGCCGAGCAGATCCACAAGATCGGGCTGGACGAGGTCGCGCGCATCCGCGCCGAGATGGAAGCGGTGGCGAAGAAGGCGGGCTTCGCGACGCGCGAGGCGTTCGTCGCCGAGCTGCGTACCAACCCCAAATATTACGCCAAAACGCCCGAGGAGCTGATGGCCGCCGCCGCAGTGCAGGCCAAGGACATCGACGGCAAGATGCCCGGCTTCTTCAACCGCATGGCGCGGCTGCCCTATGGCCTCAAGCGCATCCCGGCGGAGACGGCGGAGGGGACGACCACTGCCTATTATGGCCCGGGCAATCCCGAGCTGGGGCTGGCGGGCCATTATTACGTCAACACGTCGAAGCTCGACCAGCGGCCGCTGTACGAACTGCCCGCGCTGACCGCGCATGAGGCGGTGCCGGGGCACCACCACCAGATCGCGTTGCAGCAGGAGCTGGAGACGTCGAAATTCCGCCGCTACCTCGCCAATTTCACCGCCTTTACGGAAGGGTGGGGGCTGTATTCCGAGCGGATCGGGATCGAGATGGGGATTTACGACACGCCCGAGAAGGAAATGGGGCGGCTGTCCTACGAGATGTGGCGCGCGTGCCGTCTGGTGGTCGATACCGGCATCCATGCCAAGGGCTGGACCAAGGAACAGGCGGTCCAGTTCATGCTCGACAACACCGCGCTGTCGGCGGCGAACATCGATGCCGAGGTGAACCGCTATATCAGCTGGCCGGGGCAGGCGCTGGCCTACAAATTGGGCGAGATCAAGATCCGCGAGTTGCGCGCACGGGCCGAACAGGCGCTGGGGGTCGAGTTCGACGTCAGGCGCTTCCACGACGCGGTGCTGGAGCAGGGCGCGGTGCCGCTGGATGTGCTGGATGCGCAGATCGACACGTTCATCGCGGCGGAGCAGGCGCGGGTTGGCAAGGCGGGGTGAAGGTCCGGCAAACGCTTCCTTAACCCTGGCCTGTCATCCCTTTGCCCCAAATCCCGCAGCCGGTGCGGGGATGCGGAGCGTGATGATGAGCCGTCGGGCCAATGGTTTTGCCGTAGTGCTGATGCCTGTGCTGCTTGCCGCGTGCGGCGGGAGCGAGGCGAGCAATATCGATGCGCTGGACAATGCGATCGGCGGCAATGCGACCGATCCGGCGCTGATGGGTGCGTTGCAGGACCAGATCATGGTCGACCCGCAGCTGGCCCAGCAATCGAACAAGGACGCGATCCGTCCGCCGGGTCAGCCCTATTCGGCGCCGATCCCGTCGGACACCGTCGCCGCAGCCAAGGCGGCGATGCCCGCCGAGGGCGAATTGCTCAAGGCTCCCGCCCCGGTCGAGGGCAAGTGCGACGCCTGCGACGCCCAGGACAAGTCGGTGACTTTGGGCGGGCTGGCGGCAGGCCAGAAGGACCGCCGCACCGCCGAGTGCGCGGCGAAGCTGAGCTACTCCGCCGGCTGGGCCGCGCGCCTCCCCGCCGACATGCCGCTGCATCCGCAGGCCCGCGTGACCGAAGCAGCGGGTGCCGAGGGCGGCCAATGCGGCCTGCGCGTCGTCAGCTTCTCGACCCCGCAACCGCTGCAGACGATGATCGACTGGTATTACACCCGCGCCGTCCGCGGCGGCTATTCGGCTGAGCACCAGTTGAAGGACGGCCAGCATGTGCTGGGCGGCACGCGCGCGAAGGACGGTTCGGCCTATGTCGTGTTCCTGTCGGCGCGCGGCGATGGCGGGACCGAGATCGATTTGATCGCGAACCGGGGCAGTTAGGCGTCGCTTAGTCAAAGCAGACTGTCGGCACACGCCCAGAAGCGCACTATCCATTGCTCCCGCTCGGAGTGGGAGATACCAGAAGGTCATGGATGCTCATCAAATTACCGTGACACTCGAAGCGAACCAGGCACTAGTGCTATTTGATCTGCTCGCGCGCTGGGAGGGCGACAAGCACTCCGCACGTCCAACAGACGACTGCTTTGAAAGTGTTGCGGAGGTTCGGGCTTTGATAAATCTGTTCCAGAAGCTGGATGTAGAACTGGTCGATACGTTGTCTGCCGTGCGAGATTACGAACAGGCGGTGAGCGAAGCCCGTGAACGTGTCGCCGCCGGGCCCGGGGTTCAATTGCTTGGCCCTTGGCGCAACGGCAGCTAACCACCCAATAGCGGCCGTTGATGCTCCGGCCCCTACGCCGCCTCCAGCAACCGTCCAGCCTGTGCCCTTGCCTCGTCCGTCACCTGCGCCCCGGACAGCATCCGCGCAATCTCCTCGCGCCGTTCGTCTTCGCTGAGTTGCCGCACGCCGGTGCGGGTGACGGTGCCGTCGTGGCTCTTGGCGATCAGCAGGTGTGCCGCCCCGCGTGCGGCGACCTGCGGGCTGTGGGTGACGACGAGCAGTTGTGCGCCGGTCGAGAGGCGCGCGAGGCGTTCGCCGATTGCGCTCGCCACCGCGCCGCCGACCCCGCGGTCGATTTCGTCGAAGATCAGCGTGCGCGCGCCGCCTTCTTCCGCCAGCGCAACCTTGAGCGCGAGGATGAAGCGCGACAGCTCGCCGCCTGAGGCGATCTTGATCAGCGGCGCGAAGGGGGCGCCGGGGTTGGTCGACACCTCGAACTCCACCCGGTCGCGGCCCGACGCCGACCATTGGTCGCGCGGCAGCGGTTCGACAGTGGTGCGGAAGCGGGCGGCGTCGAGCTTGAGCGGGGCGAGTTCGGCGGCGACCGCCGCGTCGAGCCGTGCGGCGGCGGCGGTGCGGGTGGCCGAGAGCGTTTCCGCTGCCGCGACATAGGCTGTTTCGGCTGCGGTGAGATCGGCGGTGAGGCGGGCGATCAAACCTTCGCCGCCCTCGATCCGTTCGAGCCGGGTCGCGAGCGTTTCGGTCAGTTCGGCGAGGTCGTCGGGCTGAACGCGGTGCTTGCGGGCGAGGCCGCGCAGTTCGAACAGGCGTGCCTCGTCCGCCTCCAGCGCGGCGGGGTCGAAGGCGAGCGCCTCGGCGGCGGTGTCGATCCCTTCCTGCGCTGTGCCCGCTTCGACGAGGGCACGGTCGAGCGCGGCGAGGGCTTCAGTGAGTGCGGGGTGATCCTCGGCGATCCGCTCCAGAATGCGCGCGGCCTGACGCAGCCGGGTGAGCGCGCCGTCCGAGCCGTCGATCAGGTCGGCAATCGCCTGAAGCTCGCCCGCGATCTTTTCGCCGCGCTGCATCGTCGCGCGGCGTTCGGCGAGCACGGCTTCCTCGCCGGGTTCGGGCGCGAGTTTGGTCAATTCGGCGACGGCGTGTTCGAGCCATTCGCGGTCGCGCGCGGCGCTTTCCTGTTCGGCATGCGCGGCGGCGAGCGCGTCTTCGGCGTCGCGCAGCGCGCGATGGGCCGTGGCGACGGCAGCGGTGTCGGCGCGTGCGAAGCTGTCGAGCAAGGCGCGATGGCCGCGCGGGTTGAGCAGGCCGCGATCGTCATGCTGGCCGTGGATCTCGACCAGCAACGTGCCGAGTTCGCGCAGCAATCCGGCGGAGGCGGGCTGATCGTTGACATAGGCGCGGCTGCCGCCATCGGCCTTGACCAGGCGGCGGATGGTCAGTGGTTCGGACGGGTCATGGTCGAGGCCGCTGTCGCCGAGCAGCGCGGCGATCGGGGCGGGGTCGGCGGGTTCGAAGCTGGCGGTCACCACGGCCTGCGCTGCCCCCTGCCGCACCAGCCCGCTATCGGCGCGTGCGCCGAGCGCGAGGCCGAGCGAGTCGAGCAGGATCGACTTGCCCGCGCCGGTTTCGCCGGTGAGCACGCCGAGGCCGGCACCGAAATCGAGGTCCAGCGCCTCGATCAACACAACGTCGCGAATGGAAAGCGCGGTCAGCATGCGCCGGCATTACCCCTTTTTGTTCCGCTGTGGGAGAGGGGATGTGTGTGTTTGAGAACGGGACCGGCCCGCTCCCCCGCCCGGCCACCCAACGGCAATATCCTATGGGTGGCCGGGTGGGGGAGCGGGCCGGTGCCACACCGTGCGCTGGGGCACGGCATCAAACAACGCTCAGTTGGTTGCGGAAGGCGCAGGCTTCGGCGTTTCGTTGCGCGCCGCCGGGGCCGCAGCGGGGGCGAGCGCGGGCACCGGGACCGGCGCGCCGTGCTTTTCGATCAGTTCATAGGCGCGGCTATACCATTGGGTGCCCGGATAGTTGGCACCGAGCACGGCCGCCGCCTTCTTCGCCTCCTCCTTAACGCCGAGCGCCAGATAGCTTTCGGTGAGGCGCATCAGCGCTTCGGGCGTGTGGGTGGTGGTCTGATACTGATCGACCACGGTGCGGAAGCGGATCGTGGCGGCGAGCCACTGGCCGCGCACCTGATAATAGCGCCCGACCTCCATCTCCTTGCCCGCCAGGTGATCGCGGACCAGGTCGATCTTGAGCCGTGCATCGGCGGCGTAGCGGGTGTTGGGATAGCGGCGGTTGAGTTCGCCGAGCGAATCGAGCGCCTGCTGCGTGATCTTTTGATCGCGGGTCACGTCGCTGACCTGCTCATAATAGCTGAGCGCGATCAGATAATAGGCATAGGCCGCGTCACGATTGCCCGGGTGGACGGCCAGAAAGCGCTGTGCCGACTGAATCGACTGGGTGTAATTCTTGTCGAGATAATAGGAGAAGGCGCCCATCAGCTGGGCGCGGCGCGCCCAGACCGAATAGGGATGCTGACGCTCCACTTCATCGAACAAAGCGGCGGCGAGCTTGTACTGGCCCTTGTCGAGCCGGTCCTTGGCCGAGGTGTACAGCGTGCCCACGTCGCGCGCGACATAGGGCAGGTCAGCCCGCTTGCCGCCGGCACTGGCACAGCCGGTGAGCGGAAGGGCGATGGCAACAGCGACGAGCGCGAGCGAGCGGGGGGAAAGCATACGCATCGCGCCGGTTCTTAGCCGAGGCTTGCGGCCTCGCGAAATGTTTTTTGGGGCGAAATGTTTTTTCGGGGTGGTTGCGGCGAACGGGATCGCAGGCCAGAATCCGGGCGTTGTCGCGAGACTGTGATGTGCCCACTTATGGAGTATTGATGCCCGCGCAACTGCTCGCCATGCACCGAGTCGAAAAGCCATGGGGCCGTCATCGGCTGTGGCCGGGCTTCGCCGATCCGGCGCCCGATGGCGAACCGGTGGGAGAGGTGTGGTTCCAGTCGCCGGGCGATGCCGCGCCGGACCTGCTGATCAAATATCTGTTCACCAGCGAGAAGCTGTCGGTGCAGGTCCATCCCGACGATGCGGCGGCGCAGGCGCGGGGATTGCCGCGTGGCAAGGACGAATGCTGGCTGATTCTGGATGCACAGCCCGACTCGACGATCGCGATCGGGCCGCGCGCGCCGATCGACGCCGAAACGCTGCGGGCGGCGGCGCAGGACGGGTCGATCGTCGATCTGCTCGACTGGAAGCCGGTGCGGGCGGGCGATTTCTTCTACGCGCCGTCGGGGACGGTGCATGCGATCGGCGCGGGGATCACGCTGATCGAGGTGCAGCAGAATAGCGAGACGACCTATCGCCTGTACGATTACGGGCGGCCGCGCGAACTGCATCTGGACGACGGGGTCGATGTTGCGGTGCTGGAGCCATGGGTGCCGCTGGAAAGCCCCGGCATCGTGGAGCATGGGCGCACGATCCTGGTCGAAGGGCCGAAATTCGTGCTGGAGCGCTGGATCGGGGGCGACCGGATGATCCGGCTGCCGCACGGCGCGACCGGCTGGTTGGTGCCGGTGCGGGGCAGCGGTGATGTGGACGGCGTGGCGTGGCAGGCGGGCGACTGTGTAAGCGTCAGCGGCAGCGCCGTGCTGACCGCGTCGGGCGATGCCGATCTGTTGTTCGCCTATCCCGGCGATGCGCGCATCTGAGGCTGGCTGAAGGATGCGCGCAGGGCGGAAAACCGGCCCTGACGCTTTCGGTCAGAACAGGAACCCGCCCATCCACAGCCGCACGCTGCCGATGATGAGCACGAGGATGTTGAGGTTGCGCCCCGATCCCGACTCCGACAGCGCCCCCAGTGCAGCGCCAAGAATCGCCATCGGGATGACGAGGTAGTTGAGCGCACCCAGTAACGGAATGAGGCCGATCAGCATCACCGGGAAGGCGACGATGCCAATGATGAGCGAGAGGATGTTCAGCATGACAGCAAGATGGGCTATCGAAGGTGTTTTATCAAGATATAACACTAGCGCAGCGTCGGGGAAGATGAACGAAGCCGCCGCAGATGCGACAAGCCGCGACACAATAACGACATTTCCGCCAAATCGCTGCGACACGCGGTCCCGATAACGGGGATGGCCGCCGGGATGGCGACGCATTTTGAAAGAGGAGACGTTCGATGAAGAAACTTGCTTTGATGATCGCCGGCATCGGCATCGCAGTCGCCACCGTTCCCGCCGCCACCGCACATGGCGGGTGGCGGAATATCAACCAGCGTCAGGCGCAACTCGATCAGCGGATCGACCGGGGCGTGCGTAGCGGCCAGCTGACCCGCGCCGAGGCGGCACGCCTGCGGGCCGAGTTCCGGGGCATCGCGGCGCTTGAAGCGCGCTATCGCCGCTCGGCCCCCGGTCTGACGAAGGCGGAGCGGGCCGATCTTGACCGGCGCTTTGACGCGCTGTCGCACCAGATCCGCTGGGAGCGCCGCGACTCGGAGCGGCGCCACTAAACGACCGCTCTGGCCGCTCATGATGACGGCCTCCGCAGCCGAGTGCGGGGGCCGTCAGGATCGAACCGGTCAGCGGATCGGTTTGCCGCTGTCCTTCCAGCGGTCGAGTATCTGCGAGTCGGGTGTGTCGGCATAGCGCGGCAGCGGATCGCCGCTTTCGACTGCGCTGCGACGCGCGCCGGGACGCTCCATGCGCGGCATCGGAACGGTCGGCATGGGACGCAGCATCGGGTTGCCCGGTCGCTGAACTGCATCGACAGATGTCGGCGCCGGGGAAGATAGTGCGGCATCAGCCACCAGCGGGACGGCGATCGGAGCCTTGGGACCGGGCAGCGGTTCACCGCCGTGATAACGCTGGCTGAAGGCCGCGCCGGTGCCCCAATAGCCCTTCCACCGGTGGAAAAAATGCGCGCCGAACACGCCGGTCATGACCAGCGACTTGTTCCAGCGCGGGGTGACGGCGTGGGTGTGGTAATGCGTCGCCATGCCGACCGGCGCGAATACCTCGCCCGCCAGCGCCGCTGCCGCGACGCGCGCGGCGCGGTCCCAATATTGGCGCGACGGCTTGCGCGCCATCGACCCGTCACAGGCAAAGCTGAACTGACAGCCGGGCTTTTCCGACCCCTGATAGACCACGCCGCAGATGGTGGCGGGAAAGGTCGGGTGGCGCGCGCGGTTGAGGATCACCTGTGCCACCGCACGCTGGCCGTCATCGGGTTCGGTCGCGGCCTCGTAATAGATGGCGGTGGTCAGGCATTGCAGCGCGCGCGCCTTGTCCTGCGCCGATCCGCGCAGCTCGAACGGCGGGGCGGGGCGGATCGTGGGATCGATCACTGCGCCTTCGGGGACGGGCGTGTCGGGCAGATCGACCGTGCCGGTCGCGCCCTGGGCCGAGGGGGCGGCGGTATCGTCATCGGCGAGCTGGTAAAAGGCCGCACCGGGGAAGTGATCATCGGCTTCATAGCCGGTCGGCTCAGGCCCGGCGCGCTGCGCGCCCTGTTCCGAAGCATGCAGCGTGTTCAGCCCGGCATGCGCGGAAACGCCGACACCGATCAGCGACGCGATCAGCGCCGCCGCAAGGCCCCTCAGCTGTACCCGTGTCATCCGCCGCAGCATGTTCGTCCCGCCGGGAGAATCCCGAGAGGGTCAGATAGCGTGGCGGAGGTTTAATTTCAGCTGTCGATTCGGCCGCGTCCCGGCGTGAAACGGTTGATGGTTAAGGTAATTTTAGCGATGCGTGCCTTGGCTGAGCTGATCCATCGCCTAGAACAGATTAAGGGAATGCTCCCCGCAAAAAGTATGACTTATAGTGAGGCAGCACGCCTAACTCGCCGGCCTTTTCCGTGGTAGGGTTGCCAGATGAACGACCTTTCAGAGCAGCTTCGCGCTACGGTCCTTGCCGCACCAAAAGGCGGTCGGGTTGTGGCAATCCACGTCTGCGGAATTAAACATGCTGAACGTCTTGAGGGCGTGAACCTGAAAGAACTGGCGGAGCGCGCAGGACTAGGTGAATCGTTCGCTACAGAGCTACGTAAAGGCGTGCGCCTCGCCGAGTTCGTCGCGCTGAAGCCAGATTAGATGGCGCACGAATATCGGCCCCTCCCCTGAAGGGGAGGGGCTTAAAGACTTTATTTCAACGTCGCGCTGTCGAGGTTGAGCGCGCTTGCCGGGATCACCTCCAGCTGGGGGTAGGCCTTGCGCAGTTCGTCGACGAACGTCTTGGCGTCGCCGACCACGACGATGCTGGCGCTGCTGGGATCGAGCACCTTCTTCGCCGCCGCCTGCACCGCTGCCGGATCGACGCCCTGGATCGACGGGATATGGGTTTGCAGCGTGCCGAGCGGGACGCCGTCGGCGACATAGTCGGCGAGCGCGCCGGCGATGCCGTCGGTGCGTTCGATGCGGCGGCCGAAGCTGCCGATCAGCACCGCCTTGCGCGAATCGAGTTCGGCGGCGGGGACCGGGGCGGCGCCAAGTTTCGACATTTCCTCGGCGATCAGCTTGACCACTTCCGGCGCGGACGGGTTCTTGGTCTGGGTCGAGGCGGTGACGATGCCGGGCTGGCGGCGGGCGTCGACGCTGCTGCCCGCACCATAAGCGAGGCCGCGCTTGATGCGGATTTCGCGGTTGAGGCGCGAGGTGAAGCCGACGCCGAGCGTGGCGTTGGCGACCTGTGCCGCGTAGAAATCCTTGTCGGTGCGCGCGATGCCGGGACGTGCGACGACGACCCCGGCCTGACCCGCTTCGGGAAGGTCGACGACGATCACGCGCGGCTTGGGCGCCGCAGGGACGGGTGCGGCGACATAGGTGACATTGCCCGGCTTCCAGTCGCCGAACAGCTTTTGCGCCAGTGCGGTCGCGTCCTTGATGGCGATGTCGCCGACGACGACCAGCGCCGACTGGTCGGGGCTCCAGGCGCGGGCATAGGCGCTCGCCACGTCATCGCGGGTAATGCGCGGCAGCGAGGTCGGGGTGCCCGAGAGCAGATTGCCATAGGCGCGGGTGCCGAACACCGCGCGGCTGGCGACGATGCCGGCGAGCCCGGCGGGATCGGTGAGCTGGACCGACACGCCATCCACCGTCTGCTTGCGCGCGCGGTCGAGTTCTTCCTGCGCGAAGGTGGGGTTGCGTGCGACATCGGCAAGGACGGTGAGCGCGGGTTCGACCTGATCGGCCTTCACCGTCACGGTGGCGAAGGCGGCGTCCCAATCGGCCCCGGCGCCGATCGACCCGCCGAGCGATTCGATCTGCTGGGCGATCTGTTCGGCCGAGCGGGTGGTCGTGCCCTTGGTCAGCAGCGATGCGGCGAGCGATGCCGTGCCGGCCTTGCCCGCCGGGTCGCGCGTGCCGCCTGCGGGCGCGACGACGGTGGCGGTGACGATCGGCAGGTCACGCTTTTCCACCACGATCAGGCGCATGCCGTTGGCGAGCTTGCTTTCGGCCGCCGTCGGAATGGTCGGTGAAACCGGCGCGCCGGGTGCGGGGACCGGGACGCGCGTTTCGGGGCTCGCCTGGGTATGGATCACGATGTCCTTGGGCGCGACCAGTGCCGCCACCTTGACCGTGTCGGCGATGCCGACGCTGTCGCCCTTGGCCCCCTGCGCCATCGCATCGGGGAGGTAGGTGAGCGCAGCAGACTGGTTGTCGCCGAGATACTGGCGCGCGACACGCTGGACATCGGCGGCGGTGACGCGGGCGATGGCGGCGAGCTGCTGGTCCGCCGCCCTGGGATCGCGGCTGACGATGATCGACGCCGCGAGGGTCGATGCCTTGCCCTCCGCCGTCTCGCGGCTCTTGAGCGCGCTGGTCAGGATCTCGTTCTTCGCCTCGGCCAGTTCGGCGGCGCTGACCGGCTTGTCGCGCAGCTCGGCGATTTCGCGGCGCAGCGCCTGTTCGCCCTGCTCCGCCGACTTTCCGCCTGCGAGGATCGCATACATTGCATAGGAGCCGGTCGACTGGCGCGAATCGAGGAAGGTGTCGGCCTGTGCCACCAGCTGATCGCGATAGACAAGGTTGCGGTAGAGGCGCGAATTCTCACCCCCCGACAGGATGCCGTCAAGCACGGCGAGCGCGGCCATGTCGGGATGGTTGTCGGGCGGCAGCTGATAGCTGAGCAGCACCGCGGGGAGCGGGGTGTTCGCCTCATAGACCGTCTTGCGCACCGCCGTGGTGCGGGGCGGTTCGGCGACGGTGACGCGCGGGATCGGCCGGTCGGGCTTCGCGATCGGTGCGAAATATTTGTCTACCCATTTGTCCAGCTGGGCCGGATCGAAATTGCCCGCGACGACCAGAACCGCATTGTCGGGGCGATAATAGGTCGCGTGGAAGGCGCGGATATCGTCGATCGTCGCGGCGTCGAGATCCTCGATGCTGCCGATGCCGGGGCGGGCATAGGGATGGACGCTGTAGCTGATGTTCGGGAAATAGACGTAGAACAGCTTGCCATAGGGCTGGGCGAGCACGCGGCTGCGCAGCTCTTCCTTCACCACGTCGCGTTCGGATGCGAAGACCTTCTCATCGACTACGAGGCTGGCCATGCGGTCGGCTTCGGCGAACAGCAGGCGTTCGAGGTGGTTGGCGGGGACGACCTCGAAATAATTGGTGTAGTCCGAATTGGTCGAGGCGTTGTTGTAGCCGCCGACATCCTCGGTCAGCCGGTCCATCTGTTCGTCGACCAGGTTCTTCGTGCCCTTGAACATCAGATGTTCGAACATGTGGGCAAAGCCCGACCTGCCCGCCGGATCGTCCTTGCTGCCGACATCATACCAGACCTGGACCGAGACGTTGGCGGTGCTGGTGTCGCGGATCGCATAGAGTTTCAGGCCGTTGGGCAGGGTCCGCTCGGTAAAGTCGAGCGGGGCGACGGCGATCTGCGGCTGCGTGGCGGCGGCAGGGGCGGGCGCCGCCTGCTGCGCCTGCGCGGCGAAGGGGAGCAGGGCGGCGCTGAGGTACAGCGCGGTGCGGGTCAGGCGCATGCGGGTCTCCGGTCGGGAGTGGGAGGGCGTCAGTCTTTCTTGCGGCTGCGCGCGGCGTAGATCACCGCGGCGGCAAGCGCGGCGGAGCCGATGCCGATGCCGATCTTGGCCAGCGGCCATTTCCTGGCGTCGCCGGGCTGGGGCGTGCCTTCCGCGCGTTCGGCAATCGCGCGCGCGTCGCGGGCTGCGGCGGTGATTTCGTTGGCGGTTTCGTCGGTCTTGTCGGTCACTGGATACTCCTTGGTGGCACAGGAGTAGGACAGCGGCGGGGCGGGTGCAATCAGGCGCGACCGCCATAATAGGCCGAACGGAAATCATTCGCGAAGGCGGTCAGTCGCCCCTCGGCAATCGCGGCGCGCAGGTCGGCCATCAGCTGCTGATAGAACCACAGATTATGTTCGGTCATCAGCATCGCGCCCAGAATCTCGCCCGAGCGGACGAGGTGGTGGAGATAGGCCTTGCTCCATCCGGCGACCGGCGAATCGGGGTCGAGCGGGCTCTGATCCTCGGCGAACTTCGCGTTGCGGATGTTGATCGGGCCGTTGCGCGTGAACGCCTGTCCGGTGCGGCCCGAACGGGTGGGGAGGACGCAGTCGAACATGTCGATCCCGCGCTCGACCGCACCGACAATGTCGTCGGGCTTGCCCACGCCCATCAGGTAGCGGGGCTTGGCGGGGTCGAGCTGGCCGGGGGCATAATCGAGGCAGCCGAACATCGCCTCCTGTCCCTCACCGACTGCGAGGCCGCCCACGGCATAGCCGTCGAAGCCGATGTCGAGCAGCGCGTCGGCGCTGGCCTTGCGCAGCCCTTCGTCGAGCGCGCCCTGCTGGATGCCGAACAACGCGTTGTTGGCGGCATGATCGCCGCCCGCGTCGAAGGCGTCGCGCGACCGCTTTGCCCAGCGCATCGAGCGTTCCATCGCCGCCGCCTGAACCTCGCGCGTCGAGGTGGTGGGAACCAGTTCGTCGAACGCCATGACGATGTTGGACCCCAGCAGCCGCTGAATCTCCATCGAGCGTTCGGGGCTGAGCATGTGGCGCGTGCCATCGAGGTGGGACTTGAAGACGATCCCTTCCTCGCTGCGCTTGGTCAGCTCGGACAGGCTCATCACCTGATAGCCGCCGCTGTCGGTGAGGATCGGGCGGTCCCAGCCCATGAAGCCGTGCAGGCCGCCGAGCCGGTCGATCCGCTCGGCACTGGGGCGGAGCATGAGGTGATAGGTATTGCCCAGGATGATGTCGGCGCCCGATGCGCGTACATCCTGCGGCTTCATCGCCTTGACCGTGGCGGCGGTGCCGACCGGCATGAAGGCGGGGGTGCGGATTTCGCCGCGTTGCATCGCTATCGTGCCGGTGCGCGCCTTGCCGTCAGTGGCGTGGATGGTGAAGGTGAAACGGGACATAGGCGTCCGATGCGATGTTGAAGGGGCAATGGCAATGGCTGAAAGCGGTAGCAACATCTTCGCGCCCCTGCCCGATGCACGGGACGGGGAGGTGTTCACCCCGTTGCTGGAGCGTGGCGGGGTGCGGATCGAGCGGATCGTCTCGCACGGGCAGGCGACGCCGGACGATGCGCCGTTCGTGCAGGATGCCGACGAATGGGTGGTGGTGCTGCGCGGCAGTGCGGGCCTGCGAGTCGAGGGTCAGAAGGAGGTGGCGCTGGTCCCCGGCGATCACGCCTTCATCCCCGGTGGAACGCGGCACTGGGTGACGCGGACCGATCCCGATAGTCCGACGCTATGGCTGGCGGTTCATCTTGGCTGAGGCGGCGACATGGGCGACGACGTCGGTGGGCGTCGCAAAAGCGAGGTCGGGGTTGAGATGTGCGAACGCCTCGGGCCCGGCATAGCCCCATAGCACTGCGGCGGAGCGAATGCCGACTGTGCGGGCGGCGTCGATGTCGCGGGTTTCGTCGCCGAGCGAGAGGATCTGTTCGGGCGGGATGCCGCTCTGGCGCAGGACCGCGCGGAATTTGGGCGCCTTGCCGAACAGCGACGCGCCGCATGCCCACCAGCTGAAGCGCGCGGCATTTTCGGGGCCGAGCACGGCGCGGGCGTTGGCTTCGCTGTTCGAGGTGACGAGTGCGAGCGGGATGCCCATCGCCTCGATCGCCGCCAGCATTTCGGTCACGCCGGCGAACAGATGGACCTTGTCGGTGTTGCGCCCGAACAGCTTGCGGACATAGCGGGCGATGAAGGGCAGCTTCCAGCGCGGGATGCGCAGATGGCTGATCACGTCGTGCGATGGCATCTTGCGCAGCGGCTCGACCTCTTCGGGCAGGACGCGGCGGAAGCCGTAGCGGTCGGACAGGTGATCCAGTACCGACAGGAACCAGTTGCCGCTGTCGGACAGGGTGCCGTCGAAATCGAAGATGACCAGCCGCAGCGGCTGAACCATGTCAGCCATGCCCGGTGTCATGCCCGCCATGGAGATGGCAGTGGTCGCCGTCGCCGATCTCGATCTGCAGCGTCATGTGGTGGATGCCATGGTCATGCTCCAGCCGGTGCTGGACATCGTGGAGGAAGGCGTCGCCGGGATGGCCGTCCGGCATCTGGAGATGCGCGGTCAGTGCGACCTGCGTGGTGCTCATCGGCCAGATGTGCAGGTCATGGACGCGCGCCACGCCGGGTAGCGTCGCCAGCGTCTCCTCCACCTTCTCCGCATCGATCCCCGGCGGGACGGCGTGCAGCGCCATCACCACCGAATCGCGCAACAGGCCCCAGGTGCTCCACAGGATCACGACGACGATCAGCAGGCTGAGCGCGGGGTCGATCCACGCCTTGCCGGTGAACAGGATCAGCGCCCCGCCGACCACGACTGCGGCCGAGACGGCGGCGTCGGCCGCCATGTGCAGATAGGCGCCGCGGATGTTGAGGTCATGCGTGCTGCCGCGCATGAACAGCAGCGCGGTGGCGGTGTTGATGACGATGCCGATCGCGGCGACGATCATCACCGTGGCGCCGGGGACGGGGGCAGGGGAACCGAGCCGCTGTACCGCCTCCAGCGCGATCGCGCCGACCGCGAACAGCAGCAGCACGGCATTGGCGAGCGCGCCGAGGATGGTGGAGCTGCTCAGCCCGTATGTGAAGCGGCGCGACGCCGGGCGCTTGGCGAGCGATGCGCCGCCCCAGGCGATCAACAGGCCGAGAACGTCGGAGAGATTGTGCCCGGCATCGGCGAGCAGCGCCATCGATCCGGTGGCGATGCCCGCCAGCCCCTCGACCAGCACGAAGCCGAGGTTGAGCACGGTGCCGATCGCGAAGGCGCGGCCGAAATCGGCGGGTGCGTGGCTATGCGCATGGCTGTGCCCATGGCCCGAATGGCTATGCCCGGCGGGGCCGTGATGATGGTGAGAGCCGTGCATTGCGCCAACCTTAGCCGCAGTGCGGCAGAAGATGCCAGCACATCGATTCAGCGGTCGCGCGGGGGGCGTTTCCTGTCACCACCACGCTCGCCGGGCGTCGGCATGGCGCGCACCGTCAGCAATTCGCTGCGGCGCAGCGCGCCGTCCTTGTCGGCGTCGAAACGGGTGAAGAACAGGTCGAACCGCGCCTGCAGCTCGGGCAGGGTGATGCGATTGTCGCCATCGCCATCGACCTCGAACGGGCTGGGCAGGGCGTTGCGGTTGCCGAGCCACCGCTCCGCCCAGTCGCCGAACGCGATATAGCCGAGCGATGGCTGGCCCTTCGCGCTGAGTTCGAAACTGCGGCGCACCCCGGCGTCGAATTCGGCGCGGGTGACGATGCCGTCCTGATCGCTGTCGAACGTCGCGATGGCCATCGCCACCGGCTCGGCGATCATCAGCGGGATCGGGGCGGGGGCAGCCTCCGGCTGGGGCGGAGGCACGGGCGCGGTCTGGGTCGCGGCGAACAGGGCGAGGGCGACGATCATGCGCGGGTCTCCGGGAGCAACAGGCTCGAATCGCCATAGCTGTAGAAGCGATAGCCGGTGGCGATGGCATGGGCATAGGCGGCCTGCATCCGATCCAGCCCCATCAGCGCCGATACCAGCATGAACAGGGTCGAGCGCGGCAGGTGGAAGTTGGTCACCAGGCCGTCGATGCCGCGGAAGCGGTAGCCGGGGGTGATGAAGATCGATGTATCGCCTTCGAACGGGCGGATGATCTTGTCTTCGCCCGCCGCGCTTTCGATCAGGCGCAGGCTGGTGGTGCCGACGGCGATCACCCGGCCCCCGGCGGCACGGACGGCATTGAGCCGGTCGGCGGTGGCGGCGTCGATGCGGCCCCATTCGGCGTGCATCCTGTGGTCGTCGGTGTCGTCGGCCTTGACCGGCAGGAAGGTCCCCGCGCCGACATGCAGCGTCAGCATGGTGTGACCGATCCCGGCGGCGTCGAGCGCGGCCATCAGCCCGGGGGTGAAGTGCAGCGCCGCAGTCGGCGCGGCGACGGCGCCGGGTTCGTTGGCGAACATCGTCTGGTAATCGTCGGCGTCGCGTGCGTCGGTCGGACGCTTGGCGGCGATATAGGGCGGGAGCGGCATGCGCCCGGCGCGTTCCAGCAGCAGTTCGACCGGTTCGTCGCCGGGGAAGAACAACGTGAAGCTGCCATCGTCGTGGCGTGCCTCGGCGGTTGCGGTGACGTCGTTGCCGAAATCGATGCTGTCGCCGACCTTCAGCCTTTTGGCGTTGCGGATGAAGGCGATCCAGTGGCGCGGTCCTTCGCGCTTGTGCAGCGTTGCGCCGATCCGCGCTTCGCCCCGCATGCCTTCGAGCTGGGCGGGGATGACGCGGGTGTCGTTGAACACCAGCATGTCCCCGGCGCGGAGCAGGGCGGGGAGGTCGGTGACGATGCGGTCTTCGGTGCGCCCATCTGCTCCGGCGCCGTCGAGCAGGAGGAGGCGGGCCGAATCGCGGGGACTTGCCGGGCGCAGCGCGATCCGCTCGGGCGGCAGATCGAAATCGAACAGGTCGACGTTCATTGGGTCTGTCTCATTCCTCCCCCGCATCGCAGGGGAGGATTGGAGTCACTTGCCCGGGCCGGCCGGGAGTGCCGCCGGTTCCGCGACCGGGGTTGCCGGTGCCGCCGTGAAGGGCGGGGGATTGTCGGCGGCGATATAGGCGTGGACGACGCGGGCGGGGTCCGCCGGCGGCTCGCCGCGCGGGATCGCATCGACCCATTGCATGCCGTCGAGCACACGGCCGAACACGGTGTATTTCTGGTCGAGCTGAAGGCGCGGGGCCAGCATGATGAAGAACTGGCTGTTCGCGCTATTTTCATCCTCCGCACGTGCCGCCGCGACCGCACCGCGCACATGGGGGAGGTAGTTGAACTCCTTGGGCAGGTCGGGCAGGTCGCTGCCGCCGGTGCCGTCGCCCCTGGGATCGCCGCCCTGTGCCATGAAGCCGTCGATCACGCGGTGAAACAGCAGGCCGTCATAGAATTTGCGGCGAGTCAGTTCCTTGATCCGCGCGACCGCCTTGGGCGCGACATCGGGGCGCAGCCAGATGGTGACGCGGCCGCCGGTCGACAGGTCGAGAATCCACAGATTCTCTTTGTCCGTCGTTGCGGGCGGAGTCGCGCGACCGGCCGGAGCTGGCACATATTGAGCAGCAGCAGGCATCGCGAACAGCGAGGTCAGCAGGGCAAGAAACAGGGCAACAAGACGCATCGACATCCCCACCGGACTTACAAAACTGGAGCGGCTTAGAGCAAATCGCCGCTTGCGGCAAAGTGAATGCGGCGGGCGTCGCGCGCGGAAGTTTACACTGGCTTTACACGATCGCGATCCACGCGCCCGGTTCGTGACGGAGCCGGGGGCGGGCAGCCGCCTGTGACTCACTCAATCAGGGAATTTCCAACATTGCAAGGGGTTGGACGATGCGTTCCATTTTCATCCTCCCCCCTGGCGGGGGAGGATTGGAAAGGGCGATCAGCTGCCCTTGCGGCCGATCTTTTCCACGCGGGCGACCACTTCGTCGCGCACTGTCGGCGGGACGAATCTGCCGATCTCGCCACCGAACATCGCGATTTCCTTGACCAGACGGCTGGCGATCGGCTGAAGCGAGACATCGGCCATCAGGAACACGGTTTCGATGCGGCCGTTGAGCTGCTGGTTCATGCCCGCCATCTGATATTCGTACTCGAAATCGGCGACGGCGCGCAGGCCGCGGACGATCATGTTCGCGCCTTCACGTTCGGCAAAGTCCATCAGCAGCGAATCGAAGCTGACGACATGGATGTCGCCATCGATATCCGCGACTTCGCGCCGGACCATGTCCATCCGTTCCTCGACCGTGAACATCGGGTTTTTCGACGGGTTGGTGGTGACGCCGATGACGAGCCGGTCGACCAGCTTCGCGCCGCGCCGGATGATGTCCATATGGCCGAGCGTGATCGGATCGAAGGTGCCTGGATAGACGCCGGTACGGGTGGTCATGGGTTTATGCCCCTCTGCTATCGTCATCCCCGCGAACGCGGGGACCCATCTCGTGCGCTATCAGCATAATCAGCGGTTGATGTCGAAGAACAAGTCGCGCCAGTCCGGGTTGTCGCGTTCGATCAGTTCGATCTTCCATGCGCGCCGCCACTTCTTGATGATCTTTTCTCGAGCAATTGCAGTGGTGATGTCGTCGTGCGGCTCGGCGTAGACCAGACGGGTGACGCCATATTGCGCGACGAAGCGGCTTCCAGTGCCTTCACGGTGTTGGACCATTCGGGCGGCGATATCTGCGGTCACTCCAGTGTAGAGCGTGCCATTCTTGCGGTTGGCGAGGATATAGACCCAGCCGCCCATCTTGCTGTCACGCTTGAGGCGCGTTCGGGAGATGGGTCCCCGCGTTCGCGGGGATGACGCGGGGTTTTGTCACCGGTCGCGTTCCAGCACGAAGCGGGCGATGGCGCGGAGGAGGTCGGCTTCGGGGCCGTAGCTGTGGAGATGGGCGATCGCCTGATCGACCAGCAGCCGTGCCTGTTCGCGGGCGCGGTCGATGCCGAGCAGCGAGAGGAAGGTTTCCTTGCCCGCCGCCTCATCCTTGCGCAGCTGTTTGCCGACCGCGTCCTGATCGCCCTCAACGTCGAGGATGTCGTCGGCGATCTGGAAGGCGAGGCCGATGTCGCGGGCATAGCCGCGCAGGCCCGTGCGCCCCTCCGGCGGCAGGCGGCCGAGGATCGCGCCGGCCTCGACCGAGCAGGCGATCAGCGCGCCGGTCTTGAGCGCCTGGCACCTTGTGACGGTGGCGAGGTCGAAGCTGGTATTCTCCGCGACCAGATCCATCATCTGCCCGCCCGCCATGCCGGCGGGGCCGGATGCCTGGGCCAGATCGGCGATCAGCTCGGCGCGGACGAACGGGTCGGCATGGGTGGCGGGATCGGCGAGGATTTCGAAGGCGAGCGCGTGGAGGCAGTCGCCGGCGAGGATCGCGGTTGCTTCGTCGAAGGCCTTGTGCACCGTCGGCTTGCCGCGGCGCATATCGTCATCGTCCATCGCGGGCAGATCGTCATGGATCAGCGAATAGACATGGATCGCCTCGATCGCCGTCGCCACGCGCGCGGTGCAGCGGCGGTCGACCGCGAACAATTGCGCCGTGGCAAAGGTGAGCAGCGGGCGGAGGCGCTTGCCGCCGCCGATTGCGGCGTGGCGCATCGCTTCATAGAGGCGCGCGCGCGGGTCGGCGGGGACCGCGAGGAACTGGTCGAACTGGCGGTCGATCTCCGCCGCGACATCGCGCAGCGCGGATTCGAGGGTCTGGCTGGCGTCGGCCACGTCCGCGCTCATCCTGCTGCGAAGGGGGTGGTGCCGGTGACGTTGCCGCTGGCGTCGGCGCGCACCTGTTCGATCCGCGCCTGGGCCGCGTCGAGCCGCGCCTGACACTGGCGGCGCAGCGCGTCGCCGCGCTCGTACAAGGTGATCGCCTGATCGAGCGGCACATCGCCGGTTTCGAGCTGTCCGACGATCCGCTCAAGTTCGCGAAGGGCGTCCTCAAAGGACAGGGCGGCGATGTCGGTCTGGTCGGTCATGGCGATGCTATGCGATGGCGGCGGAACCAATTCAACCTCCCGCGATTGGCGGAGCGTTCCCATATAGCCTGCGAAGGAGTGCGCGCATGTTTACCAGCATCAATCCGGCGACGGGCGAGGAAGGCGAGAGCTTCGCGGAACTGGACAGCGATGGCGTCGAGGCGGCGCTGGTGCGGGCGGATGCGGCATTTGCGTCGTGGCGGGTCAGTCCGGTCGCGCAGCGCGTGGCGTTGCTGAATGCGATTGCCGACCGGTTCGAGGCGAACACGATGCATCTGGCCGAGACGGCGGTGCGGGAAATGGGCAAGACGCGGGCGTCGGCGGTGGCCGAGGTCGAGAAATGCGTCGCGGGGTTCCGTTACTATGCCGGGCATGGGCCGGCGTTTCTGAAGGGGGAGGAGATCACGCTGCCGACCGGGCGGGTGGTGACGCACTGGTTGCCGCTCGGGCCGGTGCTGGCGATCATGCCGTGGAATTTTCCATACTGGCAGGTGGTGCGCTGGCTGGCGCCGACGATCCTGGCGGGGAATGTCGGGTTGTTGAAGCATGCGTCGCTGACGCAGGGGTGCGCGGCGCTGATCCAGCAGATGGTCAGCGCGGCGGGGGCGCCGGACGGGCTGTTCCAGAATCTGGCGGTCAAGTCGGACAAGGTGGCGCGGATCATCGCCGACACGCGCGTGGTCGCGGTGACGCTGACCGGAAGCGAGGAGGCGGGGGCCAAGGTCGCGGAGGCGGCGGGGCGGGCGCTCAAGAAGGTGGTGCTGGAACTGGGCGGGTCGGACCCGTTCGTCGTCATGCCATCGGCCGATCTGGACGCGGCGGTGAAGGCGGCGGTGACGGCGCGCGTCCAGAATGCCGGGCAGAGCTGTATCTGTGCCAAGCGGATGATCGTGCATGCTGATGTCTATGACGTATTCGCGGAGAAGTTCGTCGCGGCGATGGATGCGGTGACGATCGGCGATCCGATGGAGGACGGGGTCGAGATGGGGCCGCTGTCGAGCGTCGAGCAGCGCGATACGGTGCTGGAGCAGTTGCAGCGGGCGACCGCGGCGGGCGCGGTGCTGCATGGCGGCGAGAAGATCGAGCGCGATGGCGCGTGGATGCGGGCGGGCGTGCTGACTGGGGTCGATCCTGCGGCGGAGTTCGCGAAAGAGGAGGTTTTCGGGCCCGTGGCGATGCTGTTCCGGGCGGAGTCGCTGGATGAGGCGATCGCGCTGGCGAATGATGTGCCCTATGGGCTGGGGTCGAGCGTGTGGACCAACGATGCCGGGGAGCAGTCGCGGCTGGTGCGTGATATCGCGGCGGGGATGACCGCGGTGAACCAGATGCTGGCGTCGGTGCCGGGTGCACCGTTTGGCGGGGTGAAGCTGTCCGGCCATGGCCGCGAGCTGGGGCCGTGGGGGCTGCATGAGTTCATGAATCTGAAGGCGGAACTGCGGCCTGTCCGGGGGTAGCGCGCCGGTGCCGCCTAACTGAAAACGGCGCCATGGCAATCACGATGCCTCTAGCCAGCCCGAATAGGCGCTAATCGTCCGCCACCGGACCCGCACGCCGCGCCAGCCCCAGCCGCTGCTCGCGCCAGGCGATGTAGAGGCCGCTGACGACGATGATCGGGGCGCCGATCCAGGTCCATTGGCTGGGCAGCACGCCGAACAGCACATAGCCATAGAGCGTCGCCCAGATCAGGCTGGAATAGTCCATCGGCACCACCGCCGAGACCGGGGCAAAGCGCAGCGCGGCGGTCAGCGCGAGCTGGCCCGCGCCGCCGATCAGGCCGATGCCGATCAGGATCGCAAAGGTCTGCCAGTCGTGCAGTTGCGCGAAGAACGGGTAGGCGATGGCGAGCGGCGGTACCGACAGGGTCGAGAACCAGAAGACGGTCGTTGCCGGGCGTTCGGTCTTGGCCATCTGGCGCAGCTGGATCGCGATCAGCGCGACGAAAAAGGCCGCGGCGAGACCCGATAGCGCGCCGATGATCGGGATATGCCCGTCGCCGGGCTGTGCGACCAGCAGCACGCCGACAAATCCCGCCACGACCGCAGCCCAGCGACGCCAGCCGGTTTTTTCATGCAGCACCACCGCGCCCAGAATCGTGGCAAAGATCGGGGCGGTAAAGGAAATGGAGGTCGCTTCGGCCAGCGGCAGGAGCATCACCGCGCCGAAATTGAATACCATCCCGGCGAGCCCGATTGCGGTCCGGTTGATGTGCAGGCCGAAGCGGCGCGTGCGGATCGAACGCAGTCCCGGGCCGGCGGCGATCCAGGCGAGGATGAAGGGGACCGCGAACAGCTGACGGAACAGCATGATTTCGGCGAGATGCGCGCCGGCATTTTCCGCCAGCTTGATCAGCGCGCCCATGGTTGACAGCATCAGGATGGCAAGCAGACGAAGGCCAAGGCCGGTAAGGACGCGATCACGATGCACCGCGCCTGCCTAGAGACGACGCCGCGGTGCGGCAAGGCGTGAAGGGACGTGACGTGTCCCAAATCGCGCGCTAATCGCCCTTCCCATGATCAAACGCGCACTCAACGTCACCCGCGAAGCGGATTTCGCCGCCTGGTATCAGGCCGTCATCACCGAAGCCGATATGGCCGAGGAAAGCGGCGTGCGCGGGTGCATGGTCATCCGGCCATGGGGCTATGGCATCTGGGAGCGGATCCAGCGGCTGCTCGACGATCGCATCAAGGCGACGGGGCACGAGAATTGCTATTTCCCGCTGTTCATCCCGCTCAGCTATTTCGAGAAAGAGGCCGAGCATGTCGACGGCTTTGCCAAGGAGATGGCGGTCGTCACTCACCACCGGCTGGTGCAGAAGGACGGGCGGCTGGTGCCCGATCCCGACGCGAAGCTGGAGGAGCCGCTGGTTGTCCGCCCGACGTCGGAAACGGTGATCGGCGCGGCGATGGCGCGCTGGGTCCAGTCGTGGCGCGACCTGCCGGTCCTTATCAACCAATGGGCCAATGTCGTGCGCTGGGAAATGCGCACCCGCATGTTCCTGCGCACCGCCGAGTTCCTGTGGCAGGAGGGGCATACCGCCCACGCCACGGTCGACGAGGCGCGCGAAGAGACGATGAAGATGCTGGAGGTCTATCGCGAGTTCGCGGAGACGTGTCTGGCGATGCCGGTCGTTGCGGGCGAGAAGCCGGAGAATGAGCGCTTCCCCGGGGCGGTCGCGACCTACAGCATCGAGGCGATGATGCAGGATGGCAAGGCGCTGCAGGCGGGCACCAGCCACTTCCTTGGCACCACCTTCTCCAGCGCACAGGGCATCAAATACCAGAATGCCGAAGGCGTGCAGGAGCTGGCGCAGACGACCAGCTGGGGCGTGTCGACGCGGATGATCGGCGGCGTCATCATGGTCCATGGCGACGATGACGGGCTGCGCGTGCCGCCGCGCATCGCGCCGTGGCAGATCGTGATCGTGCCCATGCTGCGCGACACCGACGAGGACGCCGCGCTGATCGATTATTGCAAGGGGCTGCAGGCCGAGCTGGCCAAGCAGAGCGCGCTGAGCGAGCCGGTGCGCGCTCTGCTCGACCTCAAGGCGGTCAAGGCCGCGACCAAGCGCTGGGGCTGGGTCAAGAAGGGCGCACCGGTGGTGATCGAGGTCGGCGGGCGCGACATGGCGGGCGGCAATGTCTCCGTCATCCGCCGCGACCGGCTGTATCGCGAGGACGGCAAGCTCGACAGCGCGGTGGTGGCGAAGGACGATTTCGTCGCGGGCGCGGCGGCGCTGCTGGAGGAGATCCAGGCCGGGCTGCACGCCGATGCGCGCGCGCGGCTGGATGCGAATATCGTGCGCGGAGTCGACAGTTTCGACGCGCTCAAGGCGCATTTCGAGGGGTCGGGGAAATATCCGGGCTGGGTCGAGGTGCAGTGGAGCAAGCCCGAGGGCGCGGAGCTGGACGCGGTGGTCGAGCGGATCAAGGCGCTCAAGCTGACCTTCCGCAACGTGCCGCTTGATGCCGCGCCGGCGGATGGCGCGTGCATCTTCACCGGCAAGCCGGCGGTCGAGCGGATTCTGGTCGCGCGCGCCTATTGATTCTGCAGCAGGCGATCGCGCGTCACAGGCCGGGCAGTGAACCCGAGTTCGGGCGCCAGTTTCGACAGGGCATGCTCGGCCAGCGCGCGGGCGGTGGTGATCTTGCCGCCGAACACCGACAGGATCGGCGCGGCGCGTGTGTCGAGGTCGAGATGATAGTCGCGCGTCACGGTCCGCGCCTCGTCCGCGCCATTGTCGTACAAAGCGCGGATGCCGGACCAGGTGCCGGTCACGTCCGCAGCCGTGATCTGGCGCCGGAAATAGCGGTTCGCGGCGGCGCAGAGATAGGCAATCTCGTCTGAATCGATGCCCGCATCGCCGGGGTGATCCACGGGAACGTCGGTGGTGCCGATCATCGTCTCCCCCCGCCATGGCGCGGCAAAGACCACGCGGCGGTCGGGCTGTTGCAGGATATAGGCATGGTCGCCCTCCCACAGCGCTGGCACCGTGATATGGCTGCCCTTGATCAGCCGCAGGCCGCTGGTGGTCGCGACACCGAGCGTGTCGAGCAACGCGCGGACCCATGGCCCGGCGGCGTTGACGATGGCGCGCGCCGCCACCCGCCGCCCGTCGGAGAGCATTACCGCCCAGCGATCATTGTTGCGCTCGGCTCCGGTAACAGCGACTCCGGTGATGATCTCTGCCCCATTCGCCGCCGCATCCTGGGCATTGGCGCGGACCAAAGCCGCATCATCGACCTGTGCGTCCCAATAGAGAAAGCCGCTGCTCCCCGCCGTCAGCGGCGCAAGGCGCGGGTCGTCGTGGCGCAGCGATTGCGAGCGCGGCAGCGAAGAGCCGAGGCCGAGCAGATCGTAGAGATACAGGCCCGCGCGGACCATCCAGCGCGGGCGCACAGCATGGGCGTGCGGCAGGACGAATGCCATCGGGCGGATCAGCTGCGGCGCGGTCGCCAGCATCCGCTCCCGCTCGACCAAAGCCTCACGCACCAGCCGGAATTCATAGGTTTCGAGATAGCGCAGCCCGCCATGGATCAGCTTGCTCGACGCCGATGAGGTATGCGCGGCGAGCGTGTCACGCTCGACCAGCACGACCTTGAGCCCCAGCAACGCGGCCTCGCGCGCGATCGCGCAGCCATTGATGCCGCCGCCGATGATGAGCAGGTCACAGGACACCGTCGCACCCTATGCGGCGACGCGGCGGAAAGCGACCCGCCTATTCGACGTCGAAAAACTCGACGATGCCCGACGCCAGATGATATTCCGCCCCGACGATCTTGAGCTTGCCCGCGCGGCGCGGTGCGGCGAGCAGGCGCTGGCTGGGCGCGCGCAGGTCGTGCACGACCTGATGCACATTTTCGCGGATCGAATTTTCGACCAGATCGCCCGGAACATGCTGTGCGGTATGTACCGCCGGGACGATCGGTTCGACCATCTGGCCGAGGCTGCCCGGCAGCTTCGCGTCCTTGTCCACCACCTCGATCGCGGCCTTGACCGCGCCGCACGCCGAATGGCCGAGCACGACGACCAACGGGACGCCGAGGTGCAGCACCGAATATTCGATGCTGCCCATCGCCTGTGCGTTGGCGGCGGTGCTGCCAGCGTTGCGTACCACGAAGAGCTGGCCGACGCCCGTCTCGAAAATCTGTTCCGGCGCGGCGCGGCTGTCCGAACAGCAGACGATCGTCGCGAACGGGTGCTGGCCGGCGAGGAAGGCGCGGCGCTGGGCGTCGTTCAGGCCATAGTTGAACGCGCGGCCCATGGTGAAGGCCTGATTGCCCTTTTTGAGCGTGGCGAGCGCCGCGTCGGGCGTGATCGCCGATGCGCCATGTCCGCTTTCGGATGCGATCAGGGGACGGGTGGCGAGCGCTGCGCCACCAGCGGCGACGGCGGCGAAGAGATGGCGGCGATTGAGGCGCATCGGCATGGCTCACTGGGCAGAGGGGGACTGATCCAATCATAGGACCGTCGCGCGCATGCGGGGCGCGGCCACAGGCAATTTCCGGCAGCGCATTTGGTTTTGCGGCGGTGAAGGGCTATGCTGGCCGCCAATGGCAAAACAGAAAAACGCAACGTCGAAGCCCGTTCCGGGCCTGCCGACCCGCCAACAGATCATCGATTTCATCACCGCGTCGGATCAACCCGCAGGAAAGCGAGAGATCGCGCGCGCCTTTGGCCTGTCCGCGCAGGAAAAAATCGCGCTCAAGGCGCTGCTCAAGGACATGAGCGACGAGGGGCTGATCGACGTCGCCCCCGGCCGCGCCTTTCACAAGATGGGCGGCGTGCCCAAGGTGACGGTGCTGCGCGTGGTCGAGGCCGATGGCGATACCGTCTGGGCGGTGCCCGAACGCTGGGAGGCCGAGGGCATTCCGGTCCCGCGCCTGCGCGTGCGCGAAAAGCGCGGGCCGGGCGGCGCGCTGGGCGTCGGCGATCGCATCCTTGCCCGCACCGAAGAGGCAGGGAAGGGCCTGATCGCCCACCCGATGAAGAAGCTCGCCAAGGGCGACGCCGCGGTGCTGGGCGTCGTGCATGAAGAGGGCGGGCGGCTCTATCTGCAGGGGCTGGACAAGAAGGAGCGCACCAGCCCCGTCATCTCCGACCGCAATGGCGCCGAGCCGGGCGACCTGGTGATGGCCGAAGTGACGGGCAAGGGCCCGCGCCTGTTCGCCAAGGTCAGCGAGATTCTGGGCGATCCCTTCGCGCCGCGCAGCTTTTCGCTGATCGCGATCCACAAGCATGAAATCCCGCACATCTTCTCCGAAGAACTGCTCGCCGAGGCGGAGCGGGTGGCGAAACAGCCGCTGGGGGAGGGGCGGGAGGATTTGAGCTATCTCCCGATCGTCGCGATCGACCCGGCCGATGCGCGCGACCATGACGATGCGGTGTGGGCCACGCCCGACGACGATCCCGCCAACAAGGGCGGGTGGAAGGCGATCGTGGCGATTGCCGATGTCAGCTTCTATGTCCGCCCCGGATCGCTGCTGGACCGCGAGGCGCGCAAGCGGGGCAACAGCGTCTATTTCCCCGACCGCGTCGTGCCGATGCTGCCCGAAATACTGTCGGCGGATGTGTGTTCGCTGAAGGAGGGTGTCGAGCGCGCGGCGCTGGCGTGCCATATGCGGATCGGCGCGGATGGCGAGATCAGGGACTGGCGGTTCAGCCGCGCGGTGGTGAAGCTGGCGGCGAACATTGCCTATGAGGATGCGCAGGCAGCGATCGACGGCTCGGCGGAACATTCGCTGACCGAGAGCGCGCTGCGCCCCCTGTGGGATTGCTGGGCCGCGCTCAACAAGGCGCGGGCGAAGCGGGAGCCGCTCGACCTCGACCTGCCCGAACGGCGGATCGTGCTGGATGAGAAGGGCCGCATCCTGTCAGTCGCGCCGCGCGAGCGGCTCGACGCGCACAAGCTGATCGAGGATTACATGATCGCCGCCAATGTCGCGGCGGCGAAGGCGCTGGAGAAGAAGAAGGCGCCGGTGATGTACCGCATTCACGAGCCGCCCAGCCGCGAGAAGCTGGTCGCGCTCAAGGAGTATCTCAAGACGCTCGATGTCGAATTTGCGCTGGGACAGGTGATCCGGCCCAGGACGTTCAACCATGTCATCGCGCGGACCAAGGAAGCCGATTTCCACGCCGAGGTGATGACCCAGGTGCTGCGCACGCAGACCCAGGCCTATTACGGCCCGCAAAATGCCGGGCATTTCGGGCTGGCGCTGGGCAGCTACGCGCACTTCACCTCGCCGATCCGCCGCTATGCCGACCTTGTCGTCCATCGCGCACTGACCGAGGCGTTCAAGCTGGGGCCGGGCGGCGAACTGCCCGCGGACAAGGACATGGAGCGGACCGGCGAGCTGATCAGCAAGCTGGAGCGCCGCGCGATGGAGGCGGAGCGCGACACGATCGACCGCTATGTCGCCGCCTATCTGGCGAGCCATGTCGGCGAAGTGCTGGATGCGCGGATCACCGGGGTGCAGAGCTTTGGCTTCTTCGCGACGGTCGACGGGATCGGTGGCGACGGGCTGGTCCCCGCGCGCGACCTGGGCCGCGAATATTTCCGCTATGACGAAGCCGGGCAACGGCTGGTCGGCGAGGAGACGGGCGCGGAATTCGCGCTGGGCCAGCGGTTGCAATTGAAGCTGGTCGAGGCGAACCCGGTGTCGGGCGCGCTGCGTTTCGAACTGCCGGACGGCAAGGGGAGCGGGTCCGGGCCGCGTCCCGATGGCGAGCGGCGCAAGGCTGGCCCGCCGCGCCCTCTGAAGCGGCGCGGGCGTCCGGCGAACATCAAGCATCAGGGGCGCAAGCGCTGATGGCGGTCGTCGAATCGGTGCCGATCACCAAATTTGCGCGCGCGCGGCGGAAGATCGTCGCGCATTTCTGTGCGAACCATGCGATCACCCCGCTGGACACCATCCTCTACACCCCGCCCGAGGAGCTGAAGCCGGTGTTCGACAAGCTGATCGCGCAGCGCGTGATCCGGCGCGAAGGGCAGGGCTATTACTGGCTCGACCTGCGCGTGCTCGACGCGGTGATCCTGCATCACCGGCGCAAGATGGCTCCGTTGGTCATCGCCGTGTCGGTCGTGCTGGCGCTGGTGCTGATGACCTTCTTCTACGTCGGTTAGGGCTTCACCACGAATTTCAGCCCCGCATTCGCCTCCAGCCGCGCCTTTAACGGCTCGGCCATCAGCGCGCCCGGGGTCCACACGCCACCGTCGCCTGCAACGTCCCGGATCAGGCACAATGCTGCCTCGGCGATCATCTTCGACGTCGATCCATAGCCGGGGTCGCGGTCGCCAGTGACGGTGCAGGTGAGCGACTCCCCGGTTGGCATCTCCGCGATGAAGTCGATTTCGTAGGAGCCCGCCTCGCGCTCTTCCTTCGACGGGCCTTCGCCGGGGGCGGGGCCCTTGTCGGCGTTCATCGGATTCATCTTGGCGATCGCCTCCGCCGCCGCCTTGCCGATGTCGCCCAAGCCCGGCGCGACCATCATCTCGTCATAGCGGAAGTCGGTGCCATAGGGGTGGCCGGCCAGGAAGTTGGTGCGATGCACATTCTTGGTGTTGATCACCGCCATCATGAACGGCGCGACCCAGCCGTCGACCGCCGCGTCATATTCGGGCATCACGCCCTTGGGCTGATCCGGGCCGGTGAAGCCGGGGGTGAGCGCGAACGGGTCGAGCAGTATCTTGAACACCGCCGGGTTCTTTGCCGCCGCCGCTGCGGTCGCCTTGCCGCTGGCAAAGGTACCGCCGGAGAAAGTGCCCTGCATCTTGCGGACGCGGCCCTTTACGCGCGGGGCGGGGCGGCCCCATTTGGCGATCGCCGCCCGCTCGGCGGTCCATACCCCCAGGTCGAACGGGATCGAATCGAACCCGCACGACAGCACGATGCGCGCGCCGCTGGCCTTTGCCGCATCCTGATGCCGCGCGATCACGTCGTGCATCCAGTTGGGCTCGCCGCACAGATCGACATAGGCGGTGCCGGTCTCGACACAGGACGCGACCAGATCATTGCCATAAAGCTGATACGGCCCGACCGTGGTCAGCACGACCGTCGCCCGCGCGGTGAGCGCGCGCAGTGCAGCGGGGTCGTCGGCATTGGCGGTGAGCAGCGGGGTGTCCGCCGGCGCGCCGATTTCGTTGCGGACCTGTTCGAGCTTGGTCAGCGACCGCCCTGCCATTGCCCAGCGCAGCGACCCGTCGCCGTAACGCTGCGCCAGATATTCGGCGACGAGGCGGCCGGTGAAGCCGGTTGCGCCATAGACGATCAGATCGAATTCGCGGGTCATGCCATCCTCTCCCAGCTTTTGCCCGAGCGTACCGTGGTTTCGAAACATTGGGAAGCGGGGCAGCGGGCTTGAAACCGTCGGCGTGCGTCGCGACTATCGGCGGCGCTTCAACGGAGACCCGCACATCATGCCGCTCAACGGCGCATCCGATCTTGGCCAGTTTCGCGTCCAGCGCCATTTCGCGGAGCATCGCGCGATTTCGCCCGGCAGCGCGATCGAATATGCGCCCGGCCCGGTCGAGCGCGCGGCATTCGACCGGCTGCGCGCGAGCGGCGTGATCCGCGAAGCCCATCCGGCGCATTACTGGTTCGACCTCGACCGCATGGGCAGCGAGCGTTTGCCGTCGCGCAATCCCAAGCTGAAGGTTGCACTGGCGCTGGCGGCAGTGCTCGCCTTCGCGGCGTGGTATCTCTCGCGCTAACGCGGCTTGGTGATCAGAACGTCCTGAAGCACCAGCGCATCCAGCGCCGTCTCCGCAAACAGCGCCACGGCCTCTTCGGGGCGCTCGACCATCGGCTGGCCGCGCCGGTTGAGGCTGGTGTTGAGCAGGACCGGCACGCCGCTCGCCGCATGAAACGCTTCGAGCAGGTCGGCGAAGGCGGGGTTCCAGCGCCGATCGACGGTCTGCACCCGCGCGGTGCCGTCGACATGCGTGACATTGGCGAGCGTTTCGGCCTGCTCGGGCCGGGTGCGGTCGATCAGGATCATATACGGACTGTCGCGCCCTGCGACGAAGCAGCGTGCCGCATGTTCGGGCAGCACAGCGGGGGCAAAGGGGCGGAAATCCTCGCGAAATTTGATGTTCGCGTTGATATGGTCGCCGATGCCGGGCGTGCCGGGATGCGCCAGGATGCTGCGGCGCCCCAGCGCGCGCGGGCCGAACTCGCTGCCGTCACGGAACCAGGCGAGCGTCCTGCCCTGAGCAAGCAGTGCTGCAGCGCGGTCGATCAATGCAGGCCGGTCCAGCCGCTCGATCATCCAGCCGCGCGGCGCATCCGCCAGCGCGGCGCTGACCTCATCGGGACGATAGGGACGGCCGAAACAGGTATTGCCGTCATGCGCCACCTTGTCCTGACCAAGCACCGCGATCCAGCCATGATAGGCACAGCCAAGCGCCAGTCCATTGTCCCCGGCAGCAGGTTCGATGTACAGGGCGCGGACGATATTGTCGTCGAGCAGCCGGGCATTGGCGACCGCGTTCAGCGCCACTCCGCCGGCATAGCAGACGCGATCCGCCGGATAGCGGTCAAGCCGTGCGCGGAACAACGCCGCGACCGCGCGTTCCACCTCTCCCTGCGCCCAACGCGCGATATCGGCATAATAAGCGAAATCGGCGCGAAAGGCGGCATAGTCGGTGGCGGGGCGATCGAACCCGGCCTGCCACCCATCGGCGAGGAACAACCGCCCCGCGCGCACGTCAAAGGCGCGGTGGTCGATTGCGCCCGGCCGGCCATAGGGGGCCAGCCCCATCAGCTTGCCGACATCGTCGAGATTGCCGAACACATAATGGCTGACCGCGGCATAGAAGCCGCCGATCGAATGCCGGGTGGTCTCAAGCCGGACGCGCTCGGGCGGGTCGGCGGTAGCAAGCGGGCTGAAATCCTTTTGCAGGACGGTCATCCGTCGCCCGTCAAACCGGTAAAAACTGTCCTTTTCGTGCCAGCCGGCGGCGTCGGGGCCGGTCAGGTCAGGGGGAAGGGCCACGCCATCAAGATCGGTGCATTGCGACAATGGACTGCCGCAGCCATCGACGATCAGGATCGCGCAGTCGTCGAACGGGCTCGTCCCCGCCGCGCTCCATGCATGGGCCAGGTGGTGGGAGATGCTGACGATCGGCGGATGCGCGCGTCCTTCGAACAGGCGCGGCCCGCGGTAGCGGTCGCGATCGGGCACTTCGAAATTTGCGCACTGGACGACGAGCGCAACATCGTCGAGCCCGATCCCCTCGGCTTCCAGGCAATAGGCGATCGCGGCACTGTCATTGCCGCCGTCATGCTTGCGCCGGGTAATGCGCTCCTTCTCGATCCCGACACAGACGTGCCCGTCGCGCAGCAGCACCGCCGAGCCATTGTGTGACAGTCCGCTGCCGAGCACATAGACCGGGCGGCGCATGGCAGCCTACACTGTCTCGCTGAACTGCAGGCTGGCGAGGCGGGCGTAGAGGCCGCCCTTCGCGACCAGTTCGCCATGGGTGCCGGTTTCGACGATGCGCCCTTCGTCCATCACGATGATGCGCTGCGCCGCGCGCACGGTGGCGAGGCGGTGGGCGATGACCAATGTCGTGCGCCCCTGCATCAGCCGCTCCAGCGCATCCTGCACCAGCCGCTCGCTTTCGGCATCCAGCGCACTGGTCGCTTCGTCGAGCAGCAGGATCGGCGCATCGCGCAGCAGCGCGCGGGCGATGGCGATGCGCTGGCGCTGCCCGCCCGACAGCCGCGCGCCGTCTTCGCCGAGGAAGGTGTCGAGCCCTTGCGGCAGTTCGCGCAGGAATTCGGCGGCATTGGCGGCCTCGGCGGCCTGCCAGATCTGTTCCTCGGTCGCGTCCCACCGGCCATAGCGGAGATTGTCGCGCGCGCTGGCGGCAAAGATCACCGTCTCCTGCGGCACCATCGCCATGCGCGCGCGTATCTGAGCGGGGTCCGCCTGGGGCAGCGGCACGCCATCGACGCGCACGTCGCCCGCCTCGGGATCGTAAAAGCGCTGGACCAGCTGGAACAGGGTCGATTTGCCCGCGCCCGACGGCCCGACCACCGCGACCGTCTCACCCGGCGCGACCGACAGGGTGAAGTCGTTCAGCGCCGAAACCTCGGGCCGCGTGGGATAGCGGAAGGTGACATGATCGAAGTCGATCGCACCCCGCGCCGGTTCGGGCAGCGCCACCGGATTGGCGGGCGCGGCGATCTCCGGCTCCTCCGACAATAGCTCGGCCAGCCGTGCGGCGGCGCCCGACGCGCGCAGCAGGTCGCCATAAACCTCGGTCAGCGCGCCGAACGAACCGGTGACCAGGCCGGCGGTGATGACGAAGGCAGTGATCGACCCGCCCGAAATCCGGCCCTGTGCAACGCCATAGACCGCGTCCCACATGATGAGGGTGATCGCGGTGAACAGCGCGAAGATGACCAAGGCCGTCATCACCGCGCGGGTCGCAAACCGCATCCGTGCCGTGGAAAAGCCGCGATCGACGGCGGCCTGGAACCGCTCGCCCTCGCGCACTTCCTGCCCGAATGCCTGAACGATCCGCATCGCGCCGAGCGTTTCCGACGCGATCGATCCGATATCGGCGACGCGATCCTGGCTGGTGCGCGAAAAGCGGCGCACGCGCCCGCCCAGCCACATGATCGGCAGCACGATCACCGGAATGCCGATCAGCAGATAGGCCGCGATCTTCGGGGCCAGCACGAACAGATACAGCGTGCCCCCGACCGCGATCAGCAGGTTGCGCAGCGCGACCGACACGGTGGTGCCGACGATCTGTTCGACCACTGCGGTATCGGCGGTCAGGCGGCTGGCGATTTCCGATGGCCGGTTCTCTTCGAACCAGCGCGGGGGCAGGCGCAGCAGGTTGCGATGAACGGCAGTCCGCATGTCGGCCACGGTCCGTTCACCCAGCCAGGACACGAAATAGAAGCGCAGGGCGGTGGCAAAGGCCAGCACGACCACCACCAGCAACAGCCCCTGGAAATAGCCGCCAATATGGGCCGGATCGGAATCCGGGCCGAACCCCTTGTCCACCACTTCCTTGAACGTGCGCGGGATCCACAATGTCGCCCCGGCAGCAAGCAGCAGCGAAACGATCGCCAGCGCCAGTTGCAGCGGATAACGGCGGGTATACCCCCAGACGATCGTCAGACTGGACAATTTGCGGGGCGGTGCTGCGGTGGGGGGCGTGGTTTCAGCCATGCCGCCGCCCTAGCAGCGCGGGTGATCGTCCTCAACATGGCCCGGTGCTTTTATGGTTGACGAAGATCGTAAATGGTCCAGCATGCGTTGATAGCAACGCGCCGGAGCAAAACAGTGTCTTCCGAGAAACGTGCCGTAGATCTCGCGATCAGCGCCTTTGTGTCGCAATATGGCGGCACCATATCGGAAGTAACGATATTATCGGTTCAAAAACAACAAATTCCAAATCCGCCAACCGAGCCGGGTCAGGTTTCGATCAATCCGGTTCGCTACCGGTTTTTTGTCCATTTGCGCGGTGATTCGGCGGAGGCGCGCTATCGAGTGGAGGGTGGAAATGTCTACCGCGGATGACGGACGTTATCATGGTCAGCCATTCATTGCAGGGCAGGAGGCGCATGGCGTCCCCGCGGTCGACGGCGATCCGGGCGAGGCGCTGACTGAACGTGGGCCCGGGACCGATATCTCGGTCTACTCCCGCGTCGTGATTACCGGAAACTATGGTCTGCTTTGCGCGCAGACTCAGGAAGTCCAATATTATGACATCACGCTGGCTCAGGCGCGGAAGCGGAAATGGGACTATTTCGGGGTCTGTCCGTCCGTGATGACCTGTTATGATTCGCATGGAAAGCCGGTGCACGAGGAGTGACCGGAGCGCGCGGGCCTGTTGTGCCGGGCCTGTCGCGCCCGGCATGGGTGCGGGGGCGTGCCCGGATGTCGAGCTTTGGGTATGGAAAGCGTTGCACTGCAACATTACGCTATGTACATCCTTTGGCACCGTTGTCAGGGACGCGGCGTGCCGGGGATTGTAATTGACGATGCTGTATAATGCTTATGAACTTCAGCGCTCGATGCTGGCGGGCGCAAGCGCGCTGGCCGATTTCGGCGCGGGCCTGCTCAATAATCCGGCGAATCCCTTTGCCTATTTCGGCGGCGGGCCGATTCTCGCCTCGGCGCTTGAGGTGTTCGCCCATGCCGCCGCGCCGCGCGGCAAGCCGCGTTTCGGTCTTGATACGACCGAAATCGACGGGCGTCAGGTCGCGGTGCGTGAAGAAATCGTGCTGAGAAAGCCGTTCGGCCAGCTCAAGCATTTTGTCCGTGAAGGCGTCGAGGGCGGACCCAAGCTGTTGATCGTGGCGCCGATGAGCGGCCATTTCGCCACGCTGCTGCGCGGTACGGTACAGCGGATGCTGCCGGTTGCCGATGTCTACATCACCGACTGGCGCGATGCGCGACAGGCGCCGTTGAGCGACGGTCGCTTCGATCTCGACGATTATGTCGACTATGTGATCGAGTTTCTGGAGGCGATTGGCAGCGCTTCGGAATCACGTGGCGGCGATGCGCGACCGCATGTCCTGGCGGTATGTCAGCCTTCGGTACCGGTCTATGCCGCTGTCGCGCTGATGAACGCCGACGGGCACCGCAATACGCCGCGCACGCTGACGTTGATGGGCGGGCCGATCGACACGCGCGAAGCGCCCACGGCGGTGAACACGCTGGCGACGCAACGGCCGCATAGCTGGTTCAGGCAGAATGTGATCGCGACCGTCCCTGCGACCTATCCGGGCGCAGGCCGTACGGTTTATCCCGGCTTTCTGCAGCTGGCCGGCTTCATGACCATGAACCTGGGCAGCCACATGATTTCCCATTGGGAAATGTTCAAGCATCTGGTCAAGGGCGATGACGAGAGCGCCGAGTCGACGATGCGTTTCTATGACGAATATCGCGCGGTGTGCGACATGACGTCGGAATTCTACCTGCAGACCATCGATGTGGTGTTCCAGTCGCACGTATTGCCCAAGGGTGAGATGATGCATCGCGGCCGCCGCGTCGATCCGTCGGCGATTACCGAAACCGCGCTGCTCGCGATCGAGGGTGAGAAGGACGATATCTCAGGCGCGGGCCAGACCAAGGCGGCGTTGACCATCGCGACCAAGCTGCCCGCGAAGATGAAGAAATACCACATGGCCCCCGATGTCGGCCATTACGGCATCTTCAACGGCAGCAAATGGCGCAACCGCATCGCCCCGGTGCTGGAAGAATGGATCGCGACGCACAGCTGAGCGGGGTGGGGCGGTTAGCGGTCATTCTCTCGCAGCCGTTTAGCCTGAGCCTGTCGAAGGCCGAATACGCCTTCACAGAGCGCAGGGGAGGTGCTTCGACAAGCTCAGCACAAACGGGGTGCGGGTCAGGCGTGCAATGCCACGCTCAGTCATATCCCAGCATCAGGAATTCATAGACCACGAACGCGATCAGCGCCCACAGCGCGATCACGATGGCGACGCCCCATTTGCTGACGGGGCGCTGCGACGCGGCTTCGGCGGTCGCGCGGTGTTCGGCCATCAGGCCGGCGGGAACCAGTCGCTCGAACAGCCACACCCCCGCCGGGATCAGGATCGCGTCGTCGACCAGCCCGAGCACCGGGATGAAGTCAGGGATCAGGTCGATCGGCGACAGCGCATAGGCGGCGACCAGCAGCCCGACCAGCTTGGCGAACAGCGGCGTGCGCGGATCGCGCACGGCCAGCCACACGGCATGCGCCTCGACCCGGATGCGGTGCGTGAAGGACTGTCGGTTCGCCATCCGCCTGCGATGTGACAGCGGTTGCGTGGCGTCAAGCGCCGGCTAGCGGGGCGGGGGCGGAGCCTTGCGATGCTTCGCGACAAAGGCGTTCAGCGCGGGATGGTCGATCGAGTCCAGTGCGATCGCGTCGATCAGCGTCGCTTCCGACACCGGTCCTTTGCGGGCGAAGAACAGGTACAGATCGCCGGGCTGGCTGTGTGACGTGTCGCCGAGGCCGCGAAGGCCGCAGCTCGTTTTAGAACGCCCGACCTTGAACCGGGCGCGCATGGGTGTTCCGTGAAACCACCCGATCGGTGCGAAATAGGATGGATCGGACAGGAAAATCCGCGTCTTGGGTGCGGGCGGCGGCGGTACGGGGCGCCAATGGGGGCGTGCCACTTGCGTTCCCACAGGGCGCCGAACCGATGGCCGGACCTTGCTGCGAACGGGCAGAGGACGGGCGGGGGGCTGCCAGATCGAGTCACGCGCGATGAAGATCAGGTCCGCGTCGGCTAAACCACGCGCGATCCGTGCCTGGGCGCGTGTCATCTCACGCTCGCGGTACAATCGAACAAGGCGCGCATCATACGCTGCCGTGCTTTCACCCTTTAGCTGCGGAGGCGGGGGCGGGATTTTGCAGGCTGATGCCGGTTCCAAAGTGGCGGCCGCGCACAGGGCAATGAGTCCGGCAATCTTTATCATCATGATGCCCTCCGCGCCCACCCGTGGTCACGCTGATGCAGGGTATCACGACCGGCCCGCTGTCCCAGACGCAAATCGTCACCACGACGTGCGCTGCGACGCGCGGCGCTGGTTGAATTTGTCGGAAAAACCGACATCATGCCGCATGCTCCAGACCGACTCTGTCCGTGCATTGATCGATTCCGGGCGCGTGGATGAGGCGGTTGCCCTGGTTGAGCGGGGCGCGCAGGCCGGCGATGCGGCCAGCCTGTATCAGCTGGCGGACTGGCGGTTGTTCGGCCTTTATGGGCCGCAGGATTTCGCTGCTGCCCATGCGGCTCTTGCCGGTGCCGCCGGGGCGGGCCACGATGCTGCGGGACGGGCATTGGCCTATCTGATTGCAGCGGGGATCGGCTGTCCTCCCGATTTTCCGAGCGCCATGGCCCTGCTGCGCGCGCAGGGGGATGCTGAATCAATGCAACAGCTGGCGCTGCTGTCGCGGGCGCCGGGTGTTGACCATGCGGTTTCGGCCCCCCGCTCGATCCTGGCGGAGGCGCCGCTGATGGTGCGGATCGACGGGTTCGCAACGGCGGAGGAATGCGACTATCTGATGGCGCGCTGCGGAGCGGCGTTGCAGCCAGCGCTGATCGTCGATCCGCTGACCGGGGAGGGGCGGCCCGATCCGGTCCGCAGATCCGACGCGATGTCGGTGCTGGCCATGGACGAGGACCTGGTCATCCACCACCTGAACCGGCGGATTGCGGCGGCGACGGGAACCTCGACGCGCCAGGGCGAACCGCTCAACATCCTGCGCTATCGCCCGGGTCAGGAGTTTCGCCGCCATCATGATGCCTATGCGGGCGTGGCGCGCGCGGATCAGCGCATTCTGACCGTGCTGATCTGGCTTAATGACGGTTATGATGGCGGCGAGACGCTGTTCACCGAACTGGGATTCGCGGTTGCGGGGCGCAAGGGGGACGCGCTGATCTTTCGAAATACGCTCGACGATGGGCGCCGTGACGAACGCGGATGGCATGCGGGCACACCGGTCGTGACTGGAGAGAAGTGGCTGGCGAGCCGGTGGATCCGCGCGGGAATCTATACGCCAGAATAGCGCCGTGCGGCCCCCGCTGCATGGCGGCGGGGGCCGGGCGCCGGGGGCTGGCTCAAAGAACCTCGAACAGCCCCGCCGCGCCCATGCCGCCGCCGACGCACATCGTCACCACGACATATTTCGCGCCGCGCCGCTTGCCTTCGATCAGCGCGTGGCCGGTGCAGCGCGCGCCGGTCATGCCATAGG
>CAYMUJ010000008.1:0-53333 GCA_964393565.1 uncultured Stakelama sp. | reverse complement strand
GGCGGGCCAATATGTGCCTTGCCGATTTCATCGACCGACAGGGCGACTGGATCGGCGGCTTTGCGGTGTCGATCCACGGGATCGAGCCGCATCTGGCGCGGTTCAAGGCGGCGATCGACGATTATTCGGACATTCTGCTGAAAGCGCTGGCCGACCGTCTGGCCGAAGCCTTTGCGGAGCGGCTGCACCATTTCGTTCGCACGGCCCTGTGGGGCTATGCCGAGGGCGAGCAACTGACCAACGAGGCGCTGATCAAGGAACAATATCGCGGCATCCGCCCGGCGCCCGGCTATCCCGCCTGTCCCGAGCACAGCCTGAAGCCGGTGCTGTTCGAGATGCTCGACGCGCACAAGGCGACCGGCATCAGCCTGACCGAAAGTTTTGCGATGCTGCCGACGGCGGCGGTCAGCGGCTTCTATTTCGGCCACCCGCAGGCGGAATATTTCGGTGTGGCGCGCGTCGGGCGCGACCAGCTGGAGGATTATGCCGCGCGTCGGGGCATCAGCGTCGAACTGGCCGAGCGGTATCTGCGGCCGAACCTGGATTGAGGGTCAGCGCGCCGGAAAACTCCCGCGCGTGCGGTTGGCGAAGGCGACCAGGCTGAGCATCACCGGCACTTCGACCAGCACGCCGACCACGGTGGCGAGCGCAGCGCCGCTCGACAGGCCGAACAGGCCGATGGCGACCGCCACCGCCAGCTCGAAAAAGTTCGACGTGCCGATCAGCGCGCACGGGGCAGCGATGTTGTGCGGGACGTTCCACGCCTTGGCCGCGGCATAGGCGATGGCGAAGATCGCATAGGACTGGATCAGGATCGGCACTGCGATCAGCGCGATCAGCAGCGGGTTGGCGACGATCGTTTCCGCCTGAAACGCGAACAGCAGCACGACGGTGGCGAGCAGGCCGATGATCGACCAGGGCTTGAGCCGCGCGGTGAAGGCATCGACCGCTGTGGCGTCTCCGCCATGCGCGGCGACCACGCGGCTGCGGGTGATCGCCCCGGCCACCAGCGGGATGACGACATAGAGCGCGACCGACAGCAGCAGCGTCTGCCACGGCACGACAATGTCGGTGACGCCGAGCAGCAGCGCGACGATCGGGGCGAAGGCGACAATCATGACAAGGTCGTTCACCGACACCTGCACCAGCGTATAGGCCGGGTCGCCCTTGGTCATCTGTGCCCAGACGAACACCATCGCGGTGCAGGGGGCGGCGCCGAGCAGGATCAGCCCGGCGATGTACTGCTGGCCCAGATCGCGCGGGATCAGATCGGCATAGATAAGGTCGAAGAACAGGATCGCGAGCGCGGCCATGGTGAACGGCTTGATCAGCCAGTTGACGACGAGGGTGATCACCAGCCCTTTGGGCTTGCGTCCGACATCGCGGATGCTGGCGAAATCGACCCCGACCATCATCGGATAGATCATCGCCCACACCAGCACCGCGACGACGAGGTTGACCGAGGCGACTTCCAGCCCCGCCAGCGCGGTGGTGACGCCGGGCGCGATCAGGCCGAGCGCGAGGCCGGCAAGGATCGCCAGCGCGACCCAGAGCGAAAGCCAGCGCTCGAACAGGCCGAGCGGCGATGAGGTGTCGGTCATGGCGGCCCTGTCAGGAAAGTCGGTTGCCGGCGGCGTCGACGACGCGCTCGCCGTCTTCCTTGGCGAAGGCGCCGCGCTGGGCGACGGGGAGCAGGTCGAGCACCGCTTCGGACGGGCGGCACAGCGCGACGCCGAGCGGAGAGACGACGACCGGGCGGTTGATCAGCACGGGTTGCGCCAGCATCGCGTCGATCAGCGCATCGTCGGACAGCGCCGCATCGTCGAGGCCGAGCTGCGCATAGGGTGTGCCCTTCTCGCGCAGCCAGTCGCGCGGCGTCGCGCCGGCGCGGGCGAGCAGATCGACCAGCAGCGCGCGGCTGGGCGGGGTCTTGAGATACTCCACCACATGCGGTTCGATCCCGGCATTGCGGATCATCGCCAGCGCGTTGCGCGACGTGCCGCAATCGGGGTTGTGATAGATGACGATATCGACCGGTGCGTTCATGGCGCGTCTTTCAGCAGCAGGCGGGGATGGGGGCGGGTGCGCAGTCGGCACCCGCACAGCAATTTTCCATGAGATAGCCGATCAGGCCGTTCATCGCGGCATAGTCGGCGGCATAGATCAGCGAGCGGCCCTGCCGCGTCTGGCTGACCAGCCCCGCGCGGTTGAGATGGCCGAGATGGAAGGAGAGCGAGGAGGCGGGGACGCCGAGCTTCTCGGCGATTGCCCCGGCGGGGAGCCCCCCTGGGCCCGCCTGAACGAGCAGGCGGAACAGCGCCAGGCGATGCTCCTGCGCCAATGCGGACAGGGCCGTCACGGCGGTGTCGTCCTTTATTTCCATATTCGTGGAAATATCGAAACGACTACCTGCACGCAATGGCGATTTCGACTTTAGCGGGTGGCATGACTCGGACCGCAAAATGGGGTAAGCTCACGCAAACGACCGGAGCGCATGCCATGGCCAAGTTCCCGAAGATCGACAGCCCCTGTCCCTACAAGGCCGATCTGGCCGCGATCATGGACGGCGATTTCTGTCGCATGTGCAAGCGTGAGGTGTTCGACCTGTCCGGCTGGAGCGACGGCGAGCGCGTGGCGTTTTTGAAGGGGTGCGAGACCGAAGTGTGCGTGCGCTATACGCTCCCGGTGCGGCCGGCGCTGGCCGCTGCGGCACTGGCGGCGGCGGTGGTCGGGCTGCCGGCAGCGGCGCAGGACGTGGCCCCGACGCCGATCGAGGTCGCGACCCCGGACGAGGATTATGACATGGTCATCGTCGGCGGGATCAAGGATCCCAAGGCGGTGGCGATGGTCGAGGATCCGGCCGACGCGAACCTGCCCGAACTGCCGGTGGTCTATGATGACGCGCCGCAGCCGGTCACGGTGAAGCCCGCGTCCTGACTTCCGCCAGCGATTGCCAGTCGAGCAGGCTGGCGAGCTGTCCCGCCGCGGCGATCGAGCGCGCATCGCCATCGCCGATGGTGAGCGCGATATGCGTGGCGTCGAACCCGTCGAGCGACATGTCGAAGCTACGCCACGCGCCATCGACATAAGCCAGCGTCCAGCTGTGCGGCATGAACACGTTGCTGACGCCGTGATAGCGTTCGCGCGAATAGACGAGGCCGCTGGCGACGCGGGTGGGGATGCCCGCCGCGCGCCCGAGTGCGGCGAGCACCACCGCATCCTCGGTGCAATCTCCGGCCCCCGATGCCAGCGCATCGGCGGCGCTGCGATGGCCGGTAAAATCGATGCGCTGCATGACTGTGCGGGCGCGCACCGCCAGTTCCTGCATCGTACGCGCCGGGGATAGCTGGCGGCGGATCACCGGGCGGGCGAGCGCCATGACGCGCGGATGGTCATGCTGCAGCCAGGCGGTGGCGCGGCGCGCATCGGCCAGGGTCGCGGGATCGTCGGGCAGGCCGGGGCCGCAGCTTGTGCAGATGTCGATCGTCACGCCGGTCGCATCGGCGCTCACCCGCTGCTCGCCCGTTACGGGCGGGGCAAAGGCGATGCCGTCGATAAAGCCGAAGCGATAGCGGATATGGCCCTGCGCGGCGGCGGGGCCGATCCGCACCGGCGACTTGGCCATGACGTTGCGCAACAGGCGATAGGGCGGATGCGGGCGCAGCGCGGTGTCGCGGTCGGCGGGGCGGGTGGTGACCGCCACACCGAACATCGGCTGGATCGCCGCGACGATGCGCCCCGATGCGTCGAGATCGAGCCGCATGATCCCGCGCAGCTCACTGCCGTCGAAACGCTTGCGCAGCACCGTCAGCGTGCCGGGGCGCTGGTTCGGCGCCCGTTCGATCGTCATGCGCTCGACCAGTTCGGCAGCGGGATTGAAATTGAGAAAGGCGAGCGGCGCGTCGCCGGTCCAGCCCCGCATCAGCCCCTCGCCATTGTCGAAGCGCGTGCCGGGCGGCAGCGCGACGCGGGCAACGTGGCGGCCGCTCTCGCTCTGGCGGGTGATGGTGGCGCTGGTCGCCGCGATGCGGGTTTCGGTGCGGCGGATGGCGCGGCCGTCGCGCGATTCGGTCACGATCAGCAGCGGGCGGCCCGATCGGTCGAAGCGGGTCGTGGTCGTATCGGTCAGCGTGGTGCTCGACCGTTCGCCATCGGCCAGCCGCAACTCGCGCTGCTCGACCGTTTCGCGTCCGTCGGGCAGCGCGCGGGTGGCGGAGCTGGCATGGCCCAGCACCGCGCCGGCATCGTCGGCGATGACATACCAGCCCTGCGGCGCGGGATCGGCCTGACGCGCACCGGGCAGTGCTGCGATGGCGAGGATGAGGAGCGACAGGCGGCGCAGCATTGCGTGATGCTAGGGCGAGAGCGCGCGTCGGGCTAGGCCACATTCAATTCCCCTCCCTTTCAGGGAGGAACATGCGGTGGAGACTCACCCCGCCCCGCCGCCCGTCAGATCCTGATAGAACATCAGCGCATTGCCGTCGGGGTCGTAGAAGGTGAGCAGGCGCACCATCCCCGGAATCTCGTTGATTGGGCCGTCCTGCCGTACCCCTGCGGCATCCAGCGCCGCCTTGGCCGCGTCGAGATCGGTGACGCCGAAGGTCAGCGTCGCGCCGCCGGGGCCGCCCGCGCTTTCGACCTGCGACAGGCCGACATTGACCCGCGCGACCGGCGAGGTCAGCTCGCACCATGCGATTTCGTCCATGCGGTACATCAGCTGCATGCCGAGCACATTTTCATACCACGAGATCGACCGGTCGAGGCTGGTGACACTGAGCGCACAGGTCAGGCCGCCGTCATAGGAAATCGCGGTGGTGGTTGCCGCAACAGCTGCTTCGCTTGCCATATCGTCCTCCCGACTCTATGGTTCCGTTTGTATAGTAGATTGTGATTTGGTCAAGCGCGTGGACGATCCGGTTCTGACAAGTGCGGCGCTGCAGCGGCTGGCGGCGGGGCGGTGGACGATCCCAGTGCTGGCGTTGCTCAGCCGTGAACTGGGATCGCGCTTCGCGGTGATCGAGCGGCGCTTCAACCTGTCGCGCAACAGCCTGACGCGGACGCTGGCCTATCTGCGCGAACAGGGCTGGGTGATGCCCAATCCCGGCCATGGCCATCCGCTGCGCCCCGAATATGTGCTGACCGACAGCGGCCGCGCGATCGGCGCGGCGTGTGAGCGGATTGAGGATGTGCGCGTGCGGCTGGGGCTGGAGGCGCCTGATCTGTCGCGCTGGACATTGCCGGTGGCGGGCGGGCTGGGCGACGACTGGACCCGCTTCAACGCGCTCCAGTCGCGGCTGGCACCGGTCACGCCGCGCGCACTGTCGCTGACGCTGCAGGCGATGATCGGGCAGGATCTGGTGACGCGGCGGCTGGAGGACCGGTTTCCGCCGGTGGCGCTCTATGGCCTTACGGGACGGGGGGCTGAGCTGGCGGAGGCGGTCGCGGGGTGATCAGGCCGCCGTGCCATGCCCCTGCGCCAGATAGTCCTCCGACTGCATCTCCATCAACCGGCTGACGGTGCGTTCGAACTCGAACTTGCCGTCACCTTCCGCATAGAGGTCGATCGGGGCGGCGTCGGCCATGGCCAGCAGCTTGACCTTATGCTCGTACAGCGCGTCGATCAGCGTGACGAAGCGCGCGGCTTCATTGCGGTTTTCCGGGCCGAGGCGCGGGATGCCGACGATGATGACGCTGTGATAGCGGCGCGCGATGGCGAGATAGTCGGATGCGCCGCGCGCTTCCTCGCACAGGCGCTTGAACGAGAAGACGGCAACGCCTTTCAGCGCCTTGGGCACGTGCAGCGTGCGGCCCTGTACCGACAGGTCCTCGCTCGGCACATGCGCGGCATCCTCGACCGGGTAATCGGTCAGGCGGAAAAAGGCGGCGGAGAGGGTGGCAGTGTTGGCCGGGCTGTTGGGTACCAGCCACATGTCCATCAGGCCGAGCCGGTCGCGGCGATAATCGGTCGGGCCGTTCAGGGGCAGGACGTCGAGCTTGTCCTTGAGCAAAGCGATGAACGGCAGGAAACTGTCGCGCTGCAACCCGTCCTTGTACAGGTCGTCGGGCGGACGGTTCGATGTCGCCACCACCGTCAGCCCCTCGGCCATCATCGCGGTGAACAACCGGCTGAGGATCATCGCGTCGGCGGTGTTGTTGATCACCATCTCGTCGAACGCGAGCAGGCGCAGATTGGAGGCGATCGCCTTGGCCACCGGCGGGATCGGGTCGCCGGCTTCCTTCTTGCGCTCCTCCGCGATGCGCGCGTGGACCTCGATCATGAACTCGTGGAAATGGACGCGGCGCTTGCGTTCGATGCGGACACAGCCGAACAGCAGGTCCATCAGCATCGATTTGCCGCGCCCGACGCCGCCCCACAGATACACGCCGCGCGGTGCTTCCGGCGCACGCCGGGCGAGGCGCCACAGCACGCTGCCCTTGCGCGGTCCCTGCTCCAGTTCATGGGCGAGATGGGCAAGGCGGCGCGCGGCGGCGGCCTGATCGGGGTCGGCGCGCAACTCGCCCGCGGCGACCAGCGCCTGATAGCGTCCGAGCACGCCGGTCATGGCACTGGCGATGATTTGCGCACGGTGCCGGAGAAGCTGGCGAGGACATTTTCCTCCTGCCGCACCAGCCCGCGCATGAACAGCATCCGTCCGGTTTCGCGCAACAACTCGACCTCGGCCACGATCGGCTCACCGATGCGACTCGTGCCGATGAACTGTGCCGACAGGTCGAGTGTCACCGCGCCGCCGATAAAGCCAACGCCAAAGCTGCGCGCGGCGGCGAACAGGGCGACGTCCATGAAGCCGAGCAGCGCGCCGCCATGGGTCGAATCGCGCAGATTGGAATGCTCGCGACCCGGCACCATCCGCACCAGTGCCTTGCCATCCTCCACCCGCGTCAGGATCGGGCCGAGAAAGGCATTGAACCGGGTCGGGTCGCGCAGCTCCAGGCGCTTCCACCCCGGATGGTCGGGATCGTCCTGATAGACGAAATGCGTGTCGGCCTGCGACAAGTCAGGGGTGCGTCAAGCGGATCAGACGACCCGCTCGGCTTCCATCTTCTTGATCTCGGCGATTGCCTTGGCCGGGCTCAGGCCCTTGGGGCACACATTCGCGCAGTTCATGATCGTGTGGCAGCGATACAGGCGGAACGGATCTTCCAGCTCGTCGAGTCGTTCACCGGTCGCCTCGTCGCGGCTGTCGGCCAGCCAGCGATACGCCTGAAGCAGGATCGCCGGGCCCAGGAACCGGTCGCTGTTCCACCAATAGCTGGGGCAGCTGGTCGAGCAGCAGGCGCACAGGATGCACTCGTACAGCCCGTCGAGCTTCGCGCGGTCCTCCGGCGACTGCAGCCGCTCCTTGCCCGAAGGCGGCGGGGTGACGGTCTGCACCCACGGCTTGATCGATGCATACTGCGCGTAGAAATGCGTGAAGTCGGGGACCAGGTCCTTGATCACGTCCATCGCAGGCAGCGGGGTGATCTTGATGTCGCCCTTGATATCCTCGATCGCGGTGGTGCAGGCGAGGCCGTTCTTGCCGTCCATGTTCATCGAGCACGACCCGCAAATCCCTTCGCGGCACGACCGGCGGAAGGTGAGCGAGGGGTCGATCTCGGACTTGATCTTGATCAGCGCGTCCAGAACCATCGGGCCGCATTCGTCCAGATCGATGGTGAAGCTGTCGTAGCGCGGGTTTTTCCCCGAATCCGGATCATAGCGATAGATGGTGAAGGTTTTTTTCCGCGTCGCACCGGCCGGGGCAGGATGCACCTTGCCCTTCGTGATCTTGCTGTTCTTCGGCAGGACGAAATCGGCCATTCTGAACCCCTAGTCATCACCACGGACCGGACGCCGCGCGGGTCGATCCGGTCCAGATATGGGGGCCAGATACATAACCCCCGGCGACGCTGCAAATGGAAGCAGCATCGCGCCCCATATGGCGTCGTCGCGTAATGGTTCAACGCATTTTATGCGACGCCCACGCATGCCGGGCGTTGAACCGTCCCATTCAGTGTTTTGGGAGGCTGTCGACCGATGGCTTGCCCACCGGCTGGGTCGCAACCTTGGGCATGCGCGCCTCCAGCGGGGTGAGCCAGGCGGCGACGCCCTCGCCGATGCTGCGCTGGGGCAGTGAGGGTTTGAGTCGCGCGTCGCTCTCCCAGCGCGCAATCTGGGCGACGGCTTCCTCGGCCGCGCTGGCGAGCGGTTGCGGCTTGCGCAGCGCGCGGTTGACCAGCGCGTCGCCGAAAAAGGTCCAGTCATTTTCCGCCATGCAGCCGAATGACGAGCGGTCGGACGAGGCCGCGCTGAGAATCGCGGTCTGCGATCCCGAAAGCGCGGGCACGAACACGCCCGAGTAACAGGCGCTGATGATCAGCAGCCGCCGCTCGATCCCGTGCGCGCGCAGCAGCGCGGCGAGGCGGCGGGGCGAGATCGCGCCGAACCCTTCATTGCCGTCATTATACACCACCCCGAACGGCGCACCGTGACTGGTCGTGTAGAGGACCAGCACATCCTCCTTCTTGTCCATCAGTTCGGCGATGCGGGCGAGTGCGGCTTCGATGTTGATCGGCGATCCCATCGGCAGCGGGGAGGGGGCCTTGCCGTCGCTGCCGCCCAGCATGATGGTCCGCCCGACCGCGTCATAGCGGTGCGCAAGCACCTTGCCCGCCTCCCGCGCCTCGCGCCCGAACACGGGATCGCTGTCGAGCGCGACCGACAGGACATAGGCATCGACCACGCCCTTGCGCTGGGGGAGCAGGGCGCCAAGCGCGCGGATGAGGCGGCGATGTTCGGCCAGCGCATAGTCGGCGGGCCGGTCGCGTTCGATCTGGGTGCCGCCATCGGCCTGCTGCATCACCTCTTCGGGCGTCGAGCGCGCGATACCCGGCGGCGGCGGCGCGCTATGTCTGGGCGGAGTGTAGGTCTGCGGCTGCGCGGAAGCGACCGGAAGCGCGAGCAGCGCCAGCGCAAATGGCAGGATCGAACGCATCAAATCACCCCCTGAGGTCGAAGGTGCGTGCACAATGCGGTCTGGTCAAGCGGGTGCGCCGAAGTTGCTGCCGGTACCGGATTTTGGTAATACCACGGCATGGCAGCCAAGAACACCAGCGTCGCCCTGGGCGACCACTTCACCGCCTTCGCCGCGCAACAGGTGGCGTCCGGGCGCTACGGCTCGGTGAGCGAGGTGATCCGCGCCGGACTGAGACTGCTGGAGGATGAGGAGCAGAAATTCGAGGCGCTGCGTGAGGCCATCAGGGAGGGGTTGGAGAGCGGGGAGCCGGAGCCGTTCGATTTCCGGGCGTGGATTGAGGAGCGCTATTGCGAACACAAGGCTGAACCGGCCTCCGATTTCGAACCCTGAAATCGAACGCGGGAGCTCTAAAGACTTCCTCCGTCCGGCCAATTTTTCCAATGCGTATTGCCGGACCCCAGCGTGAAGCCCGTCGCATCATCGTTCCGAAGCACATGGGCGATGCGTTGGAAGTCTTCGTTCCCACTCGGCGCGCAATCGGGGTCAACAACATCTGGATGATTCCAGTCGTCCAACACTGCCAAAACGCGCATGTCGTCGGGTATGTTGACGCTGCGCTCTCCATCCGTTGCCAGCACGGCATTCCGATCCGCAAATGCAAGCCATCTACAGACTTCGAAAATATGCGTGCGGGTGTCATCTATTCGATCAACGCCTGCCTCGGCTAAGGCCTCGCTTGATGGGATCGAGAAAGACCGCCCTCTGACGGTCAGCATGGCGGCGTCGGGCGCGAGATACTCCCCGTTCTCGGCATCAACCCAATCGTCGGACTCGATCGGCGAGAAGAAGCTGACTTCCCAATTTGGATTGTGGATCAAATAGTTTTGAAATGCCTCATCGGACACGAAATCCGCAGCCGTCTTCTGTCGCTTTAGCGTGCTTCCGATTGTCGTTACCGCAAGGTCGGGAAACCCTGCCCTTGGTGAGAAACCGAAGATCTCGAAAACGACCGCCCAGTCAGTTTCTGATCTGAAGAGGGTCAGCCGACTGGCGGCCAGATACACATAGCCATTGTCTAACATCGGGAAGACGAAGGCCCGGGCACTATCATCTAGTATGCCCAGGATTTCGTCGGCCCGATGCAAATCAATACACCCGCTTCTTCGGCTTGATATATTCGATCTCGTCGGTGAGCGTGTAGTCGTGCACCGGGCGGTAGTCGATCGCGACCGCGCCGCCCTTGCCGCCCCAGCCTTCGAAGCTCGCCACGGTGTGCTTCATCCAGGTCGCGTCGTCGCGATCCGGGAAGTCCTCGTGCATGTGGGCGCCGCGCGATTCCTTGCGGTTGTCGGCGCTGCGGATGGTGACGACGGCCTGGCTGATGAGGTTGTCCAGCTCCAGCGTCTCGATCAGGTCGGTGTTCCAGATCAGCGACCGGTCGGTCACGCCGACATCGTTCATGCTCTGATACACCGCGTCCATCTTGGTCACGCCTTCCGCAAGCAGCGCGGTGTCGCGGAACACGGCGGCGTGCTTCTGCATCGTGCGCTGCATCTCGCTGCGGATCTGTGCGGTGGGCGTGCCGCCCTTGGCATTGCGGAAATGGTCGAGGCGGGTGAGTGCATACTCCTCCGACCCCTTGGGCAGTGGCTGATGCGCCGTGTTGGGCTTGAGCAGCTCCTTGAGCCGCAGGCCGGTTGCGCGCCCGAACACGACCAGGTCGATCAGGCTGTTCGAACCCAGGCGGTTGGCGCCGTGCACCGACACGCACGCCGCTTCGCCGACCGCGAACAGGCCGGGGACGACCGCATCGGGGTTGCCGTCGCGCAGCTGCACCACTTCGCCATGATAGTTGGTCGGCACGCCGCCCATATTGTAATGGACGGTCGGGACCACTGGCAGCGGCTTTTTGGTCAGGTCGACGCCGGCAAAGATCTTGCCGGTTTCGGTGATGCCGGGCAGCCGCTCGGCCAGCACCTTCGGATCGATATGATCGAGGTGCAGGAAGATATGGTCGCTGTCCTTGCCGACGCCGCGCCCTTCGCGGATTTCCATCGCCATCGACCGCGCGACGACGTCGCGGCTGGCAAGATCCTTGGCCGAGGGGGCGTAACGCTCCATGAAGCGCTCACCTTCGGAATTGGTGAGGTAACCGCCTTCGCCGCGCGCGCCTTCGGTGATCAGCACGCCCGCGCCGTAGATACCGGTCGGGTGGAACTGCACAAATTCCATGTCCTGCAGCGCGATGCCTGCGCGCAGGGCCATGCCGTTGCCGTCGCCGGTGCAGGTGTGTGCCGACGTCGCCGACTGGTAGACGCGCCCGCCGCCGCCGGTAGCCAGGACCACGGCGTGGCTGCGGAAGCGGTGGATGCTGCCATCCTCCATGCACATGGCGATCACGCCACGGCACGCGCCGTTTTCCATGATCAGGTCGAGCGCGAAATATTCGATGAAGAAGTCCGCGTCATATTTCAGCGACTGCTGGTACAGCGCGTGCAGCATCGCGTGGCCGGTGCGGTCGGCCGCGGCGCAGGTGCGCTGCACCGGGGGGCCTTCGCCCATATTCTGCATATGGCCGCCGAACGGGCGCTGATAGATGGTGCCATTGTCGTTGCGGCTGAACGGCACGCCGGCATGTTCCAGCTCGATCACCGCCGCCGGGGCTTCGCGCACCATATATTCGATCGCGTCCTGGTCGCCCAGCCAGTCCGAACCCTTGACGGTGTCGAACATGTGCCAGGTCCAGTGATCGGGCGAATTGTTGCCGAGCGAGGCAGCGATGCCGCCCTGTGCCGCGACGGTGTGCGACCGGGTCGGGAACACCTTGGTGATGCACGCGGTCTTCAGGCCCGCCTCGGCGCAGCCCATGGTCGCGCGCAGGCCCGAACCGCCCGCGCCGACGACAACGGCGTCATAGCTGTGATCGATGATCTTGTAGGCGGCGGACATCAGACGGGTGCTCCGGTGGTGACGGTGGTGAAGGCAATCTTGAGGATCGAGAAGATCGCAAAGACCCCGCCGCCGATGGCGAAGAAGTTGAGCAGCGTCATCAGCACGATGCGGCTGGCGTCGCGGGCATAATCCTCGATCACGATCTGAAGCCCGGCCTTGAGGTGATAAAACACGCTGAATACGAGCAGGATCATCGGCACCGCTGCGATCGGCGCGGACAGCCATGCCTGTACCGTTTCATAGCCCATGTCGGGCAGGCGGATCAGGCTGACGATCAGCCAGGTCATCAGCAGCAGGTTCGATCCCGCCGACATCCGCTGGTGCCACCAGTGATGCGTGCCCTCATGCGCCGAGCCGAGGCCGCGCACGCGGCCGATGCTGGTTCCGGTGCCCATTACTTCGTCTCCACCGCGATCGGGGTTGCTGCCTTGGGTGCGCTGGTCAGATGGCCATAGACGATCCAGCCCCACAGAATGGCGGTCAGCGTGACCGATACGACCATCGTCAGCACCGCAAAATTCCTGTTCGTCTTCAGCTCGTACCCGGCGCCGGCATCCAGGACGAAGTGGCGGATGCCGGTCATCGCATGCTGGAAGAAGCTGAGCGTCAGACCGATGCCCAGGATATAACCGATCGCATTGGGTGCGCCGCTGTCGTTCGTCAGACAGTCGAGGAACCAGGCATAAGCCTCAGGCCCGGAGGCCAGCGCATAGAGCCACCACAGCAGGACGCCGACACCGACCGTCGCCATGCCGCTGCCCGTCACGCGGTGCAGGATCGAAACGAGCATGTGCGGGCCCCATTTCCACACCTGCAGGTGCGGTGAGAGCGGGCGGTTGATATTGCGGGCCTTGGCCACGGCGTGTCCCCTATGATTTGCGCCCCCAAATAGCCACCCCTGCCGTCGATGCAAGACGAGAGCCTGCAAATCACTTGTCCCTAACCCGGCCTTAACCATTTCGGGTCTAGCTCGTCCTTGAAGTCCGGGGGCGGCTTGTGCCCGGCACAGACAGGGGACCAGTTTCGTGGCTTTACCGCGATCGAACAAGGACATGCCGGCGACGGGCGCAACCAGTGCCCGGATCGACATTGCCGCGCGGCTGCGGATCTTTGACTTTGACGGGTCGATGGATCGGATGAGCCGCGATGTGTGGGACCTGCTTGAACCCGAAATCCGTGTGATTTCAGAAGCCTATTGGCAGCAATGGCTGCGCTGCTTTGCGGACGAACGCGACTGGGCGCCGGACGACACGCAGAAAATGATCGACATTGGCGTGGTGTTTCTGCGGGATCGCTTCCTCGATACGCGCGGGCGTGCCTGGGTCGAATCGATCGAGCGATCGGTGGCTGCCGCTTATAACGCCAATGTCCAGCCAATGGCGCTGCTGTCGATGATCAATGCCAGCGATCGTGCCGCGCTTGAGGTGCTGATCCGTCGGGTCGAACCGGGGGACGCGCGTTTGCCGGCGTTGATCGACACGCTGATGCGGCTGTCCGCGCTCGAAAGCGACATTACCGTCGAAATCTACAATCTCTATCGCGAACACAGCTCGACCGTCGCGCGCGACCGTCTGGCTGGCCAGTTCCGCGACTCGATCGGTACGACCGTCGAGCGCGCATCGCGTGAGGGCGAAGCGCTGCGCGCGCAGGCGAGCCACACATCGACCGCAGCCCGCGGCATGCTGGGCAAGGCGAGCGAGGTTGCCGCCGCCGCCGAACAGTCCGCGCTGGCGATGCGTGAAGCCGCGCACACGGCGGCGGGCCTGATCCGCGCAATCGAAGATGCCCGGACCGAGGTCGAGATTGCGGCCGATGTCGCCACTCGTGCGTCGGTCCAGGCGGGCGAAGCGGTCGCGATGAGCGAAATGCTGTCCGAACATGCCAAGTCGATCGAATCGATCCTGGGCCTGATCCGCGACATTGCCGGCCAGACCAACTTGCTCGCCCTCAATGCAACGATCGAGGCGGCCCGGGCGGGCGATGCCGGGCGCGGCTTTGCCGTGGTGGCGCAGGAAGTGAAGAGCCTGGCCAACCAGACCGCGCGCGCAACCGACGACATCGCGGGCAAGATCGCCGCGATCCAGTCGGCAACGCGCGGTACGGTCGAAACCAATGCATCGATCCGCAACACGGTTCAGGAAGTTCAGGCCAGTGCCGACCGCATCCGCACCGCGATGGAGGTGCAGGCACAGACGGTGACCGCGATCACTGCGGCGGTGGATGAAACTGCGCTGGCGGCGGATTCGATGTCCGCCACGATCGGCGCGATCCGCGAGGATACCGAAAGCGTTGCCAGCGATATCGAGCGGGTGGGGGCGGGCTTTGCCGCACTCGACACCGAATTGGGCACACTCAAGAACAGCGCGGGCGAATTCGTCGCAAAAGTCGCTGCATGATGGAGGGGATCGATGGCCGGAACCAGAGCGTTCGGGCAATGGAGCGGTGACGACCGCCCCATCGCAGCGCGAATCCGCGATTATGACTGGGACGGCGCGATCACGCAGCATGCACAGCGCATTGGCGGGCTGATCGGCGACGATTGCGAAACCATCGCCCGGGCATTCTGGGACCATTATCTTGCGTTGCCCGCAACTGCGCATATGCGCGGCCTGATCGTGGGCGACCGGCTGGAAGAGCGGATCGCCGAAAGCGCGCGCTATACCCGTGCCAAATATTCCAGGACGTTCGAACGGGACTGGGTCGATATGGCGATCCAGCATGCCGATGATACGCATCGTGCCCAGATCGCGCTGCCGGCGCTGTTGTCCGCGCTCGCCTGTGCCCATTCGCGGACCTATGCGCTGCTGGCGGAGCGATTGGGCGACGATGTGACGACGCTGCGCCAGTTCGGCGATGTGATGACCCGGCTGGCAATGCTGGAGGCAGACCTGATGGCGTCGCAACTGGGCGTCCGCGATGCCCAGCTTGCCAATCGCGTGCGGCGCACCCGTTCGGATCGCTTTCGCGCCGATATCGCCAGCACGATTGACGAGACCAGCGGGCTGGGCGCGCGGGTGCGCGATCAGGCACGCGGCGCGGCGAATGCGGCGCGCGGGATGCAGGGCAAGACCAATGAGGTTGCCGCCGCCGCCGAACAATCTGCACTGGCAATGCGTGAGGCGGCGTCGACCGCTGCCGGTCTGATCCGCGCGATCGAGGATGTCCGGGCGCAGGTCGAAAGCGCGGGTGATGTGGCCCGGCGCGCCAGTGTTCATGCGAATGAGGCTGTGATGGTGAGCGCCACGCTGGCCGGGCATGCCCAGTCGATCGAATCGATCCTCAGCCTGATCCGCGAAATTGCCGGGCAGACCAATTTGCTGGCGCTCAATGCGACGATCGAAGCGGCGCGGGCCGGTGACGCCGGGCGCGGCTTTGCGGTCGTGGCGCAGGAGGTGAAGAGCCTCGCCAGCCAGACCGCGCGTGCGACAGACGATATTGCGGCCAAGATCGCTGCGATCCAGTCCGCAACCGACCAGACGGTCGCCACCAGCACCACGATCCGCGCCACGGTGAGCGAGGTTCAGGCCAGTGCCGACCATATCCGCGACGCGATGGCGATGCAGGCGCAGACGGTGACCGCGATCACTGCGGCGGTCGATGAAACCGCGCTGGCGGCGGATTCGATGTCCGACACGATCAGCGCGATCCGTGAGGACAGCCACGCGGTCGCGGGTGAGATCGATTCACTGGAACACGCATTCGGCGAAATCGACGAACGGCTTGGGCAGCTCAGCGAGGCGGCGACCAGCTTTTCGGCCAGCGTGGCGGCCTGACAAATCTTGTGCTCCTGCTTTCGCAGGAGCACAAACCTGTAGTGACGCGCCGGGCCTGAGCGACTAACCGGGGCGCCATGACGGCCCATATCCTTGTCACCGGCGCCAGCCGCGGCATCGGCGCAGCGATCCTCGCCAGCTTCGACGGCCATGACGTGCGCGCGGTGGGGCAGGGGACGGTGAGCGGCATCCCGGCGGACTTCACCGACCCCGCCGCGCCCGCCGCTTTGTGGCAGGCCGCGCTCGACCAGCTCGACGGGCGGATCGATGTGCTGGTCAACAATGCCGGGATTTTCGAGGCGGCACCGATCGACCTCGACGACGCTGACTGGCTCGCCGCATGGGAGCGGACGATGCAGGTCAATTTGACCGCTTCGGCCCAGCTCAGCCGCTTCGCGGTCAAGCACTGGCAGGCACGCGGCGAAGGCGGCCGCCTGGTCAACATCGCCAGCCGCGCGGCCTATCGCGGCGACTCGCCGGAGCACTGGCATTATGCCGCGTCCAAGGCGGGGATGATCGGCATGACCAAGAGCATCGCACGCGGCTATGCGCGGGAGGGCATCCTCGCCTTCGCCATCTGCCCCGGCTTCACCATGACCGGCATGGCCGAGGATTATCTGGCCAGCCGTGGCGGCGACAAATTGCTCGCCGACATCCCGCTCGGCCGCGTCGCCATGCCCGATGAGGTCGCGACCATGGCCCGCTTCTGCGCGCTCGAGGCCCCCGCGTCGATGACCGGCGCGGTGCTCGACGTGAACGGGGCGAGCTATGTCCGTTAAGGGTGCGCTGCTTGCCGCGCTGCTCGGCGGATGCGCGGCCTCGGCCCCCGCACCGCAGACAAACGCGCCTGCCGGGGCGGTGTCCGGAAAAGCGCACGCCGCACACTGCCAGGGCCGCGACGGGTGGAGCGATGCCGCGCCGCCGGTACAGGTCTACGCCAATGTCTGGCAGGTCGGCACCTGCGGCATCGTCGCGCTGCTGGTCACGTCGGACTCGGGCCATATCCTGATCGACGCCGCGACCGACAAGGCCGCGCCCGGCATCGCGCGCAATATCGAGCGGCTGGGCTTCAGGCTCTCCGACGTCAAGATCATTCTCAACGGGCATGAACATCTCGACCATGCCGGCGGGATCGGGGCGCTTCAGCGGCTGACCGGCGCGCGCCTGCTCGCCCGCGCCCCCGCCCGCGCCGCGCTGGAAAGCGGAGAGGCGTCGGCGGACGATCCACAGTTCGGCATGAACCCCAAATTCTCCGGCGCGCGCGTCGATGGCATCGTCGCGGATGGGCAGGTGGTGCGGCTCGGCCCGCTCGCGCTGACTGCCCATGCGACCCCCGGCCATACGCCGGGATCGACCAGCTGGTCATGGCGCAGCTGCGCGGGCGCGGAATGCCGCAACATCGTCTATGGCGACAGCATCACGGCGTTTTCCAGCGACAGCTATCGCTTCTCCGACCACCCCGCCTATGTCGCCGCCTTCCGTGCGGGTCTCGACCGGCTGGCGGGGCTGGAGTGCGACATCCTGATCACCCCACATCCCGGCGCGAGCGACCTTCACACGCGCCTCGCCGGAAACACGCCGCTGGTCGACTCGAAAGCCTGCGCCCGCTACGCCGCCGGGGGACGCGCACGGCTGGATGCGCGGCTGGCCAAGGAGGATGGGCGATGACGCAAGTGGTTAATCAGGGCCGCGCGGGACGCATGTTGGTCTGGATCTTCGCTGGCGTCGGCCTGCTCGCGGCAATCGCGGTGATCTGGCTTGCAATGATGGTCGGCGGTATCGGAAGATCGAACCGCAGCGAGGAACCCGCTCAGGTCATGGTCAAGGGGCAGGCCGAACCCTTTGCGGTGCAGGATGTCCGCGATGTGCCGGGCACAGGGCTGGTCCAGTTGGCAATCGGCGTTTCCGGACGCGGCAGCAAGGTCGCCTATTCCAGCTCGGGCTATGAGTTCGACCACCGGAACCTGATCCTGCTCGACAAGGCGACGGGGGCAAGCCGCCGGCTGCTCGCCGACAATCGCCGCCGCATCGTCGCGTTCGAATTCCTGCCCGCAGTCGCGGCGGTCGACGACGCGCAGCGTGGTGACGAAGACTATCTCGACACTGCATCCGAGGAAGCGGACGACCAGAAGGCAAAGTCTCCTGCGGCTTATTATGTTCTCGCCGTCCGCCAGGCAGAGGGCGACAAGCAGGATGTGCTGGTCGGCAATATCGCCGACGGACGTCAGGCGTATCTGCTCAAGAATATCGACGGCATTGATCGGTCGTGGATGCTGACCCCCACGCGATTGGCGCTGGTGGTGCGTGAAGGCATGGCGGTCCACTACAAGGTCATCGACGTACCCTCGCTCAAGCTGATCCTCGCACGGCCGGTGGAGATCGGTTGATGACCAGCTGGAAACTGACCCTGCCGTGCACCCGTGACGAAGCCGAGGCGATCGATTTCGAGGGCGCGGAGCTGCTCGGCATCGACCCCGCGCCGGTGCTGCTGACCAGCGAGACGATCCCCGACGATCCGCTTGCCTGGCAGCTGGAGGCCTATTTCGAGGCGAAGCCGGGCAAGGCCGACATCGCCGCCGTCCGCACGCTCGTGCCAAGTGCGAAGAAGGCGAAAGAAATCGTCGAACAGCTGTCCGACGAGGATTGGGTGACGCTGAGCCAGCAGGGGATCGCCCCGGTCCATGCCGGGCGCTTCTATGTTCATACGTCGACCAATCGCGGCGACGTGCCCGAGGGCGCGAAGACCTTTCAGATCGAGGCGAGCCGCGCGTTCGGCACTGGCACGCATGAAACCACCGCCGGATGCCTGCGCACGCTCGATGCGATGCGCGCGCGTGGTGAGCGGGTGGATAACCTGATCGATATCGGCACCGGCACCGGCCTGCTCGCCTTTGCCGCGATGCATTTGTGGCCGCGCGCCTATGCCACCGCGTCGGACATCGATCCGGTGTCGGTCGAGGTGACGGCGGAGAATGCCGCCATCAACGGCGTGCCGCTTGGCGTGATGCAGGGCCAGCTCGCGCTCGCCGCCGCCGCCGGGCTGGAGCATCCGCTGCTGATCGGCCGCGCGCCCTATGACCTCGTCATCGCCAATGTGCTGGCCGGCCCGCTGATCGAGCTGGCGCCGAGCATCAGCGCGGTGCTGGCTGAGGGCGGGACATTGATCCTGGCCGGCTTGCTGGAGACGCAGGCCGAGCGGGTCGCGAACGCCTATCGCCGCCATGGCCTGCGGCTGGCGGGCAAGACCCCGATGGGCGACTGGCCGACGCTGCGGCTGCGCAAGCGCACGCGCTATGGCTGGGGTCGCACGACGCGGCCGGGCCCGGACGGGCAGGGGCTGGCACCGGGGTTCGGGAGCTGGTGAAGTCTAACTAACCGTCATCCCCGCGAAAGCGGGGACCCATTTCCTGCACCATCCACGAACTCGCCGGTGCGGTGTGCCGCGCGTTCGGGAGATGGGTCCCCGCTTTCGCGGGGATGACGGGCTAAGGGGGGCTTAGCGGTCCCGTCCCCGCGCATAATCCTGCGTCCCGCGCGTAATCACCCGGTCCCCCGGCTCGATCGCGGCGATGGCGATGTCGGGTTGCGCCAGTATCTCTTCGTAGAGCGGCGCAAAGTCGGTCTCCACCGTCACGCGCAGCAGTTCGTCGAAGCTGGGGATGACGAAGTAATTCTGCTGGAAATCGTCGATGCGATACTCCGTCCGCATCACGCGCTTCAGGTCGAAGCCGATCCGGTTGGGACTGTCGCTGTCGAGCGCGTAGCGGCTCTCGCCATGGCTGGACACGATCCCCGCGCCATAGATGCGCAGCGCGTCATCCTCCGCGATCAGCCCGAACTCGACCGTATACCAGTAGAGGCGCGAGAGCTGTTTCAGCGCGCCATGCTCCAGCGCGCGCAGCCCGCCGCGGCCATAGGCCTCCATATAATCGGCAAACACCGGGTCGGCGAGCAGCGGGACATGGCCGAACACGTCGTGAAACACGTCCGGCTCCTGCAGATAATCGAGCTGGTCGGCGCGACGGATGAAATTGCCCGCGACGAAGCGGCGATTGGCCATATGGTCGAAGAACACGTCATCGGGGACCAGGCCGGGGACGGCGACGACCTGCCATCCCGTCGCCTTCATCAGCCGTTCGGACAGCTCCTCGAAATTGGGAATGCCGCTTTCGGACAGCTTGAGCAGGTCGAGCCCGCGCAGAAACGCCTTGGACGCGCGGCCCGGCAACAGCTTGATCTGACGCGCATACAGCGTGTCCCACACGGCATGTTCCTGCGCCGTGAAGGCGTCCCAATTCTGCGGAATCGTCCAGTCGGCACCCGCGCCTTCCGGGGGACGATCCAAAACATGGGTTTCACTCATCATGTCCGCAGCATAGCATGGCGACGCGACACGCGGAACCAAGGGGTTTGCCGGAGACTTGTCGCCGCGAGGAGTGATGTGATGCCGACCGTTGCGGATTCGAGTGTTGCCGACCCGGTTGTTCCTCCCCCGCCGCGTAGCACATTCTATGCGGAAGTGCCGCGCCTTGCATGGGCACTTGCCGAACTGGCCGCAAATTGGCGCGGCCTCAAAAAGTCGCCTGCCGGTGATGGGCGCCCGATCCTGCTGCTTCCGGGACTGGCGAATGGCGATTCCTCAATGGCTGCGATGCATCTCTTTTTGCGTGGGCGCGGCTACCGAACCTGGGGTTGGCGCTTGGGCGTCAACCTGGGCGTGCGTTCGGTCGGGCAGGGTATCGAACGATTGATCGCGCGGATCGAGGCGATTTGCGCGGAGGCGAATGGTGAGAAGGTGACGTTGATCGGCGTCAGCCTTGGCGGAATTCTGGCGCGGGTCGCTGCCCATCGGCGGCCCGATCTGGTGCGTGAGGTGATCACGGTCGCGTCTCCCTATGCGGGACCGCCGACCGCGACGAATGTCTGGCGGCACTTTGAATTTCTGACCGGTCAAAAGATTGGCGATCCAGCGGCGCGCGCCATGCTTGCCGAGGCCGGGATGCCCCTGCCAATGCCCGCGACGTCGATCTGGAGCCGTAGCGACGGGTTCGTGAACGGCAGCATTTGTCAGGAGGGCGACCGCGAAGGTGCGCGGGCGATCGAAGTGGTAAGCAATCACATCGGGGTGCATTTCCGACCACAGGTTTTGCGGGCGATTGCCGAGACGCTGGCGCGCGTGCCGTCGGACTGAGGGCTACCCCAACCTCCGTTTGTGCTGAGCTTGTCGAAGCACGGCTCCCGCACTCTCAATCAAGCGCGGTATTTCGCCCTTCGACAGACTCAGGGCAAACGGATGTTGGTGTCTACGCCTCTAATCAATCGCAGTCGTCGGGGTCCTTGCGGCATTTCTCCGCCCGCTTTTCCGCGCGCTTCTTGGCCTCGCGGCCTTCTTTCTCTTCCTTTTCGCGCTCCTTGCGGCCGTAATTGCGGTCGGCTTCGTCCTGGCTGGTGGTGGCCCAGTCGGCGGCCTTGCCCACAACCTTGACCGGCGCGGTGACGACGTCGAGCGCGGTCTTGGCGATGCAGCCGCCCGACAGCAGCGGCAGCGTGACGACGGCGATAATCAGTCCCTTGCGCATCGCATGGTCCCTCGATGGCCGGTCAGCGGAAATGCCGATCGCGCGCCTCAACCCCAAGATAAGGGTAATCAGTAAATATACCATCCACGTCGGCGGCCAGAAAACGCGCGATTTCGGCGCGCATGTCGCCATGTCCGGCGGGGTTGATGCCCTTGCGCAGGCCGGACGGAAGGAAGTAATTTTCGGCACGGAAGGTCCAGGGATGGACCTTCAGCCCCGCTGCATGCGCGTCGGCCACCAGCGGTGACACGGTGCCGTCGCCCGCCACCACCATGTCCTTTTGCGGGCCGATCCCGGCGGCATAGGCGGCGATCGCCTTCAGCCCCTCCGGCGTCGCCATCGCCGTGTAGCTCGGCTGGGCACCGTCCGCCGGGCCGCCTTCGCTCGCCATCAGCTGGATCAGCGGAACCTGCGTCAGCTGCTTCAGCGCCTTGAGGTTGTTGACCTCGAACGACTGGATGAACACCGGCGCATCGGCGCGGTCCCAGCCGGCGGTCTTGAGCTCGGCCACCAGCGCCGCCTCCAGCGGCAGGCCGATGCTGGCGAAGTAACTGGGATGCTTGGTCTCGGGATAGATGCCGATGGTGCGCCCGGTCCTGGCCGACGCCGCTTTGGCCAGCGCGATGATCTCGCCCAGCGTCGGCACCTCATACTGCCCGTCGAACTTCATATTGCCCCGGCGCAGCAGCGGCAGCCGTTCCTTGGCGCGCAGCGTCTTGAGTTCGGCCAGCGTGAAATCCTCGGTAAACCAGCCGGTATGGCTCGTGCCGTCGATCGTCCTGGTGCGCTTGCGGTCGGCAAATTCTTTCCGGCTTGCCACATCGGTGGTGTCGCTGATGTCATTCTCGTGCCGCGCGACCAGCTGGCCGTCCTTGGTCATCACCAGATCGGGCTCGATAAAGTCCGCGCCCTGCTCGATCGCAAGACTGTAGGCGGCGAGCGTGTGTTCGGGCCGCTCGCCGCTGGCGCCGCGATGCGCGATGATGATCGGCTTGGACGAAATGACGGCCTCCTGGGCGAGCGCGGGTGTCGCGATCATGGCCAGCATCAGCGCCGCTCGCAACATTGCCGTCATCGCCCTATCTCCACAGCCACTCCGCTTCCCGGCGGATCCGGCACCGGCCCGCTCCCCCACCCGGCCACCCATTTCAGAATATCCTGCCGATGGGTGGCCGGTTGAGGGAGCGGGCTGGTACCGCCACAACGCCCCGGCTAGGTGATTCGGATGACAGTAGCGAGGCATCATGGCCGATAACGACAGCGTGATCGCTGCCGCGCGCGGCTGGGCCGGGGCACGGATGGCGCTGGCGACCGTGGTCTCGACCTGGGGATCGGCCCCGCGCCCGCGCGGCAGCCATCTGCTGGTGCATGAAGATGGCCGCTTCGAAGGATCGGTGTCGGGCGGCTGTGTCGAGGCGGATATCATGGCGGTGGCGGCGGAGGTGATCGCCGGCGCACCGTTCGCGCTGCGCCGCTATGGCGTGGCCGATGCGGCGGCGTGGGAGGTCGGCCTGCCCTGCGGCGGCGAGATCGCGGTCATGGTGCAGCCGGTTTCGGCGGAAGGCTTCGACCCGGCGCTGTTCGATGCGATTGCAGCGGCGCGGGGCGAGGGGAGGGCGCTGGAGGTGGCGACCGACCTGACGAGCGGGCGCAGCAGCACCGGGCCGCTGCCCGGCGCCTTCGTCAACCGCTACGAACCGCCGCGCCGCTTGCTGATCGTCGGCGCGGTGCAGATCGCGCAGGTGCTGGCCGGACTCGCCCGCGAACTCGGCATCGCGACCGTGGTGATCGACCCGCGCGGGCGCTTCCTGACGCCCGCACGCTTTCCCGGCGTGACGCTCGACGATCGCTGGCCGGATGATGCGGTGGCGGCGCTGCGCCCCGATGGCGCGACGGCGGTGGTGACGCTGAGCCACGACCCCAAGATCGACGATCCGGCGCTGATCGCGGCGCTGAACGGCGGGGCGGGCTATGTCGCGGCGCTGGGATCGCGCAAAAGCCATGCCGCGCGGCGCGAACGGCTCGCGGCGGCTGGGCTGTTGCCCGCGCAGATCGACCGGGTCGAGGGACCGGCGGGGATCGATATCGGCGCGGTCGGCCCGGCGGAAATCGCACTGTCGGTCGCGGCGGGCATGGTGCGGGCGCTGCATGATCCGCGCTGAACGCGCCGCATTGGTGCTGCTCGCCGCCGGCCGCTCGCGCCGGTTCGGCGCGGCGGACAAGCTGACCATCCCCTGGCTCGGGCGCCCGCTCGGCCTGCATGTCGTGGTGGCGCTGGCGGCGGTGCCGTTCGCCGCGCGGATCGGCGTGGTGGCGGAAACCGCGCTCGACCTGGCCAGCTGCGGCTATGATGTCGTGGTCAATGACGATCCGGCGGCGGGGATGGGCCGATCGCTGCGGCTGGGGGTGGAGGCGGCGATGCGCAGCGATCCCGATGCGGTGGTGATCGCGCTCGCCGACATGCCGCGCGTCACCGCGACGCAGATCTGCCGGCTGCTCGACGGTGCCGATGGCGACGACGCGATCATGGCGTCCAGCGACGGCGTGGTCCCGCGTCCGCCCGCGCTGTTCGGACGCGCGCATCTGCCCGACCTGCTCGCGGCACAGGGGGACATGGGCGCGCGCGATCTGGTGCGGCGGGGGCGCCATATCGTCGTCCCGCCGGCAGAGCTGGTCGATGTCGACACGCCGGATGATCTCGATCGGCTGATCCATGGGTGATCAGGCGCTCGCCATTGCGCTCGGCCTGATCTCGGCCTTCAGCCTCGCGCTCACCAATCTGGTGGTGAAGCGCGGCGACGATATTCTCGTTGCGCGTGCGCTGCTCTCCTCCAGCGCGGCGATCGTGATCGCACCGTTCGCGCTGATCGTGCCACTGCCCGATGCCCCCACATGGGAAGCGCTCGCCTGGGCGGTACCGGCGCATTTCGCCTATCAGATCTGCCTGGTGCGCGCGATGCAGCGCGGCGATTTGAGCCTCGTCTTCCCGATCATGCGCGGCGCGGCGCCTTTGCTGACCGCCGGGTTTGCGGTGCTCGTGCTGCACGAGCATCTCCCGCTGATCGGCTGGGTCGGGCTGATGCTGGCGACCGGCGCGGTAATCGTGTTCGCATTGCCCGCGCGCGGCGTGTCGCTTGCGGCGCATCCGGACAAGGTGGCGCTCGGCTGGGCGTTCGCCACCGCGATCGGGGTCGCGCTGTACAACATGGCCGATGCGCGCGGGGTGCGCGTCGCGCCGAGCCCGTTCACCTATATCGTGTGGCTGTTCATGCTCGATTGCGTGTGCATCACCACCACCGCGCTGCTGCTCCGCCGCCGCGAACTGGGGCGGGCGGTCAAGGCGACGTGGAAGCACGGCGTTGCGGCGGGGGCGCTGTCGAGCGTCTCGTTCGGCTCGGCGCTCTACGCTTTCTCGCTGATGGAGGTGGCGAAGGTATCGGCGCTGCGCGAAACCGCAGTGGTATGGGCGGCGCTGATGGGCGCATGGATGCTGGGCGAAGGCTTTGGCGGCCGCCGCATCGCTGCGGCGGTGGTTCTGGCGGGCGGCCTGATCTTGCTGCAGGTCGGCTAAAGCTCAGCCAATCCAGCGCCAGATGCCCGCCGGCATATCCGCCAGCGGCAGATGCGCCCAGGTTGCGCCGAGCCACAGGATCGTGCCGCCGACGATGGCGATGGTGCCGGGCCAGGCTGCAGCGCCCTGCGCGCGTCCGCGGGCGATGGCAACGAAGGGCCAATAGCTCGTCACATCCTGCCAGCGCGGCCAGAAATCGGGCTGGAGCCGCCGCTTCTTCCCGTCCTGCAGCGCCGCACCGCCCAAAGCGAGCAGGCCGATGCTGCCCGCCAGCACGATCTGCGCCGGTTGCGGAAAGATCAGGATATGCGCCACCGCCCACAGGCCAAAGCTCCACATCATCGGATGGCGGGTGATCGCGAACACCCCGCGCGGGCGCGGCACGGCTTTGGGCTTGTCGGTCGGGTCGGGCAGCGCCGGGTTGCCGATCAGCGATCCCATGAACAGCACCGAAGCGAGGAACATGACCCCGCTCGCCACCGCCCACAGCCCGTCGCCGACCGCCCAGAGCGGCGCTGCATCCGGCATCCGCCCATAGACATGCGCCATCCAGCCCAATGTGGCAAAGGCGACCAGCGAATAGATCCCAAGAAAAAGCCGCTCGCCGACAGCGTCGACCAGCGGCTTTCGCAAGGGGTGGGACAGAAGGAAATGGGTCCCCAGAAACGCCGCACAGGCCGCGATCAAAAGTCCCATTTCCCCCTCCCGATGGTCAGACGATCAGCGCGTTTCCAAATCGGGGCGCGTTCCCGCCGCCTCTGCTTCGCCAATCCCTTGTTGACCCGCGAGGTTCTGATCGCCCGGCGTGTCGTCACGCAGCGTGTCGAGATGCATCGCCCGGCGCAGCCATGGGGACAGAACCAGCACGACGATGCCAATACCGACGCCGACCCAACCGATCGTCTGGAACACGCTCGCATAATTATTGAGCTGAAGTTCGGGGTCCTTGACGACACCGGCCACCGTGTCGGACGCCGTGGCCTGAGCGATGAGGCCAGCAAGCGTGTGGGCGAGCGCGGACGAGAGGAACCAAACTCCCATCATGAGGCCCACCACGCGCGCCACCGAAAGGCGCGTGATCATCGAAAGACCGACTGGCGACAGGCAGAGCTCTCCGGTCGTGTGCAGCAGATAGGCCAGGAACAGCCAAATCAGCGGTACCCTGAAGTCGGAGCCTGCAAACTGGGTGATGCCGATCACCAGAACCAGGAAACCCAACCCGACCTGAATGAGCGCATAGCCGAATTTTGCCGGCGTTGACGGTTCCATCTTGCGCTTGGCCAGCGCCACCCACATCCCTGCGAAGACCGGTCCCAAGAGAACGATGAGGCCCGGATTGAAGAGCTGGGTCTGACCGGCGTTGATGCTGAACAGTCCGAACACGCTCAAGTCCGTATTCTGGTCGGCATACAGAGTTAGCGAGCTTCCGGCCTGCTCGAACAATGTCCAGAACAGCACCGAGAACATGATCAGAATCAGCGCGACGAACAGGCGCGAGCGCTCGTGTCCCTGCAATTGTGTCCCAGCCCAGACAAACATCGCGGCAAAAATCAGCGGAGCGCCGATGCTAAGGGTGGTTGTTACGATCTCGTGCTGACCGATCAGAAGCCAGGCGGGAATGACGGCAATCAGGCCGACTACGTAGATAAGCCATTCGAGGTTGAGCGGACCGGCAACGGGCTTTTTAAGCACATCCGGATTGGACGGCTCCGCCTTGCCCATCAGGTATTTTTGGCCCCACAGGAAGGTCAGCAGACCGGCCAGCATGCCGAGACCCGCTAAACCGAAGCCATATTTCCAGCCATAGGTAAACCCGAGCCATGTGCAGAGCGCGGTGGCGAGCAATGAGCCAAGATTGATGCCCATGTAGAAGATGGTGAAGCCGCCATCACGTCGGGGATCGGTCTTCTCGTAAAGCGCGCCGACGATCGTCGAAATGTTCGCTTTCAGGAAGCCGACGCCGATGATGATAAGGGCGAGCGAGAAATAGAGGATCTGGACGTAGAGCGGTTCCTGCTCGACCCGGGTCGTATAGCTTCCCTCAGCGACCATCGCGGGGAGGCCAGCTGCTTCGCCATTGGCGATGGTCATCCCCTCCTTCGAGAACTCAATCCGGTGGCGGGCGCCGTCGGCGCTCACCAGATCGAGTGTGCGGTCGGGGCCGCGTCCGTTGGCCGCTACGGTGTATTCCGTTCCGCCAAAGCTGAGATATTGTGTCGATCCGTTCCCCTCGAACGCCATCCCAAAATGCCCGGCGACGAGCAGCAGGGCACCGATGGTCACAGCTTTGCGCGCACCCAGAAAACGGTCGGCGATAAAGCCGCCGATGACGGGGGTCAGATATACCAGCGAACCGTAGGCCGCATAGATGCCTTGTGCAGCGCCCGACGAGATTACGAAATGCTGCACGAGGTAAAGCGTGAGCATGGCGCGCATCCCGTAAAACGAGAATCGCTCCCACATCTCCGTAAAGAACAGAACCGCCAATCCACGCGGATGCCCAAAAAATGCTCGATCGCCGCTGGATGCGGCTGCGGTGTTGTGCGCCATTGGCACGAAGCTCCCTGATAGTCCGTGACCCTTTGGGCCAATTGGGCCGGAGACTAGCGCCAAACACCCGCATGTGAAGCCTGATTGTCACAACGGTAACCAGAGCGGCCTCCGCGATATTTGCGAGCCGTTCGCAAAAATGCTTGGCGTGACCGGGCGGAGCGGCTAACGGGCGGACATGGACTTCAACGATATCAGCACCCCGCTGTCGCTGCTGCGCACCCGCCGCTCGGGCAAGGCGCGCGACCTGATCGCCCCCGGCCCGGATGCGGCGCAGCTGCGCGACATCCTCGCCATTGCCGCGCGCACGCCCGATCATGGCAAGCTCGCCCCGTGGCGCTTCGTGCTGGTGCCGGAACAGGCGCGCGATGCCTTTGCCGCGCGGCTGGTCGATGCGTACCGTGCCGAGCGGTCGACTGCCTCCGCGCTGGAGATTCAGGCGATGGAACAGTTCGCGCACCAGGCCCCGACCCTGGTCACCGTCCTGTATTCGCCCCGGATTGAGAGCAAGATTCCGTTGTGGGAACAGGAATTGTCGGCGGGCGCCGCCACCATGAACCTGCTCCACGCTGCGCATGCCCATGGTTTCGCGGGCAGCTGGCTGACCGGCTGGCCGGCGTTCAGCGACGCCGTGCGTGACCTGTTCGGGGCCGCGCCGGAGCGGATCGCAGGTTTCGTGTTTATCGGAACCCCGGCCAAGCCGTTGGAAGAACGGCCCCGTCCCGATCTTGATTCGATCGTTTCAAACTGGGCCGGCTGAACGACCGATGGTTACCGTAGAAACCCCATTGGGGGTGGAACTTTAACGCCCCATGCTGTATTAAGTCAGCATGACAGCGCTCGAACATGACGACAGCCCGGTTTATCTGAAGCTGCGCGCGACGATTGCGACGGCAATCCTGCGTGGCGAATATCGGGCGGGGGACCAACTGCCATCGGTGCGCGCGCTCGCCGCCGAACATGGCGCCAACCCGCTGACCGTGGCCAAGGCGTATCAGAGCTTCCAGGACGACGGCTATGTCGAGGTGCGTCGCGGCGTCGGCATGTTCGTCCTGCCCGGCGCGGTCGAACGGCTGAAACTGGCCGAGCGCGAACGCTTCCTGACCGGCTATTGGCCCAAGGTGCGCGATCATATCGCCCTGCTCGGCCTCAGCGCCCACGAACTGTTGGACCGCGAGATCGCCTGACGCCCCTTGCGTCATCCCCGCGAAAGCGGGGACCCATCTCCTGTCATGGCGTCTGACTGCGCCGGTGCTTGGGATGGATAGTCCGGGAGATGGGCCCCCGCTTGCGCGGGGGTGACGGGTGGGTTCAAGCCGCAAAGGTCTCCGCATCGACGGCGTAAAGCGCCTCCGCGCTCGCCATCGCCGCAGCCTTCAGCCCCATCGCCTCCGGCACGATCTGCGCGACATAGAAACGCGCCGCCGCAGCCTTCATCGCCAGGAACGCCGGGTCGCCCTGCGCACCGGCGGCGATCCGCCCCTGCGCTTCCATCAGCCATCCGCACACGGCGGTGGCGACCATGGTGAGGAACGGGTAGCTGCCCGCCAGCCGATCATCCATCTCGCTCGCCAGCATATGCTGCGTCACCTCCGCGCACGCGTCGATCAGCGCGATCAGCCCGGCGTCCTGCGCGTCGGCCTTCATCCGCGTCAGCAGCGTCGTCAGCGTCGCGCCGCCATCCATATTGAGCTTGCGCCCGACCAGATCGGCGGCCTGGATGCCGTTGGTGCCTTCATAGATCGGGGTGATGCGCGCGTCGCGGAAATGCTGGGCGGCGCCCGTCTCCTCGATATAGCCCATGCCGCCATGCACCTGGATGCCGATGCTGGTCACTTCGCATCCGATATCGGTGCCATGCGCCTTGGCGAGCGGGGTGAGCAGGTCGAGCAGCGCGCGCGCCGTTGCGTCGCCGGCATTGGCGCGATCGACCTGCGCCGCCGCGAGATAGACGAGGGCGCGGGCTGCCATGGTCTGCGCCTTCATCCGCATCAGCATGCGGCGGACATCGGGAAATTCGACGATGGTGGCGGGCTTGCCCTCGCGCACGCCCTGCACACGGTCGCGGGCATAGGCGACGGCGCGCTGGGTCGCGCGCTCGGCGACCTGCACGCCCTGCAGCCCGACATTGAGCCGCGCATTGTTCATCATCGTGAACATGGCGCGCATGCCGCCCATTTCCGGGCCGATCAGCTCGCCGATGCAATCGCCAGTGTCGCCGAACGACAGGACACAGGTGGGGGAGGCGTGGAGGCCCATCTTGTGCTCGATCGACACCACCCGGACATCGTTGAACGCGCCCGGCGTGCCATCGGCGTTCAGCCGGTATTTCGGCACCAGGAACAGCGAAATGCCCTTGGTCCCCGCAGGGGCCCCCGGCGTGCGCGCCAGCACCAGATGGACGATGTTATCGGCCAGATCATGGTCGCCAAAGCTGATATAGATCTTGGTCCCGCTGATGCTCCATGTGCCGTCGGCGCGCGGCTCGGCCTTGGTCTTGAGCGCGCCGACATCCGATCCGGCCTGCGGTTCGGTCAGGTTCATCGTGCCGGTCCATTCGCCGGTCGCCAGCTTGGGCAGATACGCCGCCTGCTGCTCGGGCGTGCCATGGTGCATCAGCGCCTCGATCGCGCCGACGGTCAGCGTCGGGCACAGAGCAAAGCCCATATTGGCGCTGCCCAGCGTCTCCAGCACTGCGGTCGACAGCGCAAAGGGCAGGCCCTGTCCGCCACAGGCTTCGGGCGACCCGATCGTGCCCCATCCGCCCGCGACATAGGCCTGATACGCTGCGCGATAGCCATCGGGCATGGTCACACCCTCGGGCGACCATTTCGGGCCGATGGTGTCGCCCGCGCGGTCGAGTGGCGCCCATTCGCCCGCGGCGAATGCACCGGCACCCTCCAGCACCGCGTCGAGGATGTCGGATTCGACGCCCAGCGCCGCGATCTGCGCGACATGCTCCAGCACGAAACGCTGTTCGGCGATGGCGGGGATGAAGCTCATTTCGTCCTCTCTCTTGCGGCGCTTTTCTTCGCGCTATAGCCATCGCAAATGACCGCGCCAAATCCCCGCATCTTACCCTACGGCGAGGCCGCCATTGCCGATGCCGCCGCGATCATTGCTGGCGGAGGATGCGTCGCGACTCCGACCGAGACGGTGTACGGCCTGGCCGCCGACGCCACCAATGCCGACGCGGTGGCGGGCATCTATGCGGCCAAGGGGCGGCCGAGTTTCAACCCGCTGATCGTCCATGTCGCCGACCGTCGCGCGGCCGAGGCGATCGCGATGTTCGACCGCGACGCGCGTGCGCTCGCCGATGCCTTCTGGCCGGGGCCATTGACCCTGGTGCTGCCGCTGCGTCCCGATGCGGCGATTGCGGGGCTGGTCACGGCGGGGCTGTCCACCGTCGCGATCCGCGTGCCACAGCATCGCGCGATGCAGGCATTGCTGGCAGCGACCGGAAAGCCGCTCGCCGCGCCCTCGGCCAATGCCAGCGGGAGCATCAGCCCGACCCGCGCCGCCCATGTTGCCGCGTCGCTCGCCGACCGCATCCCGCTGATCATCGACGATGGCGCGACCAGCGGCGGGATCGAATCGACCATCGTCGCGCTCGGCCCGCAACCGCGCCTGCTGCGCCCCGGTCCGGTCTCGGCGGCGGACGTGGAGCGGGAGATCGGGCGCTGGTTGAGTGGGGCAGGGGAGGCGATCGAAGCGCCGGGCCAGCTCGCCAGCCATTATGCCCCGCGCAAGCCGCTGCGGCTGAACGCGACCGAGGCGCGCGCGGGCGAGTGGCTGATCGGTTTCGGCACCGTCGCGGGCGATGACACGCTGTCCGCGACGGGCGACCTGACCGAGGCCGCCGCCCGTCTGTTCGACACGCTCCACCGCGCGGATGCCAGCGACCGGACGGCCATCGCGGTCGCATCGGTACCACAGGACGGTATCGGCCTCGCGATCAACGACCGGCTGCAGCGCGCGGCGGCGCGCTAGGTTTTCAATCCTCCCCCCTGGCGGAAGAGGATTTACTCAGCTCACGCCCCCGCCTTGGCCTTCAGCCGCTCGGCAAAGCTTTTGCGCAGCTTGTTCAGCTTGGGCGGGATGACACCCAGGCAATAGGGGTTCCGCTGGCCTTCGCCTTCCCAGTAATTCTGGTGATAATCCTCGGCCGGCCACCAGGTATCGGCATGTTCGATCGTGGTGACGATCGGCGCGGGCCATTCGCTGGCATTGCGTGCGATCCCCGCGCGCGCCGCCGCCTCCTGCTCTGGCGACTGGGGAAAGATCGCCGAGCGATATTGCGTGCCGACATCCCCGCCCTGACGGTTCAGCGTCGTCGGATCATGCGTCGCAAAGAAGATGTCGAGCAGGTCGTCATAGCGGATCTGCGCCGGATCGAACGTCACCTTCAGCGCCTCGGCATGGCCGGTATCGCCGCCGCACACCGCCTTGTAGGTCGGGTTGTCGACATGCCCGCCGATATAGCCGCTTTCGACCGACTCGACGCCGATCAGGTCCTTGAACACCGCTTCCACACACCAGAAGCATCCGCCCGCCAGAATTGCGGTTTCGGTCGTCATGTCGTTCAACTCCTTGCTACGTGGTCGAAGATAGGGTTGAGCTATCCGGACAGCTAGGGGGACGATCGGGAATGCGTGACGGTTGCGTGATGGTGACGGGCGGGGCGGGCTATATCGGCAGCCATGCGGTGCTTGCTTTGCTCGATGCGGGCTGGCGCGTCGTCGTTCTGGACAATCTGGTCACGGGTTTCGACTGGGCGGTCGACCCGCGTGCAGCGTTGATCGTCGCCAATATCGCCGATGAGGACAAGGTCCGCGCCGCGATCCGCGACCACGGCGTGACCGCGATCATGCATTTCGCCGGGTCGGTGGTGGTGCCGGAATCGGTCAGCGACCCCCTCAAATATTACCGCAACAACACCGCCGCCAGCCGCAGCCTGATCGAAAGCGCGGTGGCGGAAGGCGTGCGGCACTTTATTTTCTCTTCCACCGCAGCAACTTACGGAATCCCCGAAGTCGTGCCGGTGCGCGAGGACGCGCCGAAACAGCCGATCAACCCCTATGGCATGTCGAAGCTGATGACTGAGATCATGCTGAAGGACGTCGCCGCCGCCCACCCGATCAACTATTGCGCGCTGCGCTATTTCAACGTCGCCGGCGCCGATCCCCAGGGCCGCAGCGGCCAGAGCACCGCCGGCGCGACCCACCTGATCAAGGTCGCGGTCGAGGCCGCAACCGGCAAGCGCGACGGGGTTTCGGTGTTCGGGACGGACTTTGCCACGCCCGACGGCACCGGGGTGCGCGACTATATCCATGTCAGTGATCTCGCGGCCGCGCATGTCCATGCGCTCGACCTGCTGATCGCCGATCCGAAGGCCAGCCACACGCTCAACGCCGGTTACGGGCGTGGCTATTCGGTGCTGGAAGTGCTCGACGCGGTCGATCGCGTGACCAATGTGCGCGTAGAGCGCCGGCTTGAGGGCCGCCGCGCGGGCGATCCCGATGAGCTGGTGTCGGACAATCGCGCGATCCTGGCGGCGCTGCCGTGGCGGCCGCAATTTGACGATCTTGAGCGCATCGTCCGCGACGCCCTAGCCTGGGAGCGCAAGCTGGCAGAGAGGTAAATGCAATGATCGAGCTGTTCCTGTCCGCCTTTGCGATGCTGTTCGTGGTGATCGATCCACCCGGCTGCGCGCCGATCTATGCCGGGCTGACCAAGGGCGCGCGCCCGCATCAGCAGCGCACGATGGCGGTGCGCGCGGTGATGATCGCGACCGCGATCCTGCTGGTCTTTGCGCTGGTCGGCGAAGCGCTGCTGCGCACGCTTGGCATCAGCCTCAGCGCGTTCCGCATCGCGGGCGGGATCATGCTGTTCATCATCGCGCTCGAGATGGTGCTGGAAAAGCGTCAGGAACGCCGCGAGGACCGCGCCGAAAAGGTGATGCAGACGCCCGAGGTCGAGGATGTCTCGGTCTTCCCGATGGCGATGCCGATGATCGCGGGGCCGGGGTCGATCGCGACGATCATGCTGCTGGTCTCGCGCGCCGACGGGCCGGGGCAGACTGCGGCGGTGTTCGGCGCCTTGGCGCTGGTGCTGCTCCTGACGCTCGCCGCCCTGCTCGCCGCCGGGCCGCTGATGCGCGTGCTGGGGGCAAAGATCGAATCGGTCATCACCCGCCTGCTCGGCGTGCTGCTCGCGGCGCTGGCGATCCAGTTCGTGATTGACGGGGTGAAGCAGAGCTTCGGGATCTAACGCCGCTCGTAATCTATGCGCCAGAGTCGATAGGGTGCACCCTTGGGCAGCGGGACCGGCTCCAGCCACTCGGGTACCTTGTCATGAGCAAGCTGGCCATAAAAGCCGTTCTTCGCCCGCGCACGGTACATCGTCGTCTCCGCCATATTGGGGCAGACCAGCAGATAGCGCGCGCCATATGGGCGGGCGATCCCGCGAAAGGCTTCCGGCTTGCCGGTAAAGGCATGATGGACGTCGAGGATCGCGCGTTCATTGCGGTGGTACGGCCCGGCAATCCCCTTGTGTCGTGTCATCGTGATCAGGCGCGGGCCAAGGTCGACATGGGTGAACAGGGTCGATGGGGGCAGGGTGCGGTCGAGCATCCGCATCGCCGCCGCGCTCATGCAGCGGCTGTTCGCCCGGTTTACCGCCACGCGCACCTTGCTGGGCGGGCCGTTGACCGGGAGATATTTGACGACGAATCCGGCGAACAGCCCGGACACGATCAGGAACGCGACGACCGATCCCAACACCCGCACCGGCATCAACCGGTGTCCCAGGAACCACGGCATCACCGTCCAGGCGAGCCAGCTCGCCCCCGGCACCGCCAGCAGCTGCGCCGCCGGACCCGCACGCACCTGCCACAGCAGCATCGCCCCGGCAAAGGCTGTGAACAGGCCGATCGCGACCCACGCGACGAGGCTGTCGGCGGTCTTCGCGCGCCACGCGGCGAACCCGGCGCCGATGATTCCGATCACGGGCAGCACCGCCATCGGAAAGGCCATGCCAAAGCTGTGCTTGTAGATCGGCCGTGCTTCGCGAACATTGTTGAGCCAGGTCTCGGCCAGCTCGTCCGACACGCCTTCGGGGCGCTGCAGGCATTGCGGGAACAGCCCGGCGAACCCGCCCGCGACCAGCGCTCCGGCAATCCCGGCAAGGGCGAGGCGGGCGGCTCGGCTGGCGGGGTTGAGCAGGCTGAGCAGCACCAGCAGCGCGCCGGCGGCGACCATCACCGACAGCCAGATCGGCGTCAGCGCATCGCAGCGCATCGCGTAATTGGCGTTCGACGCGAACAGCACAAAGCCCGCGCTGCTCCCGCCCGCCAGACTGAGGCCATAGGCGCGCATCCGCGGCATCTCGTCGCGGTCCCATACCCAGCGCAGCGCGACGATCGCCCCGGCCATCGCGCAGAAGGGCAGCAGCTCCAGGCCAATGGTCAGCGACCCGGCGCTGGCAAGGCCGACGGTAAGGCCACCGCGCGTGCGCTGCGGATCGGCGATGCCCATGACGGCAAGGGCGAGAAAGGCGAGCTGCCAGCCATGATGATCGATGCGCAGCGGCACATATTGCGCCATCGTCGCGGTACAGCCCATCAGGATCAGGATCGCGAGCGGCCAGGCGGCGGGTGCGATCAGGCGGCGTACGGCTGCGCCCATCGCCAGCATCGTCACGGCGAGAGGGAATAGCGGCGCAATCCCCGCCGCCAGTCGCTCGGCTATCGCGGTGCCGACGAACGGCTGGAACAACAGGATCAACCCCGCGATCGGCAGGTCGACGAGGCGCGACCAGTGGATATCGAGGCCGCCCGGCGGGCTCAGCCGATACTGGCGCAGGTCGTACCAGTCCTGCCCGGCGAGCAGGCCGCGCACCTGCATCATCCGCATATTGTCGTCGGTGTCGCTGAGCGACAGCGCGTTGATCGGACCCCAGCGATACCAGAGATACCAGATGGCAATCGCCGCCCATGCAAGCAGCGTCCACCGCACCCAGCGCGTCCGCAGTTCCCGTTCGAGGTTGAACCCCGCGAATCGCATCGAACTCAAAACCGCTTCCCCTTCTGCAGCGCGAGCATTAGGGCGGCGCGCGACTTCAGGGCAAGGCGGGCGTGGCTTCACTCATTCATCGACTGGACGATTTGCGGCGAAGCGGCATGCTGGGCCAGCTGATCCGCTTCGGGATCGCGGGGGGCATTTCCACCGTGATCTATTCGGCCGTCTATCTGCCGCTGACCTTCTGGGTGTTCGCGCGGGAGGATGCGGTGTTCGCCGTGCCGTTCGCCTTCGCGGTCGCGGTGACGGCGGGCTATTTCCTGCACAGCCGCTGGAGCTTCAAGGGCCATGGCAGCCGCGATCCGGGCCCACGGCAAAAGGTGCAGTTCGTCGCGGTCCAGGGCTCGGGCGTCGCGCTGAACGCGATCATTACCTGGCTCGGCACGGCAGTGCTCGGCTATCCCGGCTGGGTACCGCTGCTGCCCGCAGTCGGCCTCGCCACCATTTTTACCTTCATCCTCAACCGCTGGCTGGTATTCCGCTGATATGGACCGCATCGTTTACGACCGCATGGCCGAGCATGATTCCACCCATTGGTGGTATGTGGCGCGCCGCGACATCCTCGCCGATTATATCGCGCGCTATGTTCAGCCGCCAAAGGACGCGCGGATCCTTGAGATCGGCTGCGGTACCGGGCACAATTTGCCGATGCTCGGCGCGTTCGGTACGGTCGACGCGATCGAGATCGATGAGGCCGCCCGCACCGTCGCCAGCGCGCGGCTGGGCAAGGAAGTCGGCAGCGCGCCGTTGCCCGAACTGACCGGCGTGGACGAGGGGCAATATGACCTGATCGCAGTTCTCGACGTGGTCGAACATGTCGAGGACGATGTCGCCGCGCTCGCCGGCATGGCCAAACGGCTGAAGCCCGGTGGCAAGATCCTGATCACCGTTCCCGCGCATCAGTGGATGTGGAGCGCGCACGACGTGGTGAACCACCACAAGCGCCGCTATTCGAAGGCGACGCTCACCGCCGCGCTGGACAAGGCCGGCCTCAAATGGCGCAAGCTGCGCTGGTTCAACTCGCTGCTGTTCCCGGCCGCCGTCGCGGCGCGGATCGCGGGCAAGCTGACCGGCAAGGACGACAGCGACGATTCGCCGCCGCCGAAGCCGCTCAACTGGGCGTTCGAGAAGATTTTCGGGCTGGAGCGCCACCTGCTCGGCCGCGTGCCCATGCCGCCGGGCCTGTCGATCATCGTGCTGGCCGAGCCGAAGGACTGAGTTCGAGCAGCCACCAGTCGGGCGGAGCGTTCAACCGCATTGGCAAGGTTCCCGATCCGACACCCCCGGTGACGATGACGGTGCGGCCTGGATCCTCGATCCGACCGCAACGATAGCGCTGATCGTAAAGCGTTCGGCCCCGCGCGGTGCGTACGATTGGCCCGATCCAGGGCAGCACCCCCTGTCCGCAATGCGTGTGCCCGGCGAGCAGCAGCGTAAATTCCGGTGGCAGGTCAGGTGCGATGTCGGGCGAATGGGTGAACGCGATCGGGATGCCGCCGACCGCCTTTGCGCGGGCTGCGGCAACCGGAATCGAATCGTGGCTGGAGAAACGGTCGCCGACCCCCGTGATGGCCAGCGGCCCACGGCGCACCGCGTCATTCTCGAGCGTGAGTACGCCCGCCGCTGCGAGTTCGGCACGGATCGCATCGGGTGCGGTCCAGTGATCGTGATTGCCGAGCACCGCGAAAACGCCCCAGCGGGCACGTAGCCCGGCCAGGTGGCGGAGGTCGCGCGCCCGTTCGACCGCGCCGTCGGGTGTGTCGCCAATGATGAAGTCCCCGGCTAGCAGAACAATGTCGGGCCGCGCGGCATTGACCTGCGCGATAACCGAATCGAGCCGTGCGGGCGGCATGCCGATGTTGCCGACATGGATGTCGGAGAGCAGCGCAATGCGGATCGGCGCGCTGCCGGCTGGCAGCTGCGGGAGGCTGATCGAGCCCTGGCGCAAGATCGGTACAGCGGTCGCGTTGCGCAGGCCGACAAGGGCGAGTCCGACGACAATACACAGCACCAGCGCGATTGCGGTCCGTGCGATGCGCGCGCGGGGCATCAAGGCCTCAATTCGCCTCGGCGATCGCGACCAGCGCCGCATCGATCATCGGCGTGCCCGAGGCGTCGCCCGGCACATCATTGGCATAGGCGGCAAAGGTCAGCAGCCTGCCGCTCTTGCCCAGCATATAGCCGGCGAGCGCGTTGGTGGCGTTGATCGACCCGGTCTTGGCGAAGATCCGACCCTCCAGCGCCGTCCCCTTGAACCGGCGGGCGAGCGTGCCATCGACGCCGCCCACGGGGAGCGTCTCGCGCCATGCCGTGCCCCAGGGCTGGCGGGCGATCCAGTCGAGCAATGTCACCATGCCGCGCGGCGCGATGCGGTTATAGGTCGACATGCCCGACCCGTCGGAAAAGTCGAACGCGGTGCGCGGCACGCCGGCGGCAGCGAACATCGCGGCGACGCGCTGTTGCCCGTCGGCGACCGACCCGGCGCCATCGATCAGGCCGGTGCGGCGCAACAGCAGTTCGGCGTGGAGATTCTGGCTGACCTTGTTGATCGTGCGCACATCCTCCGCCAGCGGGGGCGGGGTGAGCGCGGCGAGCCAGGCCGGTTCGGGCGGGCGGGGCGGCGGGGCAGTGCGCCGGGCCGGATCGTTGGTCGCGGGGTCGAGCGCGCGGTAGCGTGACGTGACCGTGCCGCTGACCTTCACCCCGCGCTCGCGCAACAATGTCGCCAGCCGCCATGCGGCATAATGCGCCGGATCGTCGATGCCGAAGCGTAGTGTCTGCGGCTTTGCATCGGCGGCGATCGTGCCGGTGAGGCGGATGGTGCGGTCGAAGGGCAGGCGGTCGAACGCGATATCGGTCTTGCCGCCCGCCGCAACGCTCGCCACGCGATTGTCGATCGTCACATAGCCGAGATGATCGATCTTCGGTGCCGCGCCCGGCGTGCCCGGTACCACCGTTGCGACCAGTTCGTTATCGTCGAGGCTCAGCGCCGAATTGGCGGTCCCGGACCGTGACGGGATATTGTTCCAGCTCATCCCCGAACTCCAGCGCTCGTCAGGGAACAGAGTGGCGTCGCCGGTGATGTTGCGCACGCCCCGGATGCCCGCCGCGATGGCGTTGGCGAGCTGGCTGAGGCAGTTGGTGACACAGTCCGCCGCGCTCGACAGCCGCGCATCGCCACGCCCGGTGAGGATCAGGTCCTTGCCCTCGAAGCGCACCGCCGCGCCGCCGCTGGCGTCGGGTGCGGTCATCGCTTCGGGCATCGCCCACCAGGCGGCGGCGGTGGTCACGATCTTGGTATTCGATGCCGGGATGAAGCGTTCATCGGGGCGGATCGCGACGATCTCACGCCCGGCGCCGTCGCTGACCACCAGCCCGAACCGTGCGCCCATGGGAGCCTTGGCGAACTCCGCCTCGACCCGGTCGAGCAGTGGCGGCGCATCCTGCGCCAGAACCGGCGCGGCGAGCGCTAGCGCGACGAGGGCGAGCGCGCCCCTCACAGCAATGTGGGCGGCTCGGGCTTGCGCTTGGGTGGCTTGGCGGGGGCAGGGGCAGGCTCGTCGGCATCCGCGCGCGGCGGCGCGAAGGGAGAGACGGTCACCTCCCCCGAATCCTGGAAGCGATAGCCGAGCGAGGCATGGCCCTTCACCGGCCCGGCGACATCGGCGACGAGGTAGAGCGGGCGCCGCTTCGATTCGACATAGAGGCGGCCGAGATATTCGCCGATCATCCCGAGCACGAACATCTGCACCGCGCCGAGGAACACGACCACCAGCATGGTCGAGGTCCAGCCCTGCACCGCATTGCCGAACAGCCAGCCGACCACGATGTAGAGGAACAGCAGCACCGACAGGCCGGTCAGCGCCAGGCCGACATGGCTGGCGAAGCGCAGTGGCGCGGTCGAGAAGCCGGTGACCGCGTCGAGCGCGAAGCGGACCATCTTGGCCAGCGGATACTTCGTCTCGCCCGCATGCCGCTCATGCCGGTCATAGACGAACGGCACCTGGCGGAAACCGACCCAGGCGACCATGCCGCGGATGAAGCGCGCCTGTTCGGGCAGCGACAGGAAGGCGTCGAGCGCGCGGCGGCTCATCAGGCGGAAATCGCCGGTGTCGAGCGGGATCGGCGTGTCGGTGATCCGGTCGAGCATGCGATAGAACAGCGCGGCGGTCGCCTTTTTGAAGAACGTCTCGCCATCGCGCTTGCGGCGCACGGCATAGACCACGTCCGCGCCCTGTTCGCGCATCGTCGCGCGCATGTCGGACAACAGCTCGGGCGGGTCCTGCAGATCGGCGTCGATCACCAGAATTTCGTCACCCGCGCACAGGTCGAGCCCTGCGGTCAGCGCGAGCTGATGCCCGTGATTGCGCGACAGATTGACCGCGACGAGATGCGGGTCGGCGGCCGACAGCCGCTGCATGACGGACCAGCTGCCATCGCGCGATCCGTCATTGACCAGGACGATCTCATAATCGTCGCCAACCGCCGCACGCGCCGCCGCCGACACGCGGGCGTGCAGCAGCTCGAGACAGCCTTCTTCATTGTAGCACGGCACGACGACCGAGAGCTTTGGACGTTGCATGGGACCGGCTTCTAGCGCGGCCTGCGGCCCTCGTCATGCGCGTTTTGATGCCACGCTGGAGCGACGCCGGTTGACACCCGAAACAACGCGGCCTAACCGCACTCGCAAATGAGAATCACTCGCATTCGCATCGTAAAGGGATTTGGCATGAAGTCGCAGCGTATCGTTCTTGTCTCGGGAGTCGCGTTCGCGGCGCTGATTGCCATGCCCGCATACGCCAGCGATGCGGATCCCGATCCGAAAGACACGGTGACCGTCACCGCGACCCGCACCCCCGTCGCGACGCAGGATGCGCCGGCCACCGTCAGCGTCATCGACGAGGAACAGATCGCTGACGAACTGGTCACGGACATCAAGGAACTGGTGCGGTTCGAACCGGGGGTGAGCGTCATGCGCCAGCCGACCCGCTTCGGCGCGGCGCTCGGCACCACCGGGCGTGCGGGCAATGACGGCTTCACCATCCGCGGCCTTGGCGGGAACCGCGTGCTGATCCAGGTCGATGGCGTGCGCGTGCCCGACGGGTTCAGCTTCGGCGCGCAGGGCGTCGGGCGGGGCGACTATGTCGATCTGGGCCTGATCAAGTCGGTCGAGATTCTGCGCGGCGCATCCTCGGCGCTTTATGGCAGCGACGGGCTGGCCGGCGCGGTCAGCTTCATCACCAGCGATCCCAAGGATCTGCTGCGCGAGGGGCAGAGCGTCGGTGGCCTGCTACGCGCCGCCTATTCCTCCGCTGATGACGAGTTCAGCGAGACCGCGATCGTTGCGGGCCGGTCGGGCAACTGGTCGGCCATGGCCGCCTATACCCGTCGCGACTTCCACGAATATGAAAATCAGGGAACGGTCGGCGGTACCGGCGCGACGCGGACGCAGGCCAATCCGCAGGACGGGCGATCGAATGCGGCACTGGGGCGGCTGGTCTATGAAAGCGGCGGGCACCGTCTCCGCCTGACCGGCGAGTATCTCGATACACATCTCTTCACGGATGTGCTGACTGGACATGGTACGCCGCCGCTCGCTGCGTCAAGCGTGCTCAATCTCGACGCCACCGATACCGGGCATCGCTGGCGCACGGCGCTCGACTGGACCTGGTCGGGCGAAGGGGTGGTCGAACAGGCGCGGATCGCCGCTTATCTTCAGGACTCGGAGGATCGCCAGTTCACGGCGGAAGACCGCAACACCGCCGCCGACCGCACCCGGCTCAACATCTTTGCGAACCGCGTCTATGGCGCGGCTGGCGAGGCGCGGTTCAACTTCGGGAGTGCGGATCTGCCGCTGCGGCTGATCGTCGGCGGCGACATCAGCCGGACCGAGCAACAGGGGCTGCGCGACGGCACCGTTCCGCCGGCGGGCGAAACCTTCCCGACCCGCGCCTTCCCCGACACCGATTACACGTTGGTCGGCCTGTTCGCGGCGGGTGAAGTCACGCTCGGCCCGGTGACGTTGCACCCGGCGCTGCGCTTCGATCATTTCGACCTGTCGCCCGACATGAGCCAGACCTTCCCCGGCATCACCCCGGTCGCGCAATCGGGATCGCATGTGTCGCCCAAGCTCGGCGCGGTGGTGAAGATCGGCAACCGCGTCCGCCTGTTCGCCAACTATGCCCAAGGGTTCAAGGCGCCCGAGCCGAGCCAGGTCAACGCCTTTTTCGGTAATCTCGGCTTTGGCTATATCGCCGCGCCCAACCCCGATCTGCGTCCCGAAACCAGCGCCAGCTACGAAGCTGGCATGCGCTTCCTTGGCGACAATGTCCGGCTCGACGTCACCGCCTTTCATGCCGATTATGACGACTTCATCTCGCAGGAGGTGGTGAGCGGCAGCTTCACCATTGCGGACCCGGCGATCTACAAGTTCATCAATATCGACAAGGCCGAGGTCGAAGGGATCGAGGCGAAGTTCGAGGCGTGGAGCAACACCGGCTTCACCGGCCGCCTCTCGATCGCCTACGCGACCGGCGACGAGATCGCGCCGAGCGGCACCCACTCGCCCTTGCTGACCGTCGATCCGCTCAAGGTCGTGATCGGGGCGGGCTGGCGCGATCCGGGCGGTCGGTTCGGCGGACAGCTGATCGCCACGCACAGCGCGAAGAAGGAAACCGACCGCGCCGGCGGCGGCTATACCCCGCCTGCCTTCACCACGCTCGACCTCACCGCATTCGCGAAGGTCACTGACAGCATCACGCTGCGCGGTGGCGTCTTCAACCTGACCGACGAGACCTATGCCTGGTGGAGTGATGTGCGCGGCCTGTCGTCCAGCTCGACCGTCAAGGACGCCTACACCCAGCCGGGCCGCAACGGCAGCGTGTCGGTCAGCTTCCGCTTCTGAATATCGAGATCAACGGAGGGTAAGATGAAACACTGGATTCGATTGAGCATCGCCGCCGCGCTGATGACCGCGACCGCCGCCCCGGCACTGGCCGACGGCCCCGTCCGGGTGCGCACGCCCGAGGAAGAAAAGGCCATTTTCGAAGCCGATCGCCGCGACATTCTGGCGATGGCAGGCAATTACAAGGTCCGCTTCGACATGCGCGAATCGACCCCGTGGCGCGAAGGCTATGTGCCGATCGAGGCGAAGATTTCGGGCGGGCATGAATCGGTCCGCGTGATCGAGGATACGGGCCGCGTCATCCGCCTCCAGCACCTGCTGGTCGTCAGCCATGAAGGCAAGGACCACGTCATCAAGCACTGGCGGCAGGACTGGGAATATGAACCGGAAAAGGTGCTGGTCTATTCCGGCCCCGACAGCTGGACCTGGGAAGACGTGCCCGAACGCATGCGCGCCGGCCGCTGGTCACAGACCGTGTATCAGGTCGATGACAGCCCGCGCTATGGCGGCTGGGGCCAGTGGACGACCGAAGCGGGCGTGCGCCGCTGGCGCTCCAACTGGACCTGGCGCCCGCTCGCCCGGCGCGATGCGATCCGCGGACCGGTCTATGACCGCTATCTCGGCATCAACCGCCACCAGAGCTTCCCCGGCGGCTGGGTCCATTGGCAGGACAATACCAAGATGGGCCAGTTCGACGGCAAGCTGGAGCCGGTGGTGCAGGAATATGTGCTGAACACCTACACCAAGTTCGACGGCTACAGCATCAAGGCGGCGGATGACTATTGGGCCGCGACCAGGGGCTATTGGGCCGCGATCCGCGCCGAATGGGATCGCATCGCTGCAGCGAAGAACGGCATCCGCATCACCGAAGCGGCGGAATCCGGCACAGTGATCGCCAGCCGCCTGCTGGAAATCGCGGGCGATGTGCAGAGCGGCAAGACCAAGGAGGCCGAGGCGATCAGGACCGCGAAGGCGCTGATGGATCAGGCCACCCGCGCCGCGAACTGACCCGACCCTCCGGCCCGCGCGAACGTGCCGGTTCCTGCCCGCCCCGGCTCAGCTCCCGGGGCGGGCATTTTCTTTTGGGGTTGGAGAGGACAGGTATCGACAATCCTCTGCAAGGGGGAGGATCGGAAGCGCTGTCACCCCGCAGCCATCCGGCGCGCGTCCTCCTCGACCAGCTGCTCCAGCATGGTCAGTGGCATCGCGCCGCGGCGGATCACTTCATGGAATTGCCTGAGGTCAAACTTGTTCCCCGCAATCTGCTGCGCCTTGGCCCGCGCGCGGACCCAGCTCGTGTGGCCGATCTTGTAACTGCACGCCTGACCCGGCTGGGTGCAATAGCGCTCGACCTCACGCATCGAGCGCGGGCGGGCGAAGCCGACTGTCTTGACCATGTAATCGACCGCCTGTTCGCGGGTCCATTTCTTGTAGTGCAGCCCGGTGTCGATCACGAGCCGCGCAGCGCGGAACAGGAAGGACTGGAGATAGCCCGCGCGCTCAAGGTCGCTGGAATAGGCGCCCAGCTCGTCGGCGAGCTGTTCGGCATAGAGCGCCCAGCCCTCGCTATAAGCACCAAAGAAGCTGAACTTGCGGATCATCGGTCCCTCGGCACCCTGTGCGGTGCTGATCTGAAGGTGATGGCCGGGCAACCCTTCATGATAGGTCAGCGCGGGGAGGGTGTATTTGGGCCAGTCGGCGACGCTTTTGAGATTGATGAAGTAGATCGCCGGGCGCGAGCCATCGAGTGCGGCGCGGTTGTAATAGCCGTTCGACGCGCCGTCCTGAATCTCGACCGGAACCGCGCGAATCTCCAGCGGTGGCATCGCCGGATTGATGAACATCTTTGGCAGCAGCTTGCCGACCTTTTCATTGTCGACGTTGAGCGATTTGAGCAGGTCGATACGGCCCTGCGCCGTGTCCGGCCAGAGCTGATCGGGGCGTTGATTGAGCGCAGTCAGGCGTGCGCCGACCCCACCTTTGGTCAGGCCCTGCGCGCATAGGATGCGGTCAAGCTGAGCGCTGATCTCGGCGACTTCCTTCAGCCCGATCTTGTGGACCTCGGCGGGCGTGAAGTTGGTGGTTGTCGCCTGGTTGAGTGCGGCCGCATAGATCGCGTCGCCCTGCGGCATGTCCCACACGCCAGCGGTGCTGCGCGCCTTGGCCCGCTGTTCCTTGATCAGCGCGATCTGACGGTCGAGCGCCGGATACACTTTCTCCGCGATGATCTTTGCCGCGCTTGCGCCCCAGTCACCGGCGATCCCCTTGGCCGCAGTGCGCTGGACCAGCGAGCGGGCGATGGTGTTGTCGCCGGGGGCGGGTGCACGCAGCTTGCCCATCTGCTCGATCGTCAGATCAAGGCAGAAGTCAGGCGCGACGATTCCCCGCTTGCCCAGATCGGCCTGTTCCTGCGTGTTGTAATCGAGCGCCTGCCCCACCTGATCCAGGCGGGAGAGCAGCGCGTCGGCATCCTCCTTGTTCGTGATCGTGTGCGTTGTGTTGAGGAAATCGGGCATCGAGAAATAGACGCCTCCCTGCTGGAAAATCGCGAAGGGTCGGATCACCGTGTCGATGTCGAACTTCTCGCGCGGCAGAATCTGGCCGTCGAGCGAATATAGGACGATTTCGCGGTCCAGTTTCGATGCTTCGGACAGCGTGGCGGGGTCGACCGCCGCGATTTTGGCGCGCGCTGCCTTGGCCTCCGCCTGATTGCGCGCTTTTGCCTCGGGCGAGCGGTCGGTCAGCTGGCGCTTGAGCGGCCCCCGGTCGAACCCGACAGAGGTGGCGAGTTCGGGCGAGCGCTGGATGGTCTTCATCAACAGGTCGTTGAACATCGCGTTCAGCGCAGCATCGCCCGGTCCCGCCTTGGCCGCAGCAGTGGTGGCCTGAGCCGCACGGGCTGCGGCAGGGGAGGCGGCAAGGGCCGCGGTCGCGGTGCCTGAGGCAAGAAAGGTGCGGCGGTCCAAAGGGCATTCCTTTTGCTAGGTGTGCTGCGAAGCTAGCGCACCTGCGGCCGGAAGCAAGCAGCTGGGGTCCGCCCTAAACCCGCTCCGCCGAACTCACCGCGTCCGCAGCCCTCAGCGCCGCGATCAGCTTCATCAGATGCGCGGCATCGCGCACTTCGGCGTCGATCATGTTGGTGTGGAAGGTCGTGTCGCGCGTGTCGAAGCGGATGTTGAGGATGTTCGCCTTGTGCTGGCCGAGCAGGGTCGCGACGGCGCCGAGCGCGCCGGGTTCGTTCTTCAGTGTCACGGCGATGCGCGCGGTGCCGCCCTCGGCCTTGTCGCCCCAGCCGATATCGACCCAGTCCTGATCCTCGACGGCGTCGAGTTTGGCGCAGCTGATCTGGTGGATTTCGATCGGGGCATCGGGCTGGCGCACCCCGACGATGCGGTCGCCCGGCACCGGGTGGCAGCAGGTGGCCAGGGTGAAGGCAACGCCGGGGGTCAGCCCCTTGATCGAGATCGGGACGCGCTGCACCGGCTGGAGCAGCGACTCATCCTCGGTCGATCCGGGCATCAGCGCTTCCATCACCTGCGCGTCGGTGACCTTTTGCCGTGCGATCGCCTCCATCAGCGCATCGGCATCCTCGATCTTCAACCGGGTGAGTGCGGCGCCCAAAGCCTCCTCGCCGATCGGGACGGGCAGGCGGCCGACAATCTCGTCATACAGCTTGCGGCCCAGCGCGATCGTCTCGTCGCGTTCCTTGTGGCGCAAATGGCGGCGGATCGCGGCGCGCGCCTTGCCGGTGATCGCGAAGTTCAGCCAATTGTCCTGCGGCCGCTGTGCCTTGGAGCGCAGGATCGCGACCTGATCGCCCTGCGCGATTTCGGTGCGCAGCGGGACGACGCGGCCGTTGATCTTCGCGCCCACCGCCTGATCGCCCAGGTCGGTGTGCACCGCATAGGCAAAGTCGATCGGCGTCGCGCCCTTGGGCAGCTGGATCAGCTCACCCTTGGGCGTGAAGGCGAAGATGCGATCCTGATACATCGCCATCTTGGTATGTTCGAGCAGCTCCTCGGGGCTTTCGGCCTGTTCGAGGATGTCGACCAGATCGCGGATCCAGCTGACCTGCGTGTCGGGGCGCACGGCATTCTGCTTGTACGACCAGTGTGCGGCCAGGCCATGCTCGGCTTGGCTGTGCATTTCGCGCGTGCGAATCTGGATTTCGACGCGGGTGTCGCCGGCATGAATGATGCTGGTGTGCAGCGAGCGATAGCCGTTGCGCTTGGGCGTCGAGATATAATCCTTGAACCGCCCCGGCACCATCGGCCAGCGGCGATGGATGATGCCGAGCGCGCGGTAGCATTCCTCTTCGGTGCCCACAATCGCGCGGAATGCCATGATGTCGGACAGTTGTTCGAAGCTGACATGCCGCTCCGACATCTTCTTCCAGATCGAATAGGGGTGTTTCTCGCGCCCCGAAATATCGGCATCCACGCCGCCGCGCGACAGCAGCAATTTGAGGCCCGATCCGATCTTGGCGATCCGGTCCTCACCCTCGACGGTCAGTGCCGCGAGCCGCTTGGTGATCGATTCATGCGCTTCGGGTTCGAGCTGCTGGAAGGCGAGCGTCTGCATCTCCTTCATGAACTCGTACATGCCGATCCGCTCGGCCAGCGGGGCATAGATGTCCATCGTCTCGCGCGCGATCCGCCGCCGCTTATCCGGCTTCGGAATATGGTGCAGCGTGCGCATATTGTGCAGCCGGTCGGCCAGCTTCACCAGCAGCACGCGGATGTCGTCGGACATGGCGAGCAGGAATTTGCGCAGATTTTCCGCCGCGCGCTCGCTCTCGGTCTGCGCCTCGATCTTGGACAGCTTGGTCACGCCATCGACCAGCCGCGCCACGTTCGGCCCGAACTTGGCGAGAATATCCTCTGGCGTGGCGACCGTGTCCTCGATCGTGTCGTGCAGGATCGCGGTCGCGATCGTCTCATCGTCGAGGTGCAGGTCGGTCAGGATGCCCGCCACCTCGATCGGGTGGCTGAAATAGGGATCACCATTGGCGCGTTTCTGACTGCCATGCGCGTGCATCGAAAACACGTAAGCGCGGTTCAACAGCGCTTCATTGGCTTCAGGGTCATAGGACAGGACCCGGTCGATGAGTTCATATTGGCGCAGCACTGCTCGAAACTGGGTTTGATACTGCTGCTTTGCAACAGATTTCATACTGAAACGGGCACCGGTTTGGCCGATGCCCGTTCACTGTGGCGTTCCGGTAACGTCTGGCGGCATCCGATCCGGCCAGGCCCGCTTCCGGCGCAGTCGCTTACTTGGCGCGCGCGTTGCAGCTCGCAAGCTGTTCGGCATCGAATGCCGTGCCGCCAACGCTGAAGGACGATACAGTGCCGATGCGCTGAACCACGCGCGCGCACATCACCTTGTCGCTCATGCCCGATTTGGGTGCGGCGCAGGTGCCGTCCTTGCACTTCCAGAGGGTCGTCTGGACGATGAAGCTGGGCTTTTTCGGGGCTTCCGCGGGGACGGCGGTATAGTGGCCGGACTGTGCCAGCGCGGGGGTTGCGGCGCCAGCAAGGCAGAGCGCGGCAGCGGCGATCGAGGCGAAGCGGATCATGAAACTCTCCCTGAGGGCGGTGCAACAAAGGTTGCGGTTCGCTACTTATCCGTGCATGAGATAAGTTGCAACTGAAAACTGTTGCTGCAACGCAAAAAAACTATCGCGTTGTGCGGCGGGAATTTTCCGGTAGATTTTGCAACTATGGGTCACAACGGACTGCGAGAGCCGCTTCGACAACTCGCCACCAATTGCAGCCTTCCGGCTGCGCTGGAGGCGATGGGAGAGCGCTGGTCATTTCTGATCCTGCGCGCCGCGTTCAACGGCCTTTATCATTTCGAAGAGTTTCAGTCCGAACTCGGCATCGCGCGCAACATTCTCGCCAACCGGCTCGCCCGTCTGGTGGATCATGGCATATTGGCGCGTCAGACGTGCGATGACGACCGGCGCAAGGTCGAATATCGGCTGACCGAAAAGGGCTTTGCCTTGCTGCCGACCATGATCGCACTGCGGCAATGGGGTGAGCGGTGGGAAACATGCATGCCGGCGACCCCGGTTCTGGTCGATGCCCGTGATCACCGCAGGATCGCGCCGGTTCAGGTGCTCAGCCATGATGGCCGGATATTGGGCAAGCACGACCTGCTCTGGTCGCTCCCAGAAGATGTCGTCGGGGAGAGCCCGGCCGACGCGGCCGGATAGTCAGGCGGCTGCGGCCAGCATCCGCGAACGGATTTCCGGCGGGATCGGTGTTGCACGGCCGGCATCGAGATCGACATTGACATGTACCAGCTGGATCACGGTGTGCAGCACGCCCGTGATGGCGTGGACGAGCTCGATGACGCTGGTGACGCTTGACGTGCCGATCCGCTCGGTCCGCGTATAGGCATCGAACTCGTCATCATGCCGCAATGGCGCCTTGTAATCGACCGTGGCGCGGGCAACGTGAAACTCCATCGTGCGCCATTCGGGCAGATCGGACAGCCGCAGCCAGCGCCAATATTCGCTGAGCGCGACATCGGCATATTCAAGATAGCGCGAGTTGAAGACGACCTTCTGTCCGTCAATCTCCGCATAGCGAACGCGCAGGCGGTGTGAAAATGTGAAACCGAGGCGAGTCATGCGGTGGCAGTGGCGTAAGCTGACGGCGGATTCAATCATTGTGCGGTGCTTCGGGGAAAATCGCGATGGACCCCGAAACGATCCTGAACTATCCGCGCTGCGCTCACCGAATCAAATGGTTGTCGGGAGTACTTCAAGCCTGTCCGGCTATTCTATATTGGGGGAATTCATGAAGAAGTTTGTGGTCGCGGCAGCGGCGCTGGCATGCGTGCCCGGGGTTGCGTTCGCGCAGGACGCCGATCAGGCGGTCAACCTGTTTGACGGTGTGCGTGTCGAAGCGCGGCTGGGTTACGAAACCCCGACCGTCAGCGGCGATGGCGATGTCTACAGGATTGGCAGCGCGGTGTCCTATGGTGCCGAAATCGGCTTCGATCTTGCGGTCAGCAGCAAGGTTACGGTTGGTCCGTTCGTGAACTACGAGTTTTCGGGCGTCGAACTGTGCGATGGCGGCGACTGTCTCGCCGTGCGCGGCAACCTGGCGACGGGTGCGCGCGTCGGTGTCGAGATGAGCCCTGAAACGGCGATCTATGGCAAGCTGGGCTATGCGTCGCTGACGATCGAGGCGACAAGCGGCGCGGTCAGCGCGACCGACAGCAAGGGCGGTGTCTATGGCGCGATCGGCGTTGAGTTGACCGTGTCGAAGAAAGCCTATGTCAACATTGAAGCCGCCTATGCGGATTTCGGTGATTTCTACGGCACCGGCTTTTATCTGCAGCGCCGTCAGGCGTCGGTCGGTTTCGGCTTCCGCTTCTGAAGCGCGGCGACCCGGCAATTGGGAAAGGGGCGCTCCATCCGGGGCGCCCCTTTTTGATTCAGGCCGATTTCGCGCCGGTGTTGACGCCCATCGACTGGAGATATTTTTTCACATTGCGCGCCGCCTGACGCAGCCTTTGTTCATTCTCGACCATCGCGATGCGCACAAAGCCTTCGCCATTCTCGCCATAGCCGACACCCGGTGCGACCGCGACCTTGGCATGGGTCAGCAGTTGCTTGGAAAACTCAAGGCTGCCCAGATGCGCCAGTGCGGGCGGGAGCGGGGCCCAGGCGAACATGCTGGCGGGCGGCGGCGGGATATCCCACCCGGCGCGACCGAAGCTCTCGACCAGCACGTCGCGGCGCTTGTGATAGAGGACGCGGTTCTTCTCGACGATGTCCTGCGGCCCGTTGAGCGCGGCGCAGGCGGCGGCCTGGATCGGGGTGAAGGCACCGTAATCGAGGTATGATTTCACCCGCGTCATCGCCGCGATCAGCTGTTTGTTGCCGACCGCAAAGCCGATGCGCCAGCCAGCCATCGAATAGGTCTTGCTGAGCGAGGTGAACTCAATCGCGATATCCTTCGCGCCCGGCACCTGCAGGATCGACACGGTCGGCTTGCCGTCGAAATACAGCTCCGAATAGGCAAGGTCGGACAGGATCCACACCTTGTTCTGCTTCGCCCAGGCGACCAGCCGCTCGTAGAAAGCCAGGTCGACCGTTTCCGCGGTGGGGTTCGACGGATAGTTGACCACCAGCACGCTTGGTCGTGGCACGGTGAAGGCGATCGCGCGTTCCAGGCTCTCGAAATAGGCCTCGTCGGGCGTCGTCGGCACCGCGCGGATCGTCGCCCCGGCCAGGATGAAGCCAAAGGTGTGGATCGGATAGCTCGGGTTCGGCGCGAGCACGACATCGCCCGGCGCGGTGATCGCGGTGGCAAGGCTGGCCAGCCCCTCCTTCGACCCCATGGTCACCACGACTTCGCTATCGGGATCGACATCGACGCCAAAGCGGCGGCCATAATAATTGGCCTGAGCGCGGCGCAGGCCGGGAATGCCCTTGGACTGCGAATAGCCGTGCGCGTCGGGCTTGCGCGTGACTTCGATCAGTTTTTCAATGACATGGTCCGGCGGGGGCAGGTCGGGATTGCCCATGCCCAGGTCGATAATGTCCTCTCCCGCCGCGCGCGCCGCTGCCCGCATCGCATTGACTTCGGCGATGACATAGGGGGGCAGGCGCTTCATGCGGTAGAATTCTTCGGACATCGTCTTGGGTTCCGGCTCCTCGGGGTGGTGCGCTACGCGCGATGCCTCGTTATACAGGGGGCGAGGCGGCAAGCCAGAGGAGAGGCGCGTGGCGACGGCAAAGAAAAAGACGACGACCGCAAAGACAAAGCCCGAAACGTCCGCAACTACCATGAAAACAAAGGCGAAACGCCCGGCCAAGGCCAAAGCCGAAGCGGCGCCGGAATCCGGGCCTGCGACCGATTCGATGCCGACACTGGACGATCTGCAGCACTGGACATGGCTGTTCGGCCGCGCACAGCAGATGATGATGGAGCAGGGGCTGGATCTTGCGGGACAGATTCCCGCGATCCCGCCGGTTGCCGCCGCACCGCCGGTCGATCCCGCCGCCGCAATCCGCGCAGGGGCGGAATTCTGGGCCGATACGATGACGCTGTGGCAGCGTTTCCTGGATCCGGCCAAGGCGCCGAAGTTCGAGGAAACGCCCGAACAGGCGCGTGACCGGCGCTTCAAGGCGCCGCAATGGCGCGAGCAGCCGGTGTTCGACTTTATCCGGCAAAGCTACCTCACCTTGTCCGGGCACCTGCTCAAGGGCGTCGATCAGATCGAAGGACTGACCCAGAAGCAAAAGGATCAGCTCCGCTTTGCGACGCAAGGCTTTATCGACGCGATGAGCCCCAGCAATTTCCCCGCGACCAACCCGCTGGTGGTGGAACGGACGATCGAGACCAAGGGCGAAAACTTGCTCAAGGGCCTCGCCCATATGCTCAACGACATGTCCAAGGGGCAGATGACCCAGACGGTCGAGGGTGCGTTTGCGGTGGGCGAGAATATCGCGACCACGCCGGGCCGGGTGGTCAAGCGCACGCCGCTCTATGAGCTGATCCAGTATTCGCCAGCCACCGAAACGGTGTTCGAAACGCCGCTGGTGATCTTTCCGCCGTGGATCAACCGCTTCTACATCCTCGATCTGACGCCGGAAAAGAGCTTCATCCGCTGGGCGGTGGAACAGGGACTGACCGTGTTCGTCGTGTCGTGGCGGTCGGCCGATGCCAGCATGGCCGATGTCGTGTGGGACGATTATGTCGAGCGCGGTCAGATCGACGCGATCGACACGATTCGGGAACTGCTTGGCGTCGAGAGCGTCCATACGATCGGCTATTGCGTTGCCGGGACCACGCTCGCCGCGACGCTGGCTGTCCTCGCTGCACGGGGCGAGGCGGCAAAGGTCAAGAGCGCGACCTTCTTCACCGCGCAGGTCGATTTCAGCGAGGCGGGCGACCTCAACGTGTTCGTCGATGACGAGCAGCTCGCGCTGATCCGCTCGCTCAGTAGTGAGGGGTTTCTCGACGGACGCTACATGGCCGCGACCTTCAACCTGCTGCGCGGCCGCGACCTGATCTGGAACTATGTCACCAGCAACTATCTGCTGGGTGAAGATTATGTGCCGTTCGACCTGCTCCACTGGAATTCCGACGTCACCAATCTGCCGGCCAAATGGCATGCAAGCTATCTGTGCGATCTGTATCGCGACAATCTGCTGGTTCAGCCGGGGGCGCTGGCGATTGGCGGTACGCCGATCGACCTGGCCCGTGTGACGACGCCCGCTTATGTCCAGGCCGGACGTGAGGATCATATCGCGCCGCCGCAAAGCGTGTGGAAACTGACCCGGCATCTGTCCGGACCGACGCGCTTCGTTCTGGCCGGGTCTGGCCATATTGCGGGTGTCGTCAACCCGCCGTCCTCGGGCAAATATCAATATTGGACCAATATGGCGGACGTCGCGGATCTTGACGATTTTGTTGCAGGTGCGATCGAAACAAAGGGGAGCTGGTGGCCTGACTGGATCCGCTGGATCACACAGCTGGACGGCACCCGTGTTGCTGCAGAAAACGCCAGAATCCCTAACGTAAATGACGTTCTTGGTGCGGCCCCGGGGCTTTATGTCCGAACCCGATAGATTTTTTGTGCGTCGCACAATTTGAGTCTTGAAACGGCCTGTTACATCGCCTATATGCTGCAGTGCAACAACGCAGCGAGGACGTTGATATGGCCAACAAGGGTCCACGTGCCGGGGCGAGAAAACCGGTAGCGAAGCCGCCAGTCGCGAAGCCTGTTCCCAAGGCGGCTACGTCGGTCGTTGTGCCGGCGCCTGAGCCGGTGCCGGAGCCAGAACCAGTTGTCGAATCGGCCGCGATTGCGGCTGAGCCGACGATCGAAGTTGCGGCGCCTGCGGTGATCGAAACCGTCGCCGAACCAGTTGCCGAACCAGTCACTGAACCAGTTACCGAAACCGTCGTGGAGGCCGCCGAGCCGG
>CAYMUJ010000007.1:0-55722 GCA_964393565.1 uncultured Stakelama sp. | reverse complement strand
GGCGAGCCGGATGCTGTTGCGTGCTCGGATCGAGCGGAAGGGCGAAGGGCGCTGGATCGCCATGAGCGAGTGGCGGGTGCGGATGTTGATGAGCGGGATTTGAGGGAGATCGGGTGATGGCGGTGGAGAAGGGAAGCGCGTTCCTGTTGAAGGTGGGCGATGGCGGGTCGCCGGTTGCCTATGCGACGGTGGCGGGGCTGCGTACGACGCAGCTGAGCGTCAATGGCGAGGCGGTGGCGATCACGTCGAAGGATTCGGGCGCGTGGCGCGAATTGCTGTCGGGCGCCGGGGTGCGATCGGTGAGCGTGTCGGCGGCGGGGGTGTTTACCGGGTCGGCGGCGGAGACGCGGATCCGGGGCAATGCGCTGAGCGGCGTGATCGACGATTACCGGCTGAGCTTTGAGAGCGGCGAGACGATGACCGGGCGGTTCCTGGTCACGCGGCTGGACTATGCCGGGGATTTCAACGGGGAGCGGTCGTACACGCTGAACCTGGAGAGCAGCGGCCCGGTGGTGTCGGCATGAGTGGGGGCGTTGGTCTCCGTGAGACTTCACTGCCCCACCCCAACCCCTCCCCTGAAGGGGAGGGGCTTGCCCTTGCCAATCCGGCACGCGGTGAGGCTTCGGTGCGCGTAGCCGGAACCCTGCTGGTGCTGCGACCCTCGTTCACCGCGCTGGTAGCGGCGGAGCAGGAAGTGGGACCGCTGTTTGCGCTGGTCGAGCGGGCGGCTGAGGGGCGGCTGGGGTTGGGCGAGATGGTCGCGCTGTTCTGGCATTGTCTGAAGGAGCGGCCCGAGGGGCTGACCCGGGAGGCGTTTGGCGAGGGGGTGGCGGCGGGGGGATTTGCCGCGGCGACACCGGCGCTGGGCGTGTTGATCGGGCAGATTCTGGCGGGGCGGTGATGTTCGCCGAGCGCGCTGCGTTACTCGCCGGGCAGGCGGGGGTGGCGTTCGGGTGGACGCCAGAGCTGTTCTGGAGTGCGACGCCGGCCGAGCTGGCGGCACTGGTGCGGGCGGTGGCTGGCGATGCGGTCGCGCCGCCCGATCGCGACATGATCGCGCAGCTGATGGAGGCATTTCCCGATGGGTGAGGATCTGGACGAAATGATCGTTCGCGTGCGTGCCGATACGCAGGGCTTTGCCCGCGATGTTGCCGAGATGCGCGCGGCGATCGACGGGCCGCTGCAGGCCGGGGCGGACCGCGCCGGGCGCGGCATCGAGCAGGCGCTGTTGCGGGCGGCCCGCACCGGCAAGCTGGGCTTTGAGGATCTGAAGCGCGTGGCGTCACAGATCCTGGCCGAGATTGCGGCGGAGGCGGTGCGCGCGGGGCTGTCGTCGCTGTTCGGCGGGGGCGGGGGTGGCGGCGGATTGGGCTCGGCGATCGCCAGTCTGTTCGGATTGCCCGGCCGGGCGACCGGAGGACCGGTGGCGCCGGGGCGGGGCTATATCGTCGGCGAGCGCGGGCCGGAGCTGTTCGTGCCGACCAGCAGCGGACGGGTCGAGGTGCCGGTTCAGGGCGGCGGGCGTGATGTGCGGGTGGCGATCACGATCAACGCGCCGGGGGGTGGTGAGGCCGCCGGGGCACTGCGGCAATCGGGGCGGCAGGTGGCGCGGGCGGTGAAGGCGGCACTGGCGGGGGTGGACTGATGGCATATTGGCTGGCGTCCGGGCGGACGGTGCAGGCGGCGGGGGTGATTTCGCGCTTTGACCCAGCCTATTGGACGGTCAATTTTCCGCGCCCGATGATGGCGAGCGTGGTGACGACTGCGCCGGATGCGTTGCGCGTGGATGCGGTGTTTTACCGGCAGGATGACCTGGCGGGGCTGATCTGGGAGAGCGTGGATCGGCATGACCACCCGCTGCTGTCCTATGAGACCAGCCGCGATTATCGTGGGTGTCGGTTGCGCTTTCGGTGGCAATCCGACGGCGTGATGCCGCTCGACGCGGTCAACGGTCCGGTGCTGACGATCGAGGGGCGCGATGCGGCGGGGGTGCCGCGCGCCTGGTATGTGCGGCTGTGGAACTATGCCGAGGGGACGCCGGAGGATTGCGTCGTCAGCCTCGACTTTGCGAGCGTTGCGGGCGGGTTCGTGCTGCCGGATGAGGCCGATCCGGTGTGGGCGGGCGATGTCGACCGGATGTTCGTGAGCCTGGTGCCGCCGGGATACACCGGCGAGGATGGGGCACTTGTCGTACCGGTCGAGGGCTGGGTCGAGCTGTCGGAGATCGCGGTCGAAGGGCCGGGCGCGGTGCTGGCGATCGGCGATGTGGTGGTGCCCGAACACGGGCTGTCTATCTGTTCGGGCTATGATGACAGCTACCATGTCACCCCGTCGCGGCTGCTGCGCAATGCGCTGCAACTGGGGTATCGCGGCGACATCGTCCATTATGTCGGGATGAGCCATTATTTCCGGCTCGAGCCGGCGGCGGGCGGCTATTTTGCCAGCCTTGCCGACGGGGCGCTGAATACGCCGTGCGCCGCGTGGCATGCCGATTTCGCGGCGCGGGCGAGGGCGCTGGGGTTCGGCGTGATCTGGTCGCTGTCCTATGAGCTGTTCGACGCGCATTGCTGGGGCGACTGGAAGCAGCGGGCGTTCGATGGATCGCCCGCGCTGACTGGGTGGGAGCCGCCCTCGACCCTGTTGTCGCCGGCACATGCGGGGGCGATGGGATATCTGCAGGCGGTGGCGGCGGCGTTTGTGGGGATCGCGCAGGATGCGGGGCTGGCGGTCAAGTTCCAGGTCGGCGAGCCGTGGTGGTGGGTGATGGCCGATGGCCGGCTGTGCATCCATGACGACGCGGCACGGGCGGCTTTGGGCGATCCGGCCGAGCAGAATGTGCGGGACGATCCCGACACCGATGTGCTCGACGCGGCGGGGGCGTTGCTGGCGGAATCGACGGCGGCGCTGGGCGCGGCGGTGCGCGGCGTGGCGCCGGAGGCGCAGCTGTTGCTGCTGGCTTATCTGCCCACGGTGCTGGACCGGGGGGCGCCGGAAGCGATGCGGGCGAATTTGCCGGTCGGCTGGGCGTATCCGGCGTTCGATGTGCTTCAGCTTGAGGATTATGACTGGGCGGCGGCGGGCAATGCCGTGGCGAGCGCGCGCGGTGTTGCGCTGGCGCAGGCGCGGCTGGGCTATTCCGTTGATAGGCAACATTATTTCGCGGGGTTCGTGCTGAACCCGGAGGATGCATCGCAGTGGCGCGGGATTGCCGCGGCGGCGGATGCGGCGCGAGCGCGGGGCGTGGCGACGACGTTCATCTGGGCGCTGCCGCAGGTGATCCGCGATGGCTTTGTGACCTTCGATCAGGAGGAAGACATGCAGGCGTTCGACGATGTGCTGTTCCCGATTGCGCTGGGGCGCGAGGCGGAGGTGGCGCCGGAGGTTTCGACCGCGATCCTGACCAGCGCGGGCGGGCATGAGGCGCGCAATGCGGCATGGGCGCAGGCGCGGACGCGGTACGATGTCGGGCCGGGGGTGCGGAGCGAGGCGGATATCCGCGCGCTGCTGGGATTTTACCGGGCGCGGATGGGACCGGCGCGCGCGTTCCGGCTGCGCGATCCGTTCGATGACTGCTCGAACGATGACGGTGCGCCGGGGCCGCTCGATCAGGTGATCGGGACCGGGGATGGCGCGCAGCAGGCGTTTGCGCTGGTGAAGGCCTATGGCGATGTCGCGCGGCGGATCACGCGGCCGGTGGCGGGGAGTGTGCGGGTGGCGGTGGCCGGGGTCGAGACGGCGGCGTTCGCGATCGGCGCGGGCGGCTTGGTCGTGCTGGACGAGCCTCCGAGCGAAAACGCGGTGGTGACGGCGGGGTTCCGGTTCGATGTGCCAGTGCGGTTCGCGGAGGATTCGCTGAGCGTGAACCGGGCGACGTTCATGGCGGGGGCGGCGCCGAGTGTGCCGTTGGTGGAGGTCAGGGAAGCATGACTGCGCACTGGCTGAACGCGCCGCTCGCGACAATCGCCTATTGCTGGCGGATCGAGCGGCGGGATGGGGTGGCGATCGGGCTGACGGCGCATGATCGCGATCTGGAGGTGGATGGGTTCCACTATCGCGCGGCGCCGGGGATGACGCCTTCGGCGATCCGGCGCGGGGCGGGGCTGGATGCCGACAGCATGGATGTGACCGGGGCGCTGACCGGCGCGGCGATCAGCGAGGCGGATCTGCTTGCGGGGCGGTGGGACGGGGCGCGGATCAGCCTGTTTGCGGTCGACTGGGCGGCACCGGGCGAGGTGGTCGCACTGGGCAGCGGGACGATCGGGGCGGTCGAGACGCGCGATGGCGTGCTGACGGCCGAGCTGCGCGGGGCGGCTGCGGCACTGGATGCGCCGGTGGTCGAGATGACCTCGCCCGAATGTCGCGCCGAGCTGGGCGACAAGCGCTGTCGGGTGGCGATGGCGGGGCGGCGGCGGTTCGCGCGGGTGATCGCGGCGGAGGGGGCGGTGCTGACGCTCGATACCGAGGAGCCGGTGGCAGGTGGATGGGCTGGCGGGCGGCTGCGCTGGTTCGGCGGGGCGAATAGCGGGCTGAGCGATGTGATCGCGGCGTCGGTGGGGGATGTCGTGACGCTGCGGCGGGCACCGCGCTTCGAGGCGGTCGGCGCGTTGGTGGAGGTGAGCGAGGGATGCGACAAGAGCATCGCGACCTGTGCGGGGCGGTTCGGCAATGCGGCGAATTTCCGGGGCGAGCCGTATCTGCCGGGGATCGACCTGCTCACCCGCTATCCGGGCGGATGACGCCGCTGGAGCGGGCGCGTGGTGCGATCGGCGCGCGGTTTCGGCTGCATGGGCGGTGCGTGGCGCACGGGCTGGACTGTGTCGGGCTGGCGGGGCTCGCTTACGGGATCGCGGTGCCGCGGGGCTATGCGCTGCGCGGGGGCAATGTGAGGCAGGTGGCTGGCGCGGCTGCGGCGGCGGGGCTGGTGCGCGTCGACGCAGCGCGGCCGGGCGATCTGGTGCTGTTCGACGCGGGAGCGGGGCAGCTGCACCTCGCCATCGCGAGCGAGGACGGCGTGATCCATGCCGATGCGGCGCTGCGCCGCGTGGTCGCACGGCCCGGCGTCCCGCCCTGGCCCGAGCTGGCGCGGTGGCGGATCAAGGAGGATTGAGATGGCGACTTTGGTGCTGACCACGATCGGCGGCCTGTTCGGGCCGGTCGGTTCTCTGATCGGCGCGTTGGCGGGGCAGGTGATCGACCGCGAGCTGTTGTTCAAGCCACAGGGGCGGGAAGGGCCGCGACTGACCGAACTGACGGTTCAGACGTCGAGCTATGGCACGCCCATCCCCAAGCAGTTCGGGACCATGCGCGTGGCGGGAACCGTGATCTGGGCGACGGACCTGATCGAGCATCGTCAACGCGAGGGGGGCAAGGGACAGCCGACCGTGACCAGTTACAGCTATACCGCGTCGTTCGCGGTGGCGCTGTCGGCGCGGCCAATCCTTTCGGTCGGGCGAATCTGGGCCGATGGCAAGCTGTTGCGCGGCGCTGGCGGGGACTGGAAAGTACGGGGGGGATTCCGGTTGCACCCTGGCGGCGAGGATCAGACCGTCGATCCGCTGATCGCATCTGCCGAAGGAACCGCGCTGGCGTCGGCGCACCGTGGCATCGCCTATGCCGTGTTCGAAAATCTGGAGCTGGAGGAGTTTGGTAACCGTATCCCGTCGCTGAGTTTCGAGGTGACGGCCGATCCGGGGCCGGTGACGGCGGGGGAGATCGTGGCCGAGCTGTCGCGCGGGGTGATCGCGGCGGGTGAGGCGATGCAGCCGATTGCGGGCTATTCGGGCTATGGCGAGACGGTACGGGCGGCGTGCGCGCCACTGATCGAGGCGAGCGGCGCCTGGCCAGTGGCGCGCGGCGATGGCTTTGTCCTGGCGTGCGGGGCCGATGCCGGACCCGTGCCGCTGCTCGATTCCGGAGCGGCGCGCGCTGGGAACGAGCGATCGATCGAATCGGCCGACCGCGTGCCGCGTCGCATTGTGATCAGCCATTATGATCCGGCGCGCGACTATCAGGCGGGGGCGCAGATTGCATCCGATCCGATGGGGCTGGATCGCGAGCGGAGGATCGAATTGCCCGCCGTGCTTTCTGCTGAGATGGCGAAGGGAATTGCCGAGGCTGAGCTGATCCGCGCCGATGTCATGCGAATGCGCCGGGTGGTGCGGCCGGGATGGTCCGCGCTGGCGTTCGCACCGGGAGCGCGCGTGGCAATCGCCGGGGAAGCGGGGCAATGGCGTGTAATCGAGACACGGGGCGAGCGTGACGATGTCGCTCTGGTGCTGAGTCCGGTTGCACCACCTGCCGGCCTTGCTGCGGCGAGTTCCGGCCGGATCAGTCCGGCGCCGGACCGGGTCCATGGCACGACGATAATCCACGTATTTGAATGCCCCCAACTGGGCGACGCGCTGTTGAGCGGGCCGCGACTGTCGATTGCTGCCTGCGGCACTGTACATGGGTGGCGGCGCGCGGCGCTGGCGCTGAGTGGTGAAGCCGATGCGCGCTGGGAGGCGATCGGAGCGACCGCTGCACCGGCGGTGATCGGCACGGTGGTCGCGCCTGCGGGGCGGGCAAGTGCGCTTATCGAAGACCGCATCTCGCAGCTGGTGGTTGACCTTGCCCATAGCGGGCAGGCGCTGGTGGAGGCGAGCGTCGCGGCGCTCGATGCGGGCGCGAACCTGGCCATGGTCGGGGATGAGCTGATCCAGTTCGGGCGTGCCGAGCCGATGGGTGACGGGCGCTGGAGGCTGACCGGGCTGTGGCGCGGCCGGCGCGGGAGTGAGGAAGCGATCGGCGCGGGACAGGTGGGCGACCGGTTCGTCCTGATCGAGCGCGACACGCTGGTCATTCGTGACGGGATCGCTGTGGGTGGGATTCAGCGAGTCATGGCGACGGGCGTCGGCGACGCCGACCCGGTCGTGCAGACGGTCACGATGACGGGCCGCTCGGCCACCCCGCCGGCGCCGGTCGGCCTGCATGCCGAGCGCATGGTGGGCGGCAGGATGCTGCGCTGGACCCGGCGAAGCCGCGCAGGCTGGCGCTGGAGCGACGGGACCGACGCACCACTGGGTGAAAGCGTCGAGCGTTACCAGCTGCGCATTCTTGTCCCCGGGCAGCCGCCCGCTGTCGTGATCAGCGCGAGTCCGAGCTGGGCCCTGGCCGGGACCGGGCCAGCCCGGGTGGAGGTTCGTCAGGCCGGCGACCACGGGCTGTCATCGCCGGCGATCCTGATTCTGGATGCGATGGAGTGACTGGCATGAACACGACTACCCGATTCGCCCTGCCCCTGTTGCATGCAGGGCAGGCGCAGAAAGAAATGTTTCACAATGAAGCGGTCGTCGGAATCGACCTGTTGCTTCACCCCGATGTGCGCGGCGTCGGCGTGAATGTGCCGCCGGTCGCGCCTGCGCCGGGCGAAGCATGGATCGTCGGGCCCGCACCGACTGGAGACTGGGCGGAGCATGGCGGCGCGATTGCCGCCTGGACCGATGGAGGATGGCGATTCGCTGTTCCGCGCCCGGGAATGGAGGTCTGGGTAGAAGAACCGGGCCAGCGAATCCGCTATCGCGCCGGAGCAGGATGGGAGGTGGGGGCTGTTGCGGCGAGCCGAGTCGAGATTGGTGGCATCCAGGTGGTGGGGCCGCAATCTGCCCCGGTTGCCTTGCCCGCAGGTGGTGCTATTGTCGACGAACAGGCACGGACGGCAATCGCGGCAGTGCTGGCAGCGTTGCAGGCGCACGGGCTGATCGCCAGCGGCGAACTGTGACGTTACGGCAACAGTCCCCGGATTTTGTTCGCTTGCGCGGAAACTTTCCAGCGGTTAGGAAGTTTGCGCTGTCCGAAGTGGCAACTACGAAAGGGGATTAAGATGCGGAAGCTTGCCGTAACTCTGGCACTTGCTTCGACCGCGCTCACCACGCCCGCCCTCGCACGCGACGACGCGTGGTATGTGGGCGTCGAAGGCGGCGCGATGATCGTCGAAGACATCGATTATGACATCGGCACGACGGCCGCTGCCGGTACCGTTGATAACGAAACCGGCTGGGACGTTGGTGGCACCATCGGTTACGACTTTGGCGGTTTCCGCGCTGAAGCCGAGGTGAGCTACAAGCGGGCAACCGTTGATGGCTATCGCTCGTCGCTGACTACGCCGTACTACACGTCGGCAGGGGCGCTGCGGAACATCGCTCCGGGCAACTTTGGTTATGCCGGTGGCAGCACGACCGCGCTGAGCTTCATGATCAACGGTCTGCTCGATTTCGGTGAAGACGATGGTCTGCAGGGCTTCATCGGTGGTGGTGTCGGTGTGGCGCGCGTCAAGGCTGACTATGCGCTCAACACCTTCGGTTCCTTCCTCGACGATTCCGACACCGTCTTCGCATGGCAGGCACTTGCCGGCCTGCGTCAGCCGATCTCGGACAAGGTCGATGTCACGCTGAAGTATCGCTTCTTCAATGCGGACAAGGTTGGTCTGGTTGACGTAACCGGTCGGGCTTTTGAGGGCGGCTTCCGTTCGCACAGCCTGCTCGGTGGCGTGACGTTCAACTTCGGTGAGCCGGCAGCTCCGCCGCCTCCGCCGCCTCCGCCTCCGCCGCCGCCGCCTCCGCCTCCGCCGCCTCCCCCGCCGCCTCCGCCGCCTCCGCCGGTGGTGCAGTGCACCCCGGGGCCGTACATTGTCTTCTTCGAGTGGGACAAGTCGGACATCACGCCGGAAGCAGCTGGTATCCTGGATAGCGCCATCTCGGCCTACCAGAACTGCGGCAACGCACAGGTCATGCTCGCCGGTCACGCTGACCGTTCGGGTGCAGCCAGCTACAATGTCGGACTCTCGCAGCGCCGTGCGGACTCGGTCCGTTCGTACCTGTCGGGTCGCGGCATTGCCGATGGCGTGATCAGCTCGGAAGCGTTCGGCGAAAGCCGTCCGCGCGTCGACACCGCCGATGGCGTGCGCGAACTGCAGAACCGCCGCGTGGAAATCACTTACGGTCCGGGCTCGGGCATGTAAGCCGCGCGGTCCACTCTGTGGATCGACAAGATTTGGGGAGGTCGGGAAACCGGCCTCCCTTTTTCTTTGTGCTTGCGATGCTGCGCCGGATGCAATGACAGGTTGCGTGGTCCGCACTGGCAACCTCCGCCATGATCGCGATGTGGCAGGCTATCCAGCTCGATCCCGAGCGCGGCGATGAACGTCGTCTATGCGAAGCGCACTCCCGTGGGCGATCCCGGTCGCAGCAGTCCCGAGTCCATGTTAGCATAGTCAGCATGTGTGCCGGAGGGATCCTCGAACATGTCGCGTCCGTCCGGTTTAGCGGGAATCGCATGATGCCTCGCACTCCTGGAAGCCCTATTCATGACCGCCTTTCGCTTGGCGCATGGTGATGATGCTCGGCTCTTTCAACGAACATGGCGCAGTGCGGCTCGGAGGCGCTGCGACCGGAGCGCTTGGCTCATTGGAGGCAGCGCTCGCTGTGCAGCCCGCAGATCGTGCTGGCATCCGGCTGCGTGGCTCTGCGGAACTGAACGCCCTCCTTGCCGGCGATGGTATCATCGGCGCGTGCGTCGTGCCTTTTACTGGGCCCGGCGCACGGCCAGTCCGTGCCATTCTGTTCGACAAGACCGAACGCACCAACTGGGCGCTGGCCTGGCATCAGGACCGGACGATTTGCGTGCGCGAACGGGGTGACGTTCCGGGATTCGGGCCGTGGACCGTGAAGGCAGGCCTTCTCCACGTTGCCCCGCCGTTCGAACTGCTCGAACGGATGATCACGATCCGTATCCATCTGGACGATGTGCCGGAGGGCAATGCGCCGCTTCTGATCGCGCCCGGATCGCATCGCATCGGGCTCGTCCGCGAGGATGCGATCACGGCCGCTGTCGCCGCCTGTGGGACCTATGCCTGTCTGGCCGAAGCGGGTGACATCTGGGTTTACTCGACCCCGATCCTGCATGCGTCCGCAGCAGCGGTCACACCGCGCCGACGTCGGGTGTTGCAGGTGGACTATGCCGCGTTCGACCTGCCCGGCGGGCTTGAATGGTCAGGCATCTGAGCCGACTGCAGCCGTCAGCCAGTCTGGCATGATCGCATCGCCCAGCGCCTCGACGCGGCGATGTTCGACCATCAGGCCGAGGTCGGGATAGGTGGCGCGGGTGCGGTCGCCTGGTTCGGCGAGCGGAACGACGATCAGGCGGCGATTGACCTTGGCCCGCCAGTTCATCCGTGCGGTGTTTTCCTGCCCGACATAGCAGCCCTTGGTGAAGCTGACGCCGTTCAGTTCGGCGGCATTGCATTCGAGCCACAGTGTCTTGTCCTGGCCGAGCTCTTCGACCCCTTCGGTCACGCCGAGACGGAGACGATGTTCCAGCCAGCGCGATGCAGGCGATCCCGCAGCGTCGCCGAGCCAGCGCCAGCCGAGCGCCGCCAGTCGCGGATCGGGCACGCCATTCCCGGCTTCAGGCGACCAGTGGACGCCGCCCTCAGCCGCCACGATCGTGATCGGGCGGCGCAGGCGGTAGATCGACAGGCGACGAATCAGCGCGTCGCGCTGTGCTGCCTCGCAATCGATCAGGATGTCAGCATCGTCAGCCCAGAGGATGAAGTCGAACAGCACCTTGCCCTGGGGCGAGAGCAGACCGGCCCAGCGCGGCGCGCCGGGCTGAACCGCGTTCACATCCTGCGTAACCAGCCCTTGAAGGAAGCCGCGCACATCCTCCCCGGAGACACGGATCAGGGCGCGGTCGGGAAGCAGGCTGGCCTGATGGCTACTGGCATCGTTCATGGTGAACAGGTAGGAGAGACGAGACACAAACAAAAGAGGATGACATGGCGACGTTCGATCTGAAGCTGGTTGGCGGCACGGTGCATCTCCCCTCCGGCCCGGCCCAGGTCGATATCGGGGTGCGCGACGGGAAGATCGTGGCGATCGGCGCAAGTGGCGACGCGGGCGAGACGATCGACTGCACCGGCCTCGACGTCCTTCCCGGGGTGATCGACAGCCAGGTCCATTTCCGCGAGCCGGGGCTGGAGGCCAAGGAAGACCTGGAGTCCGGCAGCCGCGCCGCCGTGCTGGGCGGGGTGACGGCAGTGTTCGAAATGCCGAACACCAAGCCCAATACCGACAATGCCGATGCGGTGAACGACAAGCTGGCGCGCGCGAAGGATCGCATGTGGTGCGATCACGCCTTTTACGTAGGTGCGACCAACAGCAATGCCGAACATCTGGCCGAGCTGGAGCGGATGCCGGGCACGGCGGGGGTCAAGATTTTCATGGGCGCGTCGACCGGCGATCTGCTGGTGTCGGACGACGCCAATCTGGCGCGGGTGCTGGCCAGCGGCCATCGCCGCGTGGCGATCCATGCCGAGGACGAGTTCCGCATGAACGACCGCGAGGGTGAGCGGGTGACGGGCGACCCGTCCTCGCACCCGGTGTGGCGTGACGACGAGAGCGCGATCCTGGCGACGCGGCGCATCCTGAAGCTGGCGCGGGAGGCGCGGCGGCGCATCCATGTGCTGCATGTGACGACGCCGGCGGAGCTTGAGCTGCTCGGCCAGCACAAGGACATTGCGACGTGCGAGGTGACGCCGCAGCATCTGACGCTGGCTGGGGAGGACGCCTATCCGCGCCTTGGCACCTATGCCCAGATGAACCCGCCGATCCGATCGGCCGCGCATCGCGAGGGGCTGTGGTACTGGCTCAACCAGGGTGTGCCGGACGTGTTGGGGTCGGACCATGCGCCGCATACGATCGAGGAAAAGGCGCGGCCCTATCCCGCCAGCCCGAGCGGTATGCCGGGAGTGCAGACGCTGCTGCCGCTGCTGCTCGACCATGTGGCGAAGGGGCGCACGACGCTGGCGCGGCTGATCGACCTCACCAGTGCGGGGCCGCAGCGGGTGTTCGGGCTGGTCGGCAAGGGGCGGATCGCGGCGGGATACGACGCGGATTTCACCGTCGTCGATCTGAAGAAGCAGTGGACGGTCGAGCAAGACTGGCTGGCATCGCGCTGCGGCTGGTCGCCGTTCACCGGGGATCAGCTCACCGGCAAGCCGATCGGGACGATCATCCGCGGGCGTCAGGTGATGTGGGACGGGCAGCTGGCGAACAGCGCGCATGGGCGGCCGGTGCGGTTTGAGGCGGTGGAGTTCGGGTGACTTCAAAGCCCCTCCCTTCAGGGAGGGGCTAATCGCCTACTCCGCCGCGTCGGCGACAGCCTCCCGCTCAGCCTGTTGCCGCATCCACATCTCGGCATAGGTGCCGCGCCGTTCGAGCAGCTCGGCATGCGTGCCCTGTTCGGCGATTTCCCCTCCTTCCAGCACGACGATGCGGTCGGCATGGACCACGGTCGACAGGCGGTGGGCGATGACGATGGTGGTGCGGCCGCGCTCGATCGCTTCGAGCGTGTCGAGGATCTCCGCCTCCGTCCGTGAATCGAGCGCGCTGGTCGCTTCGTCGAGGATCAGGATCGGCGGGTTCTTGAGCAGGGTCCGGGCGATGGCGACGCGCTGCTTCTCGCCGCCTGACAGCTTGAGGCCGCGCTCGCCGACGCGGGTGTCATAGCCGTCGGGCATCGATTCGATGAAGCCGGCGATCGCCGCGCCGCGGGCGGCCTGCGCGACCTCGTCCGGCCCCGCGCCTTCGCGACCATAGGCGATGTTGTAGCCGATCGTGTCGTTGAACAGCACGGTGTCCTGGGGCACGATGCCGATCGCGGCGCGCAGACTGGCCTGCGTCACCTGGCTGATGTCCTGCCCGTCGATCGTCACGCGCCCGCCGGTGAGGTCGTAGAAGCGGTAGAGAATGCGCGCGAGCGTCGACTTGCCCGCGCCCGAGGGACCGACAATCGCGACGGTCTGGCCGGGGCGGATGACGAGGTCGATGCCCTTGAGGATATCGCGCCCGGGGTCGTAGCCGAAGCGGACATCTTCGAACCGCACCTCGCCGCGATCCACCACAAGCGGCGGGGCGTCGGGGACGTCCTTCACCTCGGCATTGGTGTCGATCAGGTCGAACATCGCGCCCATGTCGATCACGCCCTGGCGGATCGTGCGATACACCCAGCCGAGCATGTCGAGCGGGCGGAACAACTGGCTGAGCAGGGTGGAGACAAGCATCACGTCGCCCGGGGTGAAACGTCCGCTCGACCAGCCCCAGGCGACGACGGCCATGCCAGCGCCAAGCATCACGTTCGTGATCAGAGACTGGCCCATGTTGAGCCAAGCGAGCGAGTTTTCCGACTTCACCGCCGCCTTGGCATAGGATTCGACCGCGCGTTCGTAGCGATCAGACTCGCGCTGCTCGGCGCCGAAATACTTCACCGTCTCGAAATTCAGCAGTGAGTCGACCGCATGCGCGACCGCGCCGGTGTCGAGGTCGTTCATCTGCTCGCGCAGTTTGGCGCGCCAGTCGGTGACCCAGCGGGTGAAGGCGATGTAGATCACGACCATCGCGATGGTCGACGCGACCAGCCACCTGCCGAACTTGCTACCGAAAATCTGGAGCACCAGCGCGAGTTCGAGGATCGTCGGCGCGATGTTGAACAGCAGGAAATAGAGCATCGAATCGATGCTCTTGGTCCCGCGCTCGACCACTTTGGTTACCGCGCCGGTGCGGCGTTCGAGATGGAAGCGCAGCGACAGCTGGTGCAAATGGCGGAAGGTGACGATGGCGAGCCGCCGCGTCGCGTCCTGCCCGACCTTTTCGAACACCGTGTTGCGCAGATTGTCGAACACGGTGGTGAACAGTCGCGCGGCGGCATAGCCGACGACCATCAGAATCACGAAAGTGATGAGTCCGCGCTCGCCGCCCCCTTGTTGACTTGGCGCCATCGTGTCGACCGCTGCCTTGAGTGCATAGGCCGCGCCATAGACCTGCACGACCTTTGACAGCACGACCAGTGCCAGCGCCCCGATGATGCGCGCCTTCAGCCCCGGCTGTCCGGCGGGCCAGAGATAGGGAAGGAAGCGCCGGAGCGTGGCGAACAACGGGCGTTCGCTACCGGCGCGCGCGGTATCGGGAGGCATGCGCGCTATCTGGGGCCGCAGCGGCCGGGATGCAATGAAACAAAACGCGCCTGCCATCCGTTGAAATGGCGAGGAGCGAGATGATGGAACCGGTTTTCTACGTGATGGCCATCCTAGGCTGCGGCGATTTCCAGGATCAATGCCAGCAGGCGCGGATCGAGCCGGTCCGGTATCAGAGCGCGGCACAATGCCAGGCCGCGATGGCGCAGGTGCTGCCGCGCCATACTGATCTGTCCTATCCGACTATTGCTGCGACCTGTCAGCGGCGCGGCGAACAAATGGCTCGAACGGAAGCCAGGCCGAGCCCTCGCTGATGTTCACGTTATCGGGGTCGGGTCCATAAATCTGCAGATCGCGGGCGCTGCGCATAGAGTGTCCGGCGCATGGCGGCCTGACCGAACGCCCGCGCGATCCAGCCGATTTTCTGTGCCTTGCTCGTCCCGGCGCGATGATCCCAGGCATGGTCGCCCCGTGCGACCACCTCGCGGGCGATATCCCCATAGATCCCCGCCGCAGCGAGTACCGCCCAGGCAGAGCGGAAGCCGAGCGCGGGCGTGCCTAGCCGGGCGCTGTCCTCATGCACCTGCGCCAGATCGCCCAGTCGGCGCGCCAGTACGGTGAGGCGCGGGCGGAACGGCGGCTTCATATGCTGGCCGGGCGGGATGTCCATTTCGACCAGCCAGTCCATCGGCAGGTAGCAGCGGCCGATCGCGTCGTCCGCCTCGATATCGCGCGCGATATTGGCGAGCTGAAACGCAAGGCCGAGGTCGCAGGCGCGGTCGAGCGTCGCGTCATCCTGCGGATCGACCCCCATCACCACCGCCATCATGCACCCGACCGCGCCGGCGACATGATAGCAATATTGCAGCAGGTCATGCTCGGAGCGCGGGAACCAGCCCTTGGCGTCGAGCGCGAAGCCGTCGACCAGATCATATGCAAAACGATGCGGCATGCGCGTTTCGGTGGCAACGATGCGCAGCGCCTCGAACGCCATTTCGCCGGTTGGTTCGCCGGCAAGTGCCTTGTCGGTCAGCGTGCGGATACGCGCGAGCGCGGCGACCGGGTCCTCGACCATTCGGGCATCATGGCCCAGCTCCTGCCCATCGGCGATGTCGTCGCACGCGCGGCACCAGGCATAGAGCAGCCAGGCGCGCTCGCGCGTGACCGGGTCGAACAGCGTGCTGGCCGCCGCGAAGCTCTTCGAGCCCTTGGCGATACTTTCCCGCGCGGCCGCCACGACGGCATCGCGGCCTGGCGCGGGCAGGGTCACAGTTCCTTGCTGCCGATCTGGCCGATCGTCTGCGTCGGCACATGCGCCGTCATCTTGGCGAGCAGTCCGTCGAGCTGATCGTCGATGATCAGGATCGACTGGTGCTGCGGGCGCAGAAAGCCAACTTCGCCCATCTTTCCGACGAACGCGATCAGCCCGTCATAATAGCCCGCGACGTTGAGCAGCCCGACCGGGTTGGCGTGATAGCCGATCTGCGCCCAGCTCATCGCTTCCCACAATTCGTCCATCGTGCCCGTCCCGCCGGGCAGGGTGATGAAGCCGTCGGACAGGTCGGTGAATGCCTGCTTCCGCTCATGCATGGTGCGCACGACGTGCAGCTCGGTACAGCCGCGATGTGCGACCTCGGCATCGACCAGCGCCTGCGGGATCACCCCGATCACCTCGCCGCCTGCCTCCAGCGCGCTGTCGGCGATCGCGCCCATCAGCCCGAGGCGTCCGCCGCCATAGACGACGCCGATCCCGCGCTCGGCCAAGGTGCGTCCAACGAACCGGGCATTCTCGATATAGACCGGGTCCGCCGGGGTGGCGGAGCCGCAATAGATGGCGAGGCGCTTCACGGGTTAGCTTGCTCCAGCATCAGCGCGGCGGTCGCCTTGGCGCTGCCGACCACACCGGGGATGCCCGCGCCCGGATGGGTGCCGGCGCCGACGAAATAGAGGTTCGGGATCGAATCGTCACGATTGTGCGCGCGGAAATAGGCGCTCTGCGTCAGCACGGGCTCGAGGCTGAAGGCGCTGCCCAGATGCGCGGCGAGATCCTGCGTGAAATCCGGCGGGGCATAGCTGAACTTGGTGACGATCCGGTCATGGATGTCGGGGATCAGGCGACGGCCGACTTCGTCGAGGATACGCTTTTCGAGCAGCGGGCGGACCGTATCCCAATCGACCGGGGCCTTGCCCATGTGCGGCACGGGGGCAAGCGCGTAGAAGGTCGAATGCCCCTCCGGCGCCATCGACGGATCGGTGATGGTCGGATGGTGCAGGTAGAGCGAGAAATCCTCGCTCACCACGCCATGCTTGTAGATGTCGTCGAGCAGCCCCTTATAGCGCGGGCCGAACAGGATCATGTGGTGCGGAATGCCGGGCCAGGTGCCCTTGATCCCGAAATGCACGACGAACAGCGAGGGTGAGAAGCGCTTGCGCTCCAGCTTCGCGGCGGTGCGCTGGGCACTGCGCGAGCTTTTGAGCAGATCGCGATAGCTGTGGACGATATCGGCGTTGCTGGCGATGGCATCCGCCTCGAACCGTTTGCCCGATTTGGTGCGCACCGCGGTTGCGCGCTCGCCCAGCGTCTCGATCTCCTCGACGCCATCGCCCAGCACCAGCGTGCCGCCGAGCCGCTCGAAATGCCGGACCATGCCCGCGACCAGCCGGTTGGTGCCGCCCATCGCGAACCACACGCCGCCGTCGCGCTCCAGCTTGTGGATCAGCGCATAGATGGCGCTGGTGGTCATCGGGTTGCCGCCGACGAGCAGCGTGTGGAACGACAGCGCCTCACGCAATTTTTCGTTCTTCACGAAGCTCGACACCATCGAATAGACGCTGCGCCACGCCTGATACTTCATTAGCGCCGGCGCCGCCTTCACCATCGAAGTGAAGTCGAGAAACGCGACATGGCCGAGCTTTTCATAGCCCTCGCGATAGACGCCGGCCGAATAGTCGAGGAAGCGGCGATAGCCGGCGATGTCGGCGGGATCGAGCTTGGCAATCTCTGCCGTCAGGACGCTGTCGTCATTGGTATAGTCGAAATTGGTCCCGTCGGGCCAGTTGAGGCGATAAAAGGGTGAGACCGGCGTCAGCGTGACATCGTCGGCCATGCGATGGCCCGACAGCGCCCACAGCTCTTCCAGTGATTCCGGCGCGGTGATGACGGTGGGGCCGGCATCGAAGGTGAAGCCGTCCTTCTCCCAATAATAGCCGCGCCCACCGGCCTTGTCGCGCGCCTCGACCACCACCGTGTCGACGCCCGCCGATTGCAGGCGGATGGCGAGCGCCAGGCCGCCAAATCCTGCCCCGATAACCACTGCGCGCTTCATTTGCCTGATCCCCTGATAGCCGCGAGCGCGCGCCTGATCGGCACCGGTGGTTTTCCGGCAAGAACGCGGGCGCGATCGAACATGCTGGACCGGGCACCGTAGAACCGGGCCACCAGCCCCGCGTCCAGGCGATAAAATCGCTCAAGGACACGGTAGCGTTCGCCCGGCTCCGCCGCGCGGAACAACATCGCCGAAAGCATGCGATAGAAACCGCGCTGGCGCCAGATGCGCCGGGCATGACTGTACGAAAGGTCATGCAGTGCACTGCCGGACAGGTCGCGGCTGTTGCCGATCAACGCGGCCAGCCGCACCGCATCGGGCAGTGAATAGCCGGTGACCGGGTGGAACAGCCCCGCGCGCATCCCGCCCTTGGCCACGCGATTGCCGCCCGAACGCCAATATTCCTCGAAATCCCCGCCCATCGCGACCGGCAGCGCCCCCGCCTCGTCGCGTGTCACGCCGTGTACGGCAATGCCATGTGCACTGACCCAGGCATCGATCCGTGCTGTGCAGGCGGCAATGTCGATGTCGGGCGTATCGCTGTAATAGGTGTCCTCAAGGAACAGCCGCATCGCCGCAAAGGGCAAGGCGTACATGAAGCGATAGCCGTCGATCTGGGCGACACTTGCGTCCATGATCACCGGACGCCTGAGCGCATGCGGTTCGGCCAGCACCAGCTCGCGTCCGACGAATTTCTGCCATCCCAGGTCGAGCTTCGACAGGTCGCCCGGCCCGCGGCAGTCAATCACCCCGCCAGCCTCGATCCGGTCGCCATCGGCCAGTACCACTGCCCGTGCGCTCGCGCCCAGTACCTTGCGGCGGGTCATTACTGCCCCCTCCGGCATCGCCGCGCGGACCACGCGATCGAACCGGTCGGACTCGATCGAGTAATAGGATGCTTTCAGCGTCCGTGCATGGGCCGGGAAATGGACGTCGTAGCTGGTCCAGCCATAAGAGATCAGCGGCGCCACCAGCCAGCGGTCAGCGGGCGCCACGTCACTGGCGAAGAAAGACCAGAGGTGATTGCCGCCCAGCGTGCCCGCGCCCTCGATCAGGCGGATGTTGAGTGTCGGATGCTTGCGGCGCAGCGCGAGCGCAATCAGTCCGCCCGCAAGGCCCCCACCAACAATGGCAACGTCGCAATGGATGATCGCTGGCATCGCCGCCGCCTAGCGGATCGCCCGACATGGTGAAAGCCCCGCCCGCAGCGTGCGCGCACCTTTCCGTCCTACATCCGCCACACAAATGGCGATGCGGATGACAGGATCGGGCGACACCTCCGGTCCGTTATGGATCGCCCGGTGCAGCGAGACCTGTCGTACCCTCTGGGCGATCACCTTATCGCGCCAAGCGGCTCTTGACCACGAGTCGCGCGTCGTGCTGTCATGCAGCTGTCACGGCCCGAAGCGAATAGACGCGGGTCGCGACCGACGAGCGGCGAGAGAGGGGGCATATGTACCATCCCGATCTGATCCGGCACCCGGACGGTTGTCCGGCGCTCGTCCTGAATGCCGATTATACGCCTTTGTCCTATTATCCGCTGAGCGTGTGGCCGTGGCAGACCGCGATCAAGGCGGTGTTTCTCGATCGTGTCGATATTGTCAGCCATTATGAGCGCGAAGTGCGTAGCCCCACGGCGAGCATCCGCCTGCCCAGCGTCATCGCGCTCAAGCAATATGTGCGGCCGTCGCAATTTCCGGCCTTCACGCGCTTCAACCTGTTCCTGCGCGACAAGTTCGAATGCCAATATTGCGGCAGCCACAAGGATCTGACCTTCGACCATGTCATCCCGCGCGCACAGGGCGGGCGTACGACGTGGGAGAATGTCGCGACTGCCTGTGCGCCGTGCAATCTGAAAAAGGGCGGGCGCACGCCGAAACAGGCGGCGATGCCGCTGTTCATGGCACCGATCCGTCCGACCAGCTGGCAGTTGCAGGAACATGGCCGCCGCTTCCCGCCCAATTACCTCCACGATACGTGGCGCGACTGGCTCTACTGGGACGTCGAGCTGGAAGCCTGAGGCGGTTTCGGTCCCGCGCGGCTTGCTCTAGACAGGCTCCGGAAACGGAGATTGGCATGAGCGGTTTTGTGGTCGATCGGCGTCGCGCGCTGGCGCTTGGAGTTGGTGGCGCAGCGACGTTGGCGCTTCCCGCCTGGGCACAGCAGTCCGCGCCCGCGCCGCTCGATGCCGCGGTCGACACGATCGTCGCGAACTTCATGCGCGCATTCGAAACGCCGGGTATCGCAGTCGCGGTGGTGCGGCCGGGCGCACCGGTGTGGCTGAAGGGCTATGGCGTGCGGACCATGGGCGCAGCCGCTCCGGTCGATATCCACACCCGCTTCGGCATCGCGTCGAACAGCAAAGCGTTCACCGCCGCCGCGCTCGCGATGCTGGTCGAGGAGGGCAGGCTCGGCTGGGACGACCGGCTGACCCAGCATATGCCCGAATTCAGCATGGCCGACCCGGCGGTCACCAGCCTGTTCAACGTGCGCGACCTGCTCGTCCACCGCTCGGGGCTGCCGCTCGGCGCGGGCGATCTGCTCTATTTCCCCCGCTCGAACCGTACGGTGCAGGATGCAGTGCGCGCGCTGCAATTCCTTCAGCCGGTGCGCCCGTTCCGCGGAGGCTATGATTATGACAACATTCTCTACATCGTCGCGGGCGCGCTGATCGAGGCGAAATCGGGGATGAGCTGGCGCGACTTCATCCGCACGCGGATGCTCGAACCGCTGGGCATGGCCGATGCGGTGCCTTCGCTCGAACTGCTCAGGACCAGCAATGTCGCCGGACGCCATGCGCGGCTGGGGCCGCCGGTGCGCGGGGTCGGGCCGATGCAGGTGATCGCGCCCGATGAATCGCCTGTGGTTGACGCCGGGGCGGGGATCAACGCCAGCATCGCCGATGTCGCCAAATGGCTGGAGGTGCAGCTGGCGATGGGCGCACTGCCCAACGGCAAAAGGCTGTGGAGCAGGGAAAGCGCGGCGGCGATGTGGACGCCGCAGGTGGTGGTGTCGTCAAGCGACGGCGCCACCGACCTCAGCCCCGTGCGCCCGATCATGCAGGGCTATGCGCTCGGCTGGTTCGTTCAGGATTATCGCGGCCGCCGCCTGATCAGCCATTCGGGTGGCCTGTCGGGGCAGGTGACGCAGACCGCGCTGATCCCCTCGGCGGGACTCGGGGTGGCGGTGCTCAGCAACACCGAAGACGGCGTATCGGGCGGGATCCGCAACGCGATTCTCGACCATCTTCTGAACGCGCCAGCGTTCGACTGGGTCGCCAGCTATGTCGCGCGCAACCGCCGCGAGGCCGACGAGGCGATTGCGGCACTCGGCGATGGCGCGACGACCCGGCCCGAGGGTGGGCCCAGCCTGCCGCTGCCGGCCTATGCCGGTCGCTATCGCGACCCATGGTATGGCGATATCCTGGTCAAGATGCGTGGCGGCGCCTTGTCGATCGACTTCGCCCCGCATCCGCAGTTCGCCAGTTCGCTCGAACCCTGGGGCAAGGATGCGTTCCGCACGCGGATGACGCCCGGCAAGGGCGAGGATGCCGTGGTCACCTTTGCCATCGCCGGTGGCAAGGTCACGGGGGTGACGATGAAGGCGCTCTCCCCGCTCGCCGATTTCAGCTATGACTATCACCATCTGGCATTTGTGCCGGTGAAGTGATGTGATCGGATCGCGATGATCGTGACAGGCAGCATGCCGACGGAGCGCGGCGGAGCGTGGGGTGCATGCGCCGTCCCGGCCCGGATGGTGCTTGCTCAAACTGTTTTACGGGCATAATACAGTGTCCGGCTCCATGCGGTACGACACACTTTACCCCGAAATTCCGGACGCGCGCGGTCCCGTGCCCCAGCCTCAGCCTGCTGGTGCTGGCGCTTCGGGTCCGCCGCTGGGCGACTATACGGTCAATTTGCCGGTTCTCTCGCGCCGGCGGAGATGGCGTTGGCTGCCGCGCATCCTGGCGTTGCTGATCCTGTTATTCCTCGCGGCCGTTGCCTGGCTTGTGTTCACGGCCCCGCTGTCCAAGTCGCTCGAACCCCCGGTTCCGCCGTCGATCACCTTGCTTTCAGCAGAGGGGACGCCGATTGCGCGGACGGGTGCGATTGTGGGCAAGCCGGTCGATGTAAAGACGCTGCCCGATCATGTTGTCCAGGCGTTCATCGCGGTCGAGGATCGCCGCTTTCAATCGCACTGGGGCGTCGACCCGCGCGGGATCCTGCGCGCTTTCGTCAACAACATGTTCACCGACAACAGCCGTCAAGGCGGCAGTACGATCACCCAGCAGCTGGCCAAGAACGCCTTCCTCAGTTCCGACCGCACCTTCGGCCGCAAATTTCAGGAAGTGCTGATCGCCTTCTGGCTGGAGGCATGGCTGACCAAAGACGAGATCCTCTCGCGCTATCTCTCCAACGTCTATTTCGGCGACAATCAGTACGGCCTCGACGCCGCCGCGCGCCATTATTTCAGCCGCCCGGCGACCGACCTCACCACCGCGCAGGCGGCGATGCTGGCCGGGCTGGTCAAGGCACCCTCGCGCCTCGCCCCGTCGAGCAACCTGTCGGGCGCGCGTGAGCGGCAGGCGGTGGTCGTGAGCACAATGGTCGATGCCGGCTTCCTGACCGAGGTCGAAGCAAAGGCCGTCCGCCCCGCGCGGCTGCGCCTGTCGAAGGTCGAGACACTGCCCAGCGGCACCTATTTCGCCGACTGGGTGCTGCCACAGGCGCGCGACCGGTCAGGCGAGATCGCGACCAACCAGACCGTGACCACCACGCTGGAAACGCGGATGCAGCGCGCCGCCGAGCGCGCGGTGCGCAACGCCGCGCTGCGCAAGTCCCAGGTCGCGATCGTCGCGATGCGCCCCGATGGCCGCGTGATTGCGATGGTCGGCGGCAAAAACTACGCCGCCTCACCCTTCAACCGCGCGACCCAGGCGCAGCGCCAGCCGGGGTCGACGTTCAAGTTGTTCGTCTACCTCGCCGCCTTGCGCTCCGGCATGACCCCGGATTCGATCGTGCAGGACGAACCCGTGACGATCGGTGGCTGGAGTCCGAAAAACAGCGACGGGCGCTATCTGGGTCCGATCACCCTGCGCGATGCGTTTGCCCGGTCGAGCAACGTCGCCGCCGCGCGGCTGACCCAGCGGGTCGGTGTGCCGGCCGTGATCCAGGCCGCCCGCGACCTTGGCATCACCAGCCCGATCCCGAATGATGCCTCGATCGCGCTCGGCACGTCGAGCGTCTCGCTGCTCGAACTGACTGCCGCCTATGCCGCGATCGCCAGCGGCACCATCCCGGTTCGCCCGCGCGGCCTTGCCGAAGCGGACGAGCCGGGCTGGGCGGAACGGCTGACCGGCGCGACCCGGTCGCTGTCGCGGCGGGAGCTGGACGGGATGCGCGAGCTGCTGGCCGCAACCGTTTCGGGCGGCACCGGTCGTTCGGCCGCACTGGCCATCGACACCTTCGGCAAGACCGGGACGACGCAGGACAATCGTGACGCCCTGTTCCTTGGCTATGCCGACGGGATCATCACCGGCGTGTGGATGGGCAATGACGATAACAGCCCTAATGCCGGGCTGGCGGGCGGTGGCGCCCCGGCGCGGATATGGCGCGATTTCATGAGCCAGGCACTGGGCGTGGACGCCTTGCCGCGACCTGAGCCGATGGCTGAGAATATCGGCGAGATGCTGGTCGATGACTCCGCAAACGTCACGGACGATGGCGTTCAGTTCGAAGGCAGCTTTGGTGATCGCGATCTTGGCGTGCGGGTCAACCCGGACGGGAGTATTGAGGTTACCCGCACCCGGCGTCAGGGACCTGTTGAAGAAGAGACGGTTGACGAACCGCGCGAGCGAGGTCGCCGCGAACCGGTATCCGAGGACGAACTATAGGTTCGTTTTAGAGTCCGTTTTCAGTTAGGCAGGCACCGGCCTGCCCTTCGCAGCCCGTCCTTCGGTGCTGGCGTGCCATTCCGGCTTGCGTCCGGTTGGGGCCACGTTACCGTTGTGCGATGCTCGAAAAAGCGATCCGCCGCACGTCCATGCCCGGTCAGGCCACGCCGCTGCCCGACCGGATCAAACTTCCCTTCGCCTTCGATCCCGACCGGTTGCGCGCGGATCTCGATGCGGTCGATCGCGACTGGATCGATCATCTGGTGAAGCAGAATTACGAGGGCAACTGGTCGGTCCTGCCGCTGCGCCACACGGCGGGCGCGACGCATCCGGTGATGATGATCTATTCCGATCCGACCGCGACCGAGTTCGTGGACGGCCCGTTGTTGGCGCACACGCCCTATTTCCGGGAGGTGCTGGCGGCGTTTCACTGCCCGCTCACTGTGGTGCGGCTGATGCTGCTGGCCCCGGGATCGGTGATCAAGCCGCATTACGATCATGATCTGGCTGCAGAGCTTGGGGTGGCGCGGCTGCATATTCCGATCACCACCAATCCCGATGTCGAATTTCTGCTCAACGGCACGCCGGTGACGATGGCGCCGGGCGAGGTCTGGTATCTGCGGCTGATGGACACGCATTCGGTCGTGAACCGTGGCACGACCGATCGCGTGCACCTGGTGATCGATGCGGTTGTCGATGACTGGCTGGGCGACGTGTTAGCGGCCAGCGCCGGGCAGTAGGACCTCGGCCACCCGTCGACGCCCGCCGACGCGCTCCAGCTGCACGAACACGTCGATGGTCGAGCGCACATAATGCGTCACGTCTTCGCGGCTGAGCCTTGTACCGCGCTGCAGGATCAGCAGCGCGATCTGTTCGACCGCCGCCTCCGCGCTATTGGCATGGACCGAACTCAGCGATCCGGGATGACCGGTGTTGATCGCGCGCAAAAAGGCATAGGCTTCCTCGCCGCGCAGCTCGCCCAGAATGATGCGGTCGGGCCGCATGCGCAGCGACGCGCCGAGCAGATCGTCGGCGTTCACCCGCGCCTCCCCCTGATCGCCGCGCGTCGCCAGCAGGCCGATCGCATTGGCGTGGCGCAGATGCAGCTCGGGCGTATCCTCGATCACGATCAGCCGCTCTTCGGGCGCGATCTCGCGCAGCAGCGCGTTGAGGAAGGTGGTCTTGCCGGTCGAGGTGCCGCCGGAGACGAGGATGTTGCGGCGCGCGCGCACCGCCTGTCGCAGCATTCCGGCCAGATCGCCCGATTCCAGCAATGCCGACAGCTGCGCCAGCCCGTCATCGCTGTGCAGCGCGCTGCCCCGCCGCGTCCCGTCGAACGCGCCCGCCGCCTGATAATCGTCGAGCCCGAGATCGGCGGAGACATGTTTGCGGATCGCGATCGCCATGCCGCCGCGCGTCGCAGGTGGCGCGATTGCCTGAACGCGCGCGCCATCGGGCAGCGCGGCGGATAGCAGCGGATGAGCGCGGCTGATCCCCTGATGCGTCAGCGCCGCGACCTGACGCGCCAGGCGTTCGAGCGCAGTTTCGGTGAGGTCGGGCGCGTCGTGCCGCTCGTTCGTCCCGCCCAGCGTCTCGACCCAGATTTCGCCGGGCCGATTGACATAGATGTCGGTCACGTCCGCCCGGTCGAGAAAGGGCGCGAGCGGCGCAAGATAGGCGCGCAGATAGACGCCCGCCGCCGGCGGTTCGGCGCTCATCGGGGGTTTCCGACCCCGGTGAAATCGAGATCGCGTGTGACGAACACTGCGATCGACGTGCCCGGCCGCACACTCAATGTCGGCGCGGGGCCGTTCTGCCCGTTGATCGCCTGCGACCCCGAATTGGGCAAGGCGAGCAGGACCGAACCATTGGCCGGGCGGCTGGCGAGGTTGACGCCGATGTCGAGCGCCGACTGAAGCAGCGCCGGAAAGATCCGCTGCAACAAATGCGAATTGACCTGCGCGCGCACGCCGTTGCGCCCGACCGCGTCGGTCGCGGGCGATCCGATTGCGATGGTGACGCCGTCGGGGCGGACCAGCCGCGTCCAGTTGATGATCGCGCGCCGCTGCCCGGCTTCGGCACCGCCGGCATAGTCGCCGGTCAGGCGGCTGCCGCGCGGGATCAGGATGCGGGTGCCGTCGAAACTGCGCACGTCGCGCGACACGATTGCGCGGGCGAAACCGGCCTTGGTCGAATCGAACCCGGTTTCGAGCACGGCGGGGATCAGCGTCCCCTGTGCGATGGTGGTCGCGCGGTTGGCGAGCGTGCTCGCCGTCACGCGCGCCCCGGGAAGCTGCGCGCTCGCGGCGCCATCGGCGGACGCAACCGCAGCGCTTTCCTGCGGGCCGGAGCGGTCGAGCACCAGTGCGCCCGGCGCATCGCCGCGTGGCTCGGGCATTGGCGGCGGGGGCAGCACCGGCTGCTGCTGGATGATCACCGGGGGCTGCGGAATGAACTCGGGACGCTGCTGCCGGATCGGTGGCTGGGGCAGCACGAAGGGGATGGTCTGCGGCGGCGTGGGCGCGGTCGCCACAGGCTGTGCCAGGGCTTCGGCGGGCGGCGCAGGGGGGATGTAGAGCGGTGGTGGCTCGCGCGTCGCTGCGGCGGTGTCGGCACTGCGCACGACCTCCGGCGATTGCATCGCCGCGCGACGCGATTCGAGCGCCACGAACAGCAGCAATGCCGCCACCCCCAGCCCGCCGCCCATGATCAGCATCGACGGACCACGCGATGCGCGCGCGACCTGCGGCCGGATATCCGCCGCGCCGGACATGCGCGGGTCCAGCCGCGGGTCGGTGGGGGCGGGTGCGGTCATTTTGCAACCTTGTCCGTGATGCGGGTTGCGGTGGCGACGCGCCGGTCCTGCCGGAACACGAATTTGCGCGCGATCCGGTCGACCACGATCCGGCCATCGCGGACCTGCCCGGTCGCGAGCGTCTCGGTCCCGTCATCGCCGATCGCATAGATGGCGGGCAGCGTCGCGCTGGCGGGCCATTCGATCTCGGTCCGCACGCCATCGTCCGCCATCGCGCTCGGGCGCAGCAGCTTGTCGCCACTCAGCCGATAGCGGCCGGGACTCGCCTTCTCTTCCGCAGCGGCGGTCGCCGCCACTGCCACCGGCGCGCTGTCGGGATAGGTGAAGCGCACCGCGAAGGGCAGGCTTTCCATCGGGCCATAGGCCGGGACCAGTTCGAACGCATACATGCGCACATCGGTGATCACGACCATGTTGGTGGTCACCCCGGCGCTGAGCGGCTTGATGAACAGATAGTCGCCGCGCTTGTTGGCGGTCGCCTGCCAGGCATTGCCATCGCCCAGCGCGATGCTCTCGATCCGCTCGTCGGGGTTGAGCGCGACCGTGATCTGATAGCCCGGCGCGGCCTGAAGCTGGACCACCTGATCGGGCGCGAACATCACCGTTTGCACGCGCGGATCGCCGGGGCCGGGCGCAGGGCGGACCTGCGCTGCCGCCGGAAGCGCGATGCACAGCAGCAGTGCGGCGATCGCCTTCATCGCGCCACCTGCACGACGGGGGTGGGCGCAGCAGCGGGCGCGGTGGCGAGCGGCGATGCCGACGCCGCTTGTGCCGCTGCCGGGACGGGCGGCGGCGGTGCTTCGGCATTGCGCGCATAATGCGACACGGTGAAGCCGAGCGGGTTGATGTAGCGATCCTCCAGCTTCATCGGCTCACCGGCATAGCGGTAGCGGATCACCGCAACCCAGTGCTGCGCCGGGGCGGTCTGCCCGCTGGCATCGCGCCGCTGGGTTTCGAAGCGCACCAGCGCCGATCCGGTGCCGAGCGGCGACACGCTCTTGATCCGTGTTTCGACCAATGTGCTGCGCGGCAGGCTGGCGAGCGGGCTTTCGGGGTTCGATGCCTGCACCGACGCGATATAGCGGCTGCGTGCGCGCCCTTCCGACCACAGCACCACGCGGCGGTAATTGTGCTGGAGCGCATCGATGTCGAAACTTTCGCGCGCGATCACATATTGCACCAGGAACGACTGGGTCAGCGCGGTGTCGGGCGCGATCTTCTCAGGGTTCACCGGGCTGACCTGCTGGACATGGCCGGTCTGGCGATCGACCAGCAGCGTGCGGGTCTCGATCGTCTTGAGCGGCAGCATCACCACCAGCGCGATCGCCAGCGCCAGCGCGACGACGACCGCGACGATCGCGATGATCCACGCGGCCCGCTGCGACCGGTCGAGCCGCGCCTCACGGTCTGCGGCCCAGCTTCCACCTTCGCGATAATAGGCGTCGAGCGCCGCGCGTGTCTTGTGCTTCATCTTGTCTGATCCCGGCGCCCGGCGCTGGCTGTAACACGGTTTCGCGACCGGCGCGCGGCGCGCTGCCCCAGTGGCGGCGGCGCAGCGACGGTCTGGTCGCGCACGACCCGCTCACCGGGATTGCTCCGCACCGGCGCTGCACCGGCGCCAAGTGCTGCGGCGGTGATCGGCGTGACCCCCGCGGTTTCGCGGCGCTGGATCGCGACCACCGCATCGGCAACGGCGGCCGCACGCGATCGCTCGGCAGCCGACTCACCGGCGGGGGTGGCGGCGGGATCGCGGCGCTGTAACAGCTGCTCGACTTCGCGATTGATGCGTTCGGGCACTGCGCGCCACGCTTCGGGCAGGCGCAGTCCGGTCGCGACCTTGAGCGCGAACAGGATCGTGCCGACCATCGCCAGCGCAAAGATCGCGGTGACCGCCAGCAATTCGACCGGCGCACCGGCAATCGTCTGCTCGCCCGCCCGCCGCGCGACGAGGCTCGCGACCCAGGGTTCGAGCAGCGCCAGTTCGATGCCCAGCAGGATCGCGACACCAAAGCTCGCGATCATCGTCGCCATCAATCCGCGCAGCCACCCGGTAAACCAGCCGCGAGTCGCGTCGAACAGCAGGAACGCGACGAAGATCGGCCCCAGCGCCAGCAGGATTGCCGCGGCAAAGCGCAGGATGACCAGCCCGCCCAGGGTCGAGATCAGGAACAGCACGCGCGCCGCGCCCAGCGCGATCGGCTCGATCGCGCCGACCGGGTCCTGCGCATTCTCCACCACCAGTTCGTTGCGACCGTTGATATTGCGCTGGCGCATTACCTGCTGATTGCCCTCGCGCTTGCCGACCCCGGCTTCGCCGAGGCGGACCAGCGCACGGTCGACATAGCCGAGCCGCACCGCACGGTCGCCCAGCGTGCCGGGCAGTCCCGCCGCACCGCCGACCTCGGCAACCAGCTCGCCCGGTGCGCCGAACACCAGATCATGCGCCAGCGGGCGATAGGTCGCCCAGCTCGTCGCCAGCGCCAGCACGATGCCGACCTTGGCCAGCGCCACCACGCCGTCGCGCACGCCCGGCGTCTCGCCCAGCAGCATGCGATAGCCCCAGACCGCGACGAACAGCGTCAGCATACCGGTCAGCAGCAGCGATGCGCTCGATCCCGGGGTCGCCAGCGCCTGATAGCCGAGCGTCGCGACCGTGCGCGCATGGCAATCGGCCGCGCCGAGCAGGCTCACGACGAATGCGTCACCCTCGACGATGCCGGGACAGGTCATGCGACCTCCATCAGGCGCGGCAGCCAGTCGGCGGGATCATCGCCATGTTCGGCGCGGATCGCGTCGAGCAGGCGCACGGTGCGCTCGCGCCCGGACAATATGGTCAGGATTTCCTGCTCGCCCGACAGGTCGAGCCGCGCGACGACGCTCTCTGCGCCATGCTTGATCAGGAAACAGCGGGCATTGTCGGGCAGCGCGCGGATCAGTTCGAATTCATGCGGGGTCAGTCCGAAGCCATCGACATAATCCGCCGCGCGCGCCTTCGGGTTGGCCATGAAGATCTGAGTCGCGGCCTGTTCGATGATCGCGCTGGCGATGCGGCTTTCCAGCGCGTCCTGCGCGCTTTGCGTGGCGAAACCGACGATTCCGTTGCGCTTGCGGATCGTCTTTTCCCAATCCTTGATGCGGCGCACGAACACATCGTCGTCGAGCGCCTTCCACCCCTCGTCCACCACGATGATCGCGGCGGACCCGTCCAGCCGCTCCTCGACCCGCTGGAACAGATACATCATCGCCGGGGTGCGCACTGCGGGATCGTCGAGGATCTGGGTCATGTCGAACCCGACCGCTTCGGCGGTCAGGTCGGTCGTGTCGCTGTCATTGTCGAACAGCCATGCGCGCTCGCCGTCACCCCACCACGGGCGCAGCCGCGACCACAGGTCAGCGCCATGCGGCCGCTCCCCCCCGCGCAGCAGTTCGACCAGATGGCGCAGACGACGGTTCTCGCGCGGCTGATCGAAATTGGCGTCGAGTGCGTCCTTCAGCCGCGCCGCCTCATCGATATCCACCCCGCCCGCCAGTTGCGCGAGCCAGTCGGCAAGGAACTGGCGATGCTCGGCGGTGTCGTCGAGCTGGAGCGGGTTAAGCCCCGACGGCACACCGGGACGCAGCACATCATATTGCCCGCCGATCGCGCGGATGAAGAGTTCCGCGCCGCGATCCTTGTCGAAGAACACGATGCGCGGGCGGAACTTGCGCGCCTGGGCGAGCAGGAAGTTGAGCACCACCGTCTTGCCCGACCCCGACGGACCGATGACGGTGAAATTGCCCAGATCGCCATGGTGGAAGTTGAAATAATAGGGGCCGGCGGCGGTCGTCTCGAGCAACGTCACCGCGTCGCCCCAGTGATTGCCGGTGGCGCTGCCGACCGGGAAGTTATGCCCGCTCGCCAGCCCCGCGAAATTGCCGGTCGAGATCAGTCCGCGCCGCGCGATATATTTGAAATTGCCGGGGAATTGCGCCCAGAAGGCGGGTTCGAGCGCTATTTCTTCGCGCACCGCGATGATGCCGAGGTCCGACAGCGCCGCCTGCACCTCGGCCACGCCCTGATCGACCGCTTCTGGCGATGCGCCGCGCACCGCGACGGTCATGTGATGCTCGCCAAAGCCGGCGCGGCCCGCCGCAACCTCGTCCTTCGCTTCGCCCAGTTCGGCGCGCAGGCTCACCGCCTCGTCCTCGGCCGAGCGCATCCGCCGCAGCGCGAGGTTCATCTTCGACAGTGCCGCCTGACGATCGACGAAACCGAAGCTGTGGGTGATGGTCAGCTCAAGCGGGAGGCGCAGCAGATCGTCGAGCATTCCCGGCGCGGTCTGCCCCGGATAATCCTTGATCGACACCATGCCGACGAAGTCGGTCCCGCTCCCCGCCGCCGGGGACAGTTCGATCGCATTCTGGCCAAAGCTCACGCGGCGATAGGGCAGATATTCGCCCAGATCCTGCATCGGCAGCAGCACCGGGCGCAGCTCGCCATTGAAGAGCGTCGAGAGGAATTCGAGCGGCTCGGATGCCGGCCCCTGCGGCGTTTCATAGACCGTCAACAGTCGCGGACCATAAGCCGAGAGCGCAGCGAACAACGCCTCGCGGGCCTCGTTCAACTCGCGCAGATCCTGCGCGCGCGCGGCCTCCGCCTCGACCCCGCTCAGCCCGCCGCGCAGCCGGTCGAGCAGGCCGATTCGCCCCTGAAGCGGGCGGCGGACCAGGGTCAGGAACAGGTCGTTGGTATAAAGCTGCTTGCGCGCGAGCCGCCCGCGCCACGCCGCGTCCAGCCGCTCCGAAAAATTGTCGGGGAACTCGCCGGCCAGCCCCGGCTCGACCCGCTGGCGCACGATATGGTGATAGACGGCGAAGCGTGACGACCCGATCGCCTGCAGCGTCGCATCGCGCAGCCGCTTGCGGTAATTGATCTCTTCGCTGTCGGCAGTCTCGAACAACAGCCCGCCGATCTGGATCACCTGCATCAACAGACCGTCGCGCGTGGCGATGGTGACGTCGTCGACATGGCGGGCATAGGGCAGATGCCGCCCCGCGCTCGCCTCGCGATCGATCACCCGCCGGTCGCGGGTCAGGGCCGGTAGGAGTTGCACCGCCAGATCCGGTAATTGGGGACGCGCGGACAGCGGCTTGCCCGGGTGATCCACAGGTCGAAGAAACGCGGTTCGCGCAGGCAGGCGAGCATGCCGGCGGCGTGGATCACCACGGCGGCGATCAACACCCAGACTGAGCGAAAGATCAGGAACAATTCGGTCGCCAGCACGGCATTGGCGATGAACCAGGTATAGGTCACGCCCGCGAACATCTGCGGGCGGGTCAGCGCGACGAATACGGTATCCCGGTCAAGCCCGTTCATGCGCGCTTAGCCCGCGCCGGCCGTCGCCTGGATACCGGCCACGATGCTGGCGGCGCCAAACAGGATGAAGCAGCCCAGAATGACCGTCGCGCCATAGCGCCAGTTGATCCGACCGGTGAGCATGAGCAGACCGACCGCCGCGACCGCGATTACCGCCACCACCGTCGCGACCGTGCCGAGCAAGGTGCCCTGCAACCAGCGCACCGCGCCGACGATCGCACCCGAACCCTGCGGATCGGCCAGCTCCTGTGCGGCTGCGGCGGTGGACCACATCATGGCGATGGCGGCCGCGCAGACCCCTGCAGCCCGATGACTCAGTTTCGCGATCACTCGTTAAACGCCTCACGCATGGAACGATGCCCGCGCAGTGCACGGGCATCGAAAAAATCAGGCCGCGACGATCGCGACCTTGCCGCTGCCGCGCCCCATATTCTTGAAGCGGGGCAGATCGCGCGTCAGTGCTGCGACCATGGCTTGCTTGTCATCCGCCGTGCCCTTGTATGTCGCGGGCAGGTCGGGCGCGAATGCCAGCCAGCCGGATGCAGCATAACGCCGAGCGGTCGCTTCTGCGGCCGAATCCAATGCACCATTTTCGGACACGACCAGCACGATATCGGTACGATTCGCGCCGCGCGGTGCGGCGACAAACCCGTCGATCACACGGTGCGTGTCGATCGCATACTTACCCTTGTAGGTGCGAATGCTCTTTCCGCCGAGCGCCATGGCCGGGGTCACAGTGCCTGCGGCTACGACGCCTGCTGCCGAAATGGCGCCAGCGCGGCCCAGAAACGATCGACGGCTCACCTGGCCCGATTCATCCTTGTTCATATGCGAAATCCCCCTCGCCCGATCAGACGTGATGAACGCAGCGTAAACACTTGCGCGATCGGAAACAACGATAGATCGCAGTGTTCTGGAAACGCCGCCGATCATGGTGGTACGATCAGGGGACGTTGAGGCGTGACGGGGCATTTCGAAGAAAACAGTGATACGCAACGGCTGCGGGAGGCGATTCTCGCCAGCCCTGCGCTGCAGGAGCGGCTGGGCGTACATGATGACCCCGTTTCGTTCGATGCCGAACTGCGCGCGATTGCGGCGGAGCTTGGGCAGGATCCGGACAAAGTCACGATCGAGATTCCCGGACCCGATCCGCTGGGTATCTCCCGCTTTCAGGCCCAGGCTGCGCCGGTGACGCTCGACACCTGGCCACAGATTGGCTGGATTCCGGTGCGATCGGTACCGGGACAGCAGGAGCCGACATTTGACTGGGCCTGGTTCGGGGACCGTCCGCTCAAGGAGCCGCTGTTCGAGGACAGCGTGCAGCGCATGGCGACGCGCCCGTTCAGTTGCAGCTTCCGCACGCGCACCAGCCTTGCCGCCCTGATCGCCGGGGCGGCACAGGAAGCGACGCTGGAGCCGGACGGGATCGTCTTTCACATGTCGCGCTGCGGTTCGACGCTGGTCGCACAGATGCTGGCGGCTGTGCCGCACCATATCGTCGCATCGGAAGCCACGCCGATCGACGATCTGGTGCAATGGTGCGTCACGTCGGGCGCACCCTTCGACCGACAGGTGGCGGCGCTACGCGCGCTGGTCGGGGCTATCGGGCGCAACCGCTCCAACACGGTGCGGCGCTATTTCCTGAAACTCGACAGCTGGACCGTGCGGGCACTTCCCTTGTTCCGCGCCGCATTCCCCTCGACGCCATGGATTTTCCTGTATCGTAAGCCCGAAGAGGTGATGGTGTCCCATATGGGGATGCCGGGCATGCAGTTCACGGTGGGGTTCTTGCCAACGCTGGGTCAGGTCAACACCGGTGAGATGTTCTCGATGGAGGGGCAGGGCGCGGCGGTGCTCGCCAAATATCTCGACTGGGCGATCGAACATCATGCTGTCGGTGGCGGGATGCTGGTAAACTATTCGGATCTTCTCGCCGCGATGGAGAGCGACATTCCGCGACATTTCGGATTCGAGCCCGATGCGGCGGAGCGCGCGGCGATGCTTGGGGCGGCTCAGCGCAATTCGAAGGTACCGGATCAGGCCTATGCCGATGATACGGAGCGCAAGCGTGCGGCCGTGACGCCGGCTGTGGCTGCCGCTGTGGCCCGGCATCTCGATGCGCCCTATGCGCGTATCGAGGCGCTTCGTAACGGTGCCGCTGCAACCGTTTAGATGGTTTCGACCATGTTGACTTGATTTGCTTCGCCGCTAAGGTCCAGCGCGGAAATCTGGTCGATGTGGATGTGCGATCGGTTTCAAAGTTGCACAAGTTTGCATGATTTATGTGGGCCGGATCACGGGGATCGGCCTGCTAACATTGGGGGGATCTTATGGCGACGCCGTTCATTGGCCAGATTCAGACCTTCGGGTTCAATTTTGCGCCAGTCCAATATGCACTCGCCCAGGGTCAGATCCTGTCGATCGCCCAGAATACGGCGCTGTTTTCGCTGCTTGGTACTACTTATGGCGGCAATGGCCAGACGACCTTCGCCATCCCCGATCTGCGGGGTCGCGTTGCGATGGGGCAGGGACAGGGTCCGGGCCTGTCCTCCAACTCGATCGGTCAGCAAAGCGGAGCCGAGACTACGACACTGATCTCCAGCAATCTGCCTGCGCACGTGCACTCGCTGTCCGGTGTAACGGGCACGCTGAACGCGGTGGACGTCAAGGCGACTTCGCAGTCGCCGGTTAGCGGTGCCTATCTGGGTCGCGGAACAGATGGCGCGACGGCACCCGACTCGGTTCCGCGCATCTATGTCCCGGCGGCGAGTGGCGATCCGGCAACGAAAGTTCCGCTTGCGGGCGTGAATATCGCTGGCAATACTGCGATTACGGGCAGCAGTACGCCGTTCTCGACGATGCAGCCTTATCTGGTGCTGAACCAGTGTGTCGCGCTGACGGGCATTTTCCCGTCGCGGAACTGATCCTTTCGGGGTCGGCAACTCCGGCCCCGCATGGATGTCCGTCGTAAATCGGCCCGGCCAGGTCGGGACAAGCCGGACGCAAGAATGTTGTTCTGGGCCGTTCGCTCGGGTTGGCGTCTGGTTTCCTGATTGAGCTCTGAATGCCGGCGCAGGTGGGTTTGATCGCCCGCCGACTAGTGGGGGATAAAAATGGCAACGCCTATTCTTGGACAGATCACGACGGTCGGGTTCGACTTCGCTCCGAGAGATTATGCCTTGTGTTCAGGGCAGCTCCTGTCCATCGCGCAGAATAGCGCTTTGTTCTCTCTGCTGGGCACCACTTATGGCGGTGATGGCATTACGACCTTCGCCCTTCCCGATCTGCGCGGGCGCGTCGTGCTCGGCCAGGGTCAGGGGGCCGGCCTGACGTCCCGCACCATCGGTGAGCAGGGTGGAACGGAAAACACCACGCTTAACAGCGCGACAATGGCGCAGCATGTGCACGCTGTGTCGAGCGCCACCGGCACGCTCAGTGCCGTCGATGTCAAGGCAACGCAGCAATCGCCGGCGACGGGTGCTTATGTCGGCCGTGGCAGCGATGGTGCGAATGTGCCCGATATGATCCCCCGCATCTATGTACCGGCCGCATCGGGCGATCCCGCGACCAAGGTTCCGTTGGCCGGTGTCAATGTGGCCGGCAACACCCAGCCCGCCGGAAGCGGAGTCGCATTTTCGACGGTCCAACCTACGCTGGTGATCAACCAGTGCATCGCCCTGTCCGGAATTTATCCGTCGCGGAACTGATCTGCGAATTGCGCCGGGGCAATGCCCCGGCGACGTAGTTTCAGTTGAATACGGCCTGATAGTAATTGCCTGGCGGTGAATCCGGCGGCTGCATCGTCTGTTCGATATAGACAAGGTCGGGGCCGAACGACCCGCAGCGCATCGCATAGATGCCAGTGCCGAGTTGCACCATCGTATCCGAATGGAACATCAGCACGAACGGCGGCCGCAACAACGGGCGATGGTTTGTCAGCGCCGTCGCCGAAATGAGTGTGATATCGACATTGTCCGGTTCGCAGTCGAGCCGGAACAGCTTCCCGACATGGGGCTGAAATTCCTCGATCACCATCGGACGCGGTAGGAGCTCTGTTGTCATGTCGCGCACCCTAAAAGGAAATTCGGCGCGATCAACTGCTCACATCTACCAAATGGAGCCGCAGCATGAATGATCCGTCCACCGCATTCGATGCCGCGTTCGCGGCTCTGGCTTCGGGGCTGGCGTGCCGACCGCGTCAGGCGGACGACACGGACTTCCTGCTCGGCTGCGCGATCGCCTGCTCGCCGCTGGCGGACCTGCTCCCGCACGCGATGCTGGTCCAGCAGGCGGAGTTTCAGCGCGCCGGGCATGACAGCGGATTTCCCGATGCGATGCACCGCATCCTAACCCGCACGGGGAAGCCGATCGGTCATTTGCGCATTGCCTGGGGCGCCGATACCACCCACCTTATCGACATTGCCATTCTGCCCGAACATCAGGGCGAAGGCGCGGGTACCTGTGCGCTACGTGCCTGGCTTGCCGTTGCCGATGCCCAATGTCTGACCGCAACGCTGGACGTCAGGAACGGCAATCCGGCACAGGGGCTGTATGCCCGGCTGGGATTTGTCGATCCAAATCCCGACAGCACGGTCGCCAGTATCGCGATGCGTCGTGTGCCGGTCCGGTCAGTGGCCCAGCATCGCTGACTAGCACGCACCGGTCTCGCCTGGGTTATGCGCGCGCATTGGCCCTAGATCGCGGCCATGTCCGCCTTGTAATGGTGCCAGGCCAGAATGGCAGCGGCCCCGCGATGTGGTCGCCAGGCTTCGGCGATATCGCGTGTCAGCTTCTCGGACGGACGTTCGGCATGCCCCATGATCCGACCGATCTCGATCTGTACCGCCAGATCGCCCGCAGGCCAGATGTCGCGCCGCCCTTCGGCGAACAACAGATAGATTTCCGCCGACCAGCGCCCGATCCCCTTAACCCGCACCAACTGCACGATGGCTTCCTCGTCGTCGGCGGGAAGGGCGGTCAGGTCGAGCCGTCCGCCCGCCACCTCTTCGGCCAGGCTCTTGGCATAGCTTGTCTTTTGCCGCGACAGGCCGGCGGCGCGCAATGTATCGTCGGGCGCTGCGGCGACGATTCCGGGTTGTGTCAGATCGCCGATGGCGGCCTCCAGCTTGGCCCATATGGATGCCGCGGCCGCCACACTGACCTGCTGCCCGACAATGGTGCGCAGCAGTGTCTCATAACCCGGCTCACGGATGCGTGGCGCGGGGTAGCCGACGCGGGCGACTGCGGCCCCGATCCGCGGTTCGCGCGCCGCAATCGCATCGAGCGAGTCGCGCAGCTGTTCCGCAGTCAGGCCCATCGTTCGAATCCTTGAAAGCTGTTCCGATTCCCGGCATGGGCACGAAAACTGGAGGAGATCATCATGGCCAAGCTTATCGTCGTCACACGCGAAGGAGAAGAACGCGAAGTCGAAGGCGAAGTGGGCCTGAACGTCATGGAAGTGCTCCGCGACAATGGCTTTGACGAGCTGCTCGCGCTGTGCGGCGGCTGCTGTTCGTGCGCCACCTGCCACATCTATGTCGATCCGGAATTTGCGGCCAAACTTCCGCCGATGAGCGAGGACGAGAATGACCTGCTCGACAGCTCGTCGCATCGTACCGATGCGTCGCGGCTATCCTGTCAGGTGCAGTTTACCGACGCGCTTGATGGGCTGAAGGTCACGATCGCAGCCGAGGATTGAGCCGCTTCGCGCCGCGATCCACTCAGGATCGGGGCGCGACCCGCACGACCGCCATCGGTGCGTCCTTGCTCAGCGGTGTTGCTTTCCAGGTGATCGTACGACGATTGCCTTCGGCCTTCGCTCCGTCCTCGTTGTTCTGGCTGACCAGCTCACCGTCGGTGATGAGGGTAAAGGTCCCGTCGAGGCGACTTCTGGCCGCGTCGGCGCCACCCTTGGCCGTGCCCGCATCGCCTTCGCCAAAGCCCGGTGCCTTGATCCGTACCGTGTCCGCGCCACGCAATTCGAGGACGACGAAGGGGAAGATGACCTCTGCGTCGAGATTATAGGGCCACAGGAAATTATGGGTCAGCCGTCCGCTGATCTGATAATCGACCATGAAGACGCCATCGCCCTTGTAGACGACCGAGCGATAGCCGGCTTCCTTGGTCAGCGCCTCGGCAATCGCCTTGAACTTCGCTTCCTTCTTTGCCGCTTCTTCGGGGTCGTCAGCCGCGTCCGCTTGCTGAGCGCTAATCGCATGCAGCAGGCTGGTCGAGGTCGGCTTCGTCTCCTCCGCCTCCTCGTCCATCCCTTTGAACGCATCGCCCATGCCCTTGGCCATCTCCCCGGCGATGTCGACTGCGATCACCTCGCCCTGATAGCTGTAGGTGAAGTTGCGATCGGCAAGGATGGTGAGGGTCGAGGTGAACTTGCCGGGGCTGAACGCACATCCGACCAGCAGCACCGGGGCGAGGATCGCCAGCGCAATCCCCTTGAACCGGTCGAACATCGTCTCACTCCCCGTTTTGCGCGGCCCTGTCGGTCAGCGCGAGATGGCGGCGTACAGCGCAATCGCTGCTGCGTTGGATACGTTGAGGCTCTCGACGCGCGGCGAAATCGGCAGACGTGCCAGTTCGTCGCAATGCGCCGCCGTATTGTGGCGCATCCCCTCGCCCTCGGCGCCCAGCACGAGCGCGGGACGGGTGTCGCCCATCACGTCGCTCAACGTGCCCTTGGCCTCGCCTGCCAGGCCGATTCGCCAGAAGCCGGCTTCGCCAATCTCGTCCAGCGAACGCGCCAGGTTCACCACCCGCACCCATGGCACCAGTTCGAGCGCGCCCGACGCCGCGCGCGCCAGCGACCCCGATTCGGGCGGGGCGTGCCGGTCCTGCGTCACGATGCCGAGCGCGTCGAAGGCGGCGGCCGAGCGCAGGATCGCGCCGACATTGTGCGGATCGGTGACATGGTCGAGCACCAGCAGCGGGCGACGATCATTCGCGCCCTGCTCCAGCAAATCACCCAGCCAGATTTCCTCAAGCGGATCGACTTCGATCACGATTCCCTGATGCGGCGCGTCCGACGGCACCATGCGCGCGAGATCGGCGACATCGGCATAGGTGATCGGCAGGATCGGGGGCAGGTCGAGCGCGGCGAGCGCCTCCCGCGTGCCCCACACCTTGCGCACGCGGCGCTCGGGGTTGGCCAGCGCCGCAGTCACGGCGTGGCGGCCCCAGAAACGGGGGCGGTTGCTGTTCGATCCGGATTGGGGGCGGTGCCCGCGTCTTGGCCTCTGGCTCACGAAATTACGCTAGGCTCCACAACCCGCGCGCGCAAGGCGTTGACAGCGCCGCGTCGCTTCGGCATTGGCGCGCACTCGCTTCGGCGTGCCGCATGGAAGGGTGGCCGAGTGGTTAAAGGCAGCAGACTGTAAATCTGCCCGGGTTTCCCGTACACTGGTTCGAATCCAGTCCCTTCCACCACCTCCCCCGCCAGGCGGGGTTCGCCGCCACGATGCGGCGCCGCTATGATCGGCACGAAGCCCATCCTGATTCTGATCGCAAAGGCGCTGCACGGGCCGGTTGTGTTGCTGTATCCGGCAGTTGGATGCGCGGCGGCGCGATCGATGCCGAACATGGGTTGCGGTGGAGCGGGTAGCGGGAATCGAACCCGCGTATTCAGCTTGGAAGGCTGCTGCACTACCATTGTGCTATACCCGCCCGCTCTGGCCGCATGGCCGCCGTCAGGGGCGTCGCCCGGCTATAACGGGCGAGAGCGCGCACTGCCACGACTGGACGCCGTCGGTCAAGCGCGCGCTCAGACGCGCAGATAGCGGAAATACCAGACTTCATGGCCCTGGCGCCGCGCCTTGCGCTCATAGCGCGTTTCCGGCCAGTCGTCGGGGCGGGTCAGGAAATCCTTCGCTTCGCGTGCCTGCCACGCGAAATCGCGGCGCTGGTTCATTACCATCATCGACCAGCGGCAATAGGTCGGGTCGTCGGTGCCCAGCCGGAATTCCGCACCCGGCTTGAGCTTGGCGGCGATCAGGTCGAGCGGGCCGTGATTGACCATGCGCCGCTTGGCATGGCGCGCCTTGCGCCAGGGGTCGGGGTGGAGCAGGTACAGCCGGTCGAGACTGGCATCGGGCAGCCGCTCGATCACGTCGAGCGCGTCGCCCATGTGCAGCCGGACGTTGGACAGCGCGCCGTCGCGGATATGGAGGAGCGCACCGACAACGCCGTTGAGGAACGGCTCGCAACCGATAAAGCCATGATCGGGGCGCATCGCGGCCTGTCCGGCAAGATGCTCGCCCGCGCCGAATCCGATCTCAAGCTCCAGCGGGCGATCGTCGCCGAACAGGCGCATCGCGTCGATCGGCCCGTCGGACGGGACGGCAACCTGCGGCAGGCCTTCGTCGACCAGTGCTTGCTGGCCGGCGCGCAATTTGTGCCCTTTGGCGCGGCCATAGAGCCGGCGGATCGTGCTGGGATCGTTCATCGCCAGCCCCTTGGCGCAGCCTGCCCTGCGGGGCAAGGTTCAGCTGCGCGGGCGTGAACCGGCGCAGCGCAACTGGCGCGCGTCGGCTATGGGTTGTTCTCCGTCAGCTTGCCGGACGCAGTCGCGGTTCCTCCAGCACGCCGATTCGCGGGTGGGCGATGTAATAGCCCTGGAAGTAGCGCACCCCCAGTGCCAGCAGCTTGTCGTAATCGGCGCGGGTTTCGACGCCCTCGGCGATCAGGCGCACGGCGCGCAGCCGCGACATCTCGATCATCTTTTCGACCAGCAGGCGGCGTGACCAGCTCGACGACAGACCGCGTACCAGCACGGGATCGAGCTTGATCGCATCGGGCGTGAAGCGCGACAGCAGCGCCAGGCCGACATCCCCCGATCCGAAATCGTCGAACGCGGTCTGCATGTGCATCTTGCGATGCGCTTCGATGGTTTCGGCCATACGATAGCCGTCGAGCCGGTCATGTTCGGCGAATTCGAACATCAGCCGTTCGGGCGGCAGCCCCGTTTCCTTGGCGACGCGCATCGTGCGTTCGCTGTCGGCAAAGGGGTCGGTGATCACATCGGGGAAGAAGTTGATCGACAGCAGGGCGGGGGTCTTGAGGATTCCGGCTGCAACGGCCTGCTTGATCGCCGTAACGCGGCATTGCTGGTCAAAGGCGTAGCGGTCTTCGGGCTGGATCGCGTCGATCACCTCGCGCGCGCCTTCGCCCTGCGGTCCGCGTACCAGTGCCTCATAGGCATAGACTTCCCCCAGCCGTGCGTCCCACACGGGCTGAAAGGCCATGGTCAGATTGAAATCAGGCTCGACTTTCATCGAGGCCGGCGTCGTTACTGTCTGCATGTGCGTCTCCACCCAAACTTTCTAGAACGGGCGGAGGCGCGATGGTTAACCGCGCTAGGGATTTTTGCGTAGCGGGCAGATTTCTGCTGCCCGACGGGCAGTTTCATGCGGCCATCAGTGTAAATGCAATTCTGTGGCGGGAGACGTCGGTGTCGGTGAGGCGGACCGTGACGCGGTCGCCAAAGGTCAGCCCGGCGGGATCGATCTGTGCAGTGACCGGGAGGTCGCAGAGCTGGATTTCTGCTCCGCGCGCGTCGATTCTGGTCACGACCGCCGCGAAACATTCCCCTTTGCGACTGGACAGCAGCGCGGCCTCGGCCATCCCGATCACAGCGCGGTCGATCTGCCCGGCACGGCTGTCGGCGTGGGCCATGACTTTGGGCAAGCGTGGCAAGGCCGATGCGACATGCGCTGGTACCGCCCGACCATTGGCGACGGCCAGCGCGGCCTCAACCACATAGCGGTCGGCCAGTCGGCGGAGCGGGGCGGTGGCATGAGCATAGGGGGCGGCAACCGCAGCATGCCATGGTTTTTCGTCTGCGGAAAAGCCACGGTAGCTGGCGCCATTTCCCGCACGCCGGATCGCTAGCATCAGTGTCGCGTGGCGCGGATCACCCGAGTCGAGGGTGCGTTCGATCTGGGTAAGTGTCGCACTGGCGGGCCAGTCGATCCCAAGCGCGCGCGCGGTCTGCTGGAGCTGCGCGACAGCGTGACCCTCCGGCTCGTCCATGACCCGAAATAGCCCGGTCCCATGTGCCATCAGTAGTTGAGCGACCGCCATGTTGCAGGCGAGCGACAGCGCTGCGTTGCGATGTTCGCTGGCATGGCGGGTGCGGAAGCTGAGTGCCAGGTGCCCATCGGCGTCATGTGCCACTTCCTGCTCCGGCGGATCGATCCGCGCCGCCCCGCGCGCGGCTTCCGCCCGGATCAGCCGATCGGTTAGCGAACCAAAGTCCGGCGGCAGGTCCGCATCGGTAACGCTGGCATAGGCTAGTTTGGCACGGCTGTGGATCACCGCTCGGGTCACTGCGTCGAGTGCCACCGCGCCATCTGCGTCGATCCGGATGCTGAACACGACTGCTGGGCGCGGGCCATCTGGCAGCAGGCTTGCCGCGCCCTGCGACAGGATCGGCGGGTAGAGGCTGGCCTTGCCGTCGGGCAGATAAAGTGTTTCGCCGCGCCGCCATGCTTCGTCGGCGATCGGGCCATCGGGTTCGACGAACCAGCCGATATCAGCGATGGCATAGAACAGGATGAACGCGCTCCCATCGGTCGTGATCGCAAAGGCCTGGTCGAGGTCGGTCGATCCGGCTGGGTCGAGCGTTATGAACGGGTGGCTAGTCCAGTCGGCGTGACCGGTCGGCGTGCGGGTCGCGGCACGTTCTGCGGCGGCCAGCACAGCGGGCGGAAACTCGTCCGGCACCTGGAACGCAGCGCGGATCGTCGCCAGCTCGCGCGTGAGGATATGGGACGGATCGGCAAGGCTCTTCATGCGGCGATTCTAGCGCAGCCGGCATGAATCAAAAGGGGCGACGGTCCGCAGACCATCGCCCCCTTGTTCACGTTGCGTCGTGCGCAGGATCAGGCCAGTGCGGCCTTCAGATCCTCGACCAGGTCGGTGCGCTCCCATGGGAAATAGTCGCCCTCGGGCTTGCGGCCGAAATGACCATAGGCGGCGGTGCGTGCATAGATCGGCTTGTTGAGGCCGAGATGCGTGCGGATGCCGCGCGGGGTCAGGCCGCCCAGCTTTGCGATCTTGCCGATCGCTTCCTCGATCTTGTCGTCGCCGACGGTGCCGGTGCCGTGCGTGTCGACATAGAGCGACAGCGGCTTGCTCACGCCGATCGCGTACGCCAGCTGGATCGTGCAGCGCTGGGCGAGGCCGGCGGCGACGATGTTCTTGGCGAGGTAACGGGTGATGTACGCCGCCGAACGGTCAACCTTGGTCGGGTCCTTGCCGCTGAACGCGCCGCCGCCATGCGGAGCCGCGCCGCCATAGGTGTCGACGATGATCTTGCGGCCGGTCAGGCCGGCGTCGCCGTCCGGGCCGCCGATTTCGAAGCTGCCGGTCGGGTTGATGTGATATTCGGTCGCGTCGCTCAGCAGCTCGGCCGGGATCACATCGGCCACGACCTTCTTCACATAGGCCTTGAGCTCGGCTTCCTTCTCGCCTGCGTCATAGCCCTTGGCGTGCTGGGTCGACACCACGATCGCGGTTGCGGCGACGGCCTTGCTGCCTTCGTAGCGCAGCGTGACCTGGCTCTTCGCGTCCGGCTCCAGGAACGGGGCCGCGCCCGAATGGCGGTCGGCGGCCATGCGCTCGAGGATCTTGTGGCTATAGTCGAGCGTCGCCGGCATCAGGTCCGGGGTGTCGTTCGCGGCATAGCCGAACATGATGCCCTGGTCGCCCGCGCCTTCGTCCTTGTTCTCACCGGCATCGACGCCCTGCGCGATGTGCGCCGACTGGCCGTGCAGGTTGTTCTCGAACCGCAGCGTTTCCCAGTGGAAGCCGTCCTGCTCATAGCCGATGCGCTTGACGGTATCGCGGACCGTCTTCTCGATCTCTTCCTTCGCGCCCGGCGCCCATTCGCCGTTTTCGTACACGCCCTTGCAGCGGATTTCGCCGGCGAGCACGACCAGCTGGGTGGTCGTCAGCGTTTCGCACGCGATGCGCGCTTCGGGGTCCTTCGACAGGAACAGGTCGACGATCGCGTCGGAAATCTGATCGGAAACCTTGTCCGGATGGCCTTCGGAAACCGATTCGGACGTGAAGAGATAAGTGGAACGCATGGTCTTCCTCAAAATAAGTCAGGCCGTTGCCATGCCTGACGAGAAAACGGGCTTGATATAAAGCTTTCCTTATATGCCGCTCGCCCTAGCGAGCGAAGCGGCGGAAGGCAATGGCGATGGCAAGCAGCAGCGCCGCGACAAGGCCCGCCATCAGGTTGCCGACCCGTGCGAACAGCGTCGGGGGCAGCGCGTCGGGCATCGGTGCTTCGATCGCCTTCGCCTCACCCATGCCCGCTGCCGCGACAATCCGGCCGTGCGCGTCGATGATCGCGGAGATGCCGGTCGGGGTCGAACGCAGAATCGGCAGTCCTTCCTCGATCGCGCGCATCCGTGCCTGTGCCAGATGCTGGGGCGGCCCCCAGGCACCGAACCAGGCGTCGTTGGACGGGTTGAACAGGATCGCGGGGCGATTGGCGGCGTCGACCGTCTGGCCCGAGAAGATGATCTCGTAACAGATCTGCATCCCCACCTTGCCGAAGCCGGGGACGGTCATGGTCTGCGGGCCGGGGCCGGGCTCGAAATCGATCTCGCCCGCCACCAGCCGCGACAGGCCAAGCGGCTGGAGGATCGTGCGCATCGGCAGATATTCGCCATAGGGGACGAGATGCGCCTTGTCGTACCGGCCCAGAATCGCGGCGCTGGCGCCGATCGCGAAAACCGAATTGGTCGCCGCGTCGAGCTTGTCATCGCCCTTGAACAACAGTCCGGTGCTGCCGACCAGCGCGATATCCTTTGGCCCCAGCGTCTGGGCGATCATCCGGCGGACGGTGCGGGGATCGTTCTTCGCGTACCAGGCGGCGGGATAGCCCTCCTCGATCCAGTAATCGACGGTCCCCTCGGGCCAGACGATCAGGCGCGGGACCGGGCCGCCGGGCAGGATCGTCGCGGTGTCGTTCGACAGGCGGATCAGCTCGCTCAGCGCCTTTTCCGCGTAGCTGCCGTCGAGGACCGTCTCCTGCCCGACATTGGGCTGGAGCACGCGGACGATGGGGCGGGCTGATTCGATCGCTGACGGCGTTTGGCGGATGTCGATACCGGTGAGCGCCAGCAAAGCGAGCGCAACCGCGACCACGGCGGGAAAGCGCCAGTGCCGGTGGCTGGCAAGCAGCAGCGCGCCTGCGACAAGGATCGTCAGCCCCGACAGCGTGTAGGTGCCGATCCAGCTTGCCGTCTGCGCCACCCCTGCCACTGGCAGCCAGATCACCCCCAGCGGGTTCCACGGATAGCCGGTGAACAGCACCGCGCGCAGATACTCCGCGACGATCCACGCCGCGCCCGCGACAAGTATGAAGGGCAGGTCGAGCTTGCGCCGCTGTCCGAATCGCCACGCCAGCCCCATCGCCAGCGCCGGATAGATGGCGAGGTAGAGCGCGAGCAGGATCACCGCGACATAGCCGAGCTGGGCCGGCATCTTGTCCTGATAGGTGAAGGCGTGCTGGATCCAGTTATTGCCAACGGTGAAATGGCCAAGCCCGAACAGCCAGCCGCGTAGCAGCGCCTGCTTCAGGCTCGGTGCCTCATGCGTCAGGCGCAGCAGGATGGCGAAGCAGACCAGCCCGACTACCCACCAGTCAAGCGGGGCAAAGGCGGTGGCGGAGACGGCGCCGGTCAGCAGCGCGATCAGGCGGGGACGGGGCAGGGCAGACATTGGTGCCTGCTATCGCGCCTGACCGTGACAGATACAAGCGGGGCGCGTATTATACGATCAGTACACTTGAGGAATGAACATGCCCGAACCCGTCATCGTCGATATCCCCCACAGGCTTGGCCGCGATGCCGCGCGGGCGCGGATTGCAGGTGGGGTGGGCAAGATCGGCTCGATGTTTCCCGGCGGTGGTACGGTGGACGAACGGTGGGACGGCGATACGCTGCACTTCACCGTGAGCGCGCTGGGGCAGAGCGTCGCCAGCCGGCTGGAGATCCATGACGCGCATGTCCATGCCGAGGTCGATCTGCCGCCGATGCTGGCGCTGTTCGCGGGCAAGATCCGCGATAAGCTGATGCAGGAAGCGCCCAAGCTGCTGAAATAGGCGTCCGCTGCCTATCGCGGTGCTGCCGGAGCGCTCACCCGCCAGATCACATTGCCGACATCGTCCGCGACCAGCAGCGCGCCGGTGCGGTCTGCCGTCACGCCGACCGGGCGTCCCTGCGCCTTGCCCTTGGCGTCGAGGAATCCGGTGAGGACATCGACCGGCTTTGCATCGGGGACCGGCAGGCCGCGCTCGCCGAACGGTACGAACACGACCTTGTAGCCCGCGGCGGGCACGCGGTTCCACGACCCGTGCAGGCCGACAAACGCGCCCTTGGCGAAGCCGCTGCCCAGCTTCACATCGGTCGCAAAGGTCAGGCCGAGCGGGGCGGTGTGCGGCCCCATCGAATAGCTCGGCCGCGCGCTATATTCGCGCAGGTCCGGGCGTTCGGGCTGGACCCGCTTGTCGACATAGCCGCCCCAGTAATTCCACGGCCAACCAAAGAACTGGCCGATCGTCACCTGGGTCAGATAGTCGGGCGGGCCGTCGGAGCCGAGCATGTCGCGTTCATTGACCACGGTCCACAGCCGCCCGGTTTCGGGGTGCAGCGCCAGGCCGATCGGATTGCGCAAGCCCGCGGCAAAGATGCGGAAGCGCTTTGCCTGCGGATCGACCTCAAGGATCGCCGCGCGGTTCTTTTCGACGTCAAGGCCCTTTTCGGCGATGTTCGACGCGGAACCGACGCTGACATAGAGCTTGCCCTCCGGTGCGGCGATCACATCGCGGGTCCAGTGGTTCCCGCCGCCGGGCAGGTCGACGACCTTCTCGCCCTTGCCGGTGATCCTGGTCTCGCCCGGCTTGAACGGGAAGCGGATCAGCGCATTGTGGTTGGCGACGTACAGCGCCTCCCCGACCAGCACCATGCCGAAGGGCGAATCGAGGCCATTGTCGGCGCTCAGCAGCACCGAGCGCACCTCCGCCACGCCATCGCCATCGCCGTCGCGCAGCAGGGTGATGCGGTTGGCCGATGCGCCACCGGCGCCGGCGCGGTTCATCATCTTCTTCATCACCCAGTTGGTGATGCCCCCCTCCTCACGCGGCGGGGAGTTGCTCTCTGCAACCAGCACATCGCCATTGGGCAGGCGATAGAGCCAGCGCGGGTGATCGAGCCCGGTGGCAAAGGCGTTGACCGCCAGCCCCTGGGCCGCGACCGGCTTGGCGCCTGCGGGCCAGCCCACCGCCTCGGCGATCTTGACCGTCGGGATGGTCTGTTCGCGCGGCGCGACCAGCTTGGGGCGCACGCCGCTCGTATCCGCAACGCTGTGCTGCGCGACATCGGGGCGCGACAGGAACCAGTAGGCGCCGCCGCCGATGGCGACGATTGCGGCGGTGGCGATCAGGAGCTTGCGGCGCAATGGTCAATCCTCGGCTTCGATAAGTTCTTCGGGCGGGTGCAGGCGCAGGCGGCGCACGCGGGTGGCATCGGCCTCCAGCACTTCGAGCGTCCAGCCGCTCGGGTGCTTCAGGCATTCGCCCGCTTCGGGCACATGGCCGGCGAGGATGAAGGCGAGGCCGCCCAGCGTTTCGATATCCTCTTCGACCTCACCCAGCCGGGGGTCGATCGCCGCGGCGACATCTTCCAGCTCGGCGCGGGCATCGGCGTCCCAGCCGCCATTGTCGAGCGGGACCCACAAAGCCTCGGGCGCGTCGTCATGCTCGTCGTCGATCTCGCCGACGATTTCCTCGACCAGATCCTCGATCGTGATCAGCCCTTCGGTCCCCGAATATTCGTCGAGCACGATGGCGAGGTGGGTGCGGCTGGCCTGCATCTGGGCGAGCAGGTCGAGCGTGCCCATCGATTGCGGGACATAGAGCGGCTGGCGCATCAGATCGGTGATCTTGGACGGCGGCCCGGCGCCGGCGGCGAGGACGGCGAACACGTCCTTGACGTGGATCATGCCGATGACGCGGTCGAGCTTTTCGCGATAGACGGGCAGGCGGCTATGCCCCGCTTCGGCAAAGATCTGGACCAGTTCGGCAAAGCTGGTCGCTTCGTCGACCGCGATGATGTCGGCGCGCGGGACGCCGACATCGCCCGCGTCGCGTTCGCCGAAATGAAGGAGGTTGCGGAGCATCTTGCGCTCGAGCGGGGAGAGGTCGCCTTTGGCCGTCGCGCCGTCGGTGTCCTCTTCGGCCTCATCGATCGCATCCTCGATGCGCTCACGCAGGGTTTCGTTCTGCTCTTCGCCGAAGAGCAGCGCGCGAAGGCCGCGCCATATTCCGCCTTCGCTACTACTGTCGCCGTTCCCGTTGCTACTGGGGCCGTCCGTCATGTTGGCGTTCAATCCTCGCATATCAGATAGGGGTCAGGGATCCCCAGAGTTGCGAGCGCGGCGCGCTCCATCGATTCCATCGCTTCGGCTTCGGAATCCCCCTCATGGTCATAGCCTAGCAAATGCAGCACCCCATGGACAATCAGGTGCGTGGCATGCTGCTCGACCGTGAAGCCCTTTTCCTCCGCCTCGCGCGCGCAGACGCCATGCGCGAGGATGATGTCGCCCAGGATCACCTCACCATCGTCGCTGTTCTGGGTCAGCGATTCGATCAGGTCGGGCTCGATCATCGGAAAGGACAGGACGTTGGTCGGCTTGTCCTTTTGCCGATATTGCGCGTTGAGTTGATGCACCTCGGCATCGTCGGTCAGGCGCACCGCGACCTCGATCACGGCATCGCTGGTGGCGAGATAGCCATAGGGGGTCTGCGCGACCGCAGCGGCAGCGGCCTTGATGCCGATCGCGTCCCAGTCAAGGTCGGGCCAGCCGGGTTCGGTCTGGACGGCAACGTCAAGCATGCTCGTTCTCATACGCATCGACGATGCGCCCGACGATCGGGTGGCGCACGACGTCGCCGATGCCGAAGCGGACAAAGGCCATGCCCTCGATCCCTTCCAGCTTGTTGACCGCATCGTTGAGGCCGCTGGCCGTGGGGCCGCCGGGCAGGTCGGTCTGCTTGGGGTCGCCGCACACCACCATGCGGCTGTTCTGGCCGAAGCGGGTGAGGAACATCTTCATCTGCATCGGCGTGGTATTCTGCGCCTCGTCCAGAATGACGAAGGCGTCGGCCAATGTGCGGCCGCGCATGAAGGCGATCGGGGCGATCTCGATCTCTCCGCTCGCGATCCGCCGCTCGACCTGTTCGGCGGGCAGGCAATCGTAGAGCGCGTCGTAGAGCGGGCGCAGATAGGGGTCGACCTTGTCCTTCATGTCGCCGGGCAGAAAGCCCAGCCGCTCCCCCGCCTCGACCGCCGGGCGCGAGAGGATCAGCCGCTTGACCGATCCGGTGATGAGCTGTGCCACGGCCTGCGCGACTGCGAGATAGGTCTTGCCGGTGCCCGCCGGGCCGAGTGCGAAGATGATGTCGTTGGACACCAAAGCGCGCATATAGGTCGTCTGGGTCAGCGAGCGCGGGACGATCGTCTTGTTGCGCGTGCGGATCATGATGGGCGGGGCCGTGCCCTCGTCATTCTCCGCACGGACGATGCCGGTCAGCAGCGGTTCGGTCGCCATCGCGATCACCGCGTCGATCAGCCCGGTGTCGATCGCCTCGCCCCGGATCACGCGGCTGTGCAGTTCGATCAGCACTTCGCGAGCATGCGCGACGGCTTCGGCACTCCCCTCGATCACCACACGCTGGCCGCGTGCATGGATATAGACGCCGAGCCGCTCCTCAAGCGCGAGGATGTTGCTGTCATATTCGCCGAACAATTGCGGAAGCAGCTGCGGGCGGTCGAAATTGACCTCGACGCGGGCGCGCTGACCATGCTGGGCGGGGACGGGCTTGCGGCTCATGCGGTCCTTTCGCGATCTGAAATGTCAGGGTGGCGCAGACGCGATCCGGTGGGGGCGCGGCGCGGAAGTTTACACAAGATTGACACTATTGCGGACGACAGCAGGCCATGGAGGGCCGAACCGATTTTCAGCGCGGAGGTTCCGTTTCGCATGTCGTGCCGGAAGGATGGCAGAGCCGGGCCTTGTAGGACAGCGGAAATCGACCTCCGATGCCGATTGGCACCGGGGGTGACGCAGCCGGGCAACACTGGGTGGCTGAGTTGGATCCAGCTGCGCTGGATCGCGGCACCAGCCCGCTCCCCCACCCGGCCACCCATAGGATGCTGTCGCTGGGTGGCCGGGTGGGGGAGCGAGCTGGTGCCGCCACGTGAAACAAACTCTACTCCACACCCAGCCAGGCGCGGCGGAAGGCGACTTGCGCAGGGGTCGGGGTGCCGCCCGCTTTTTCGAGCGTGACGATGGACAGTCGCGGGTCGGCAACCGGGGTCAGCGTTGCGCTGCCCGGTCCGGCGCGGGTGGTGAAGGTGATCGCGGCAGGCTGGCCGGGCCTGAGCGCGGCGAGCGCGGTGCGGAAGTCGGCGGGGGTGGCGATCGGCTTGCCGTCGAGCGCGGTGATGGTGTCGCCGCGCGTCAGGCCGGCGGCGTAGAGCGGGCTGCCGGGGACGGGGATTTCGCCGATGGTGACAGGTTCATCTCCGCCGCCGGTGACGTTGGTCGTGCCGATCCAGGCGCGGCTGGCATCGGCCGGGCGCAGCACCAGTCCGGCCTGGGCCAGCAAGGGCGCGAAATCGGGCAGGGCGCTGCCCCGGATATGCGCGTCGAAGAACTGCTTCGCGAAGGCCGGGTCGCGGGTGAGTTCGGCAAGGCCTGCCTCCAGATCGGCGGGGGTATAGGGTTTGACCGGTGCGAAATTGCGCTGCGCCGCGCCGTGCCGCTGCCACAGGTGGCGCATATAGGCGTCGAGATCGCTGCCGCGCTGGCGCAGCGTCAGGTCGAGCGCGAGCGCGACGACCGCGCCATAGGGGTAATAGGAGGCGAAGATCCGCTCATTCACCGGGTCGATCGATGCGGCGGCGTCGACGAACGGCGCGCGCAGGCTCATTTCCTGAGGCGAGCCATAGCGGCGGGCGGAATTGTTGACGATGAAGTCGAGCGTCCCGCCAAGGCTGGCGAGATAGGCGTCGAGCGGCATTTCGCCCGCGCGGCGGATCGCCAGCGGGCCGTAATATTGGGTGAAGCCCTCCGCGAACCACAGGGACGGCGTTGGGTCGGCCTGGGTGAAGTCGAACGGCTCCAGCTCGGCCGGACGCAGCCGCTCGACATTCCAGGCGTGGATGAATTCGTGGCTGAGCGTGCCGAGCTGGACGAAATTGCCCGCCGCCAGCGTGCGCGGCAGGCTGATGATCGTCGAGTTGCGATGCTCCATCCCGTCGCCGCTGATCTGCGGCACATAATCGGCGATGAAAATGTAGGTGCCGAAATCGAACTGCGGCGCGGTGCCGAAGATGCGGATCTGTTCCGCGACGACCTTCTTGGCCTTCTCCGCATAGGCGTCGATGGTTTCGGGGGTGTCGGCGCTGTGGACGGCGAGGCGGATCGTCTGGGTCTTGCCGCCGGACGTGATCGTCCATGTGCGCAAATGATGGTCGGACAGTTCGGTCGGGCTGTCGAGGAGGTACTGGAGATGTGGCGCCCAGAAGGTGGTGGCGCTGCCGCTGACCGGCGCGAGCTGGGTCGCGATCTTCCATTTCGGGTCGGCGGGGCGGAAGGTGACGCGGATCGGGCGGTCGTCATAACCCGCCGCCCAGATCAGCGTCGCGGGCATATTGAGATGCGCGTGGGTCTGGTCGATCTGGCTGTACGTGCCGTCACCGCGGTCGCCATAGAGGGTGTAGGCGAAGGTGACGGTGCCGTCATGGCCGCTGACGCGCCAGCTATACGGGTCGCTGCGGTCGATCTTGAGGTCGCGGCCGGCGCCGTCTTTCGCCGAGACCGAATAGACGTTCTTGGCGAATTCATGGATCGCGTAGCGGCCGGGGGAGGAGCGGGCCATGCGGAACTCGACCGCGCCGGGCTTGAGCTGGCGATAGGTGACCGCGATCCGCGCCTCGCGCTGCGCGGCATTGTCGAAACTGAGGTCGTAGGAGACCGGGGCGTTCGGGCCGGGGTCCTGGGCCTGCTGAGCCAGCGCGGTGGTGGCGAGGAGGAACGGGGTGGCGAGCGCGAACAGGCGCGCGGTCGAGGTCAGGTGCATCGGGGGAAGGTGGCGGAGTGGGCGGGAGGTGTCCAGACCAGCAACCAATTCCTCTCCTGCGCAGCAGGGGAGGGGGGCGCCCCGCAGAGGGCGGAATTCTGCCGAGCTGTTGACGGCCGTCTGCGCGGCCGCCCCTCCGTCAGCGCTGGCGCGCTGCCACCTCCCCTGCGGGGCAGGGGAGAAATTTCAAGCCGCCACGCCGCCCAGGGAGTTCGGGCCGGCGCTGTCGATGCGGACCCGCACCAGATCGCCGATCGCGGCGTCGGTGGTCAGGTGGACCGATTGCAGCCAGGGCGATTTGCCGAGCAGTTGGCCGGGATGGCGGCCGGTGCGCTCGATGAGGACGTCGCAGGTCTTGCCGACGCTGGCGGCGTTGAACGCGGCCTGATCGCGGTTGAGCGCGGCCTGGAGGCGCTGGAGGCGGTCGTCCATCACTTCCTCCGGCACCGCGCCGTCCATGTCCGCCGCCGGGGTGCCGGGGCGGGGGCTGTATTTGAAGCTGAAACACTGGGCATAGCCGACCGCGTCGACCAGGCTGAGCGTGTCGCGGAACTCATCCTCGGTCTCGCCGGGGAAGCCGACGATGAAGTCGCCCGACAGCGCGATATCGGGCCGTGCGGCGCGGACGCGGTCGAGGATGCGCAGATATGAATCGCGGCTGTGGCTGCGGTTCATCGCTTTCAGGATGCGGTCATTGCCTGCCTGCACCGGCAGATGGAGGAAGGGCATCAGCTTTTCGACCTCCGCATGCGCGCGGATCAGGCCTTCCTTCATGTCGTTGGGATGGCTGGTGGTGTAGCGGATGCGCGCCAGCCCATCGATCTTGTCGAGCGCGGCGATCAGGCCGTGCAGGCCGGTACCCTCGGCATCGTCCCATGCGTTGACGTTCTGGCCGAGCAACGTGATCTCCCGCGCGCCGGCGTCGACCAGCGACTTTGCCTCGTCGACGATCGCCGCGAAGGGGCGGCTGACCTCGGCGCCGCGGGTGTAGGGGACGACGCAATAGGTGCAGAATTTGTCGCACCCTTCCTGCACCGTCAGGAACGCGGTCGGGCCGGTCTTGCGCCGGGCGGGGAGCGCGCCGAACTTGGCGATGGCGGGCATGTCGGTGTCGATCGCGCGGCCCTGAGCCGAGGCCTGGGCGACGAGTTCGGGGAGGTTGTGATAGGCTTGCGGGCCGACGACGATATCGACCTTGGCGCGGTTGGCGATTTCCTCACCCTCTGCCTGTGCGACGCAGCCGGCGACCGCGATCATCGGCGCGGCGCGATCGGCAAGGCGCGCGGATTTGCGAAAGCGGCCGATGTCCGAATAGACTTTCTCGGTCGCCTTTTCGCGGATGTGGCAGGTGTTGAGCACGATCAGGTCGGCGCTGTCGGCGTCTGCCGCGGCGGTCATGCCCTGTGCCGCCATCAGTTCGGCCATGCGCTCGCCGTCATAGACGTTCATCTGACAGCCGAAGGATTTGACGTGATAGGTCTTTGGAGGGGCGTTCATGGCGCGCGGCTATAGTCGAAAGGGCATGGTTGGGGGAGGGGGTGGATTTTTGGTTCGCGCTAAGGCGCTAAGGCGCGAAGAAGATTGGTTCACGCGGAGGCGCGGAGACGCGGAGGAAGTTCGGGGCAGCGCGAAGCGCCAGACTCATCGCGACGTTTCCGCATGCCGCAACTTTGTGGATCAAGGGCCGCTGGCGCGGCGAGAGCTGATTCTCCGCGTCTCCGCGTGAAAAACCCGTCTTCTCTTCGCGCCTTTGCGCCTTAGCGTGAACAATCTTTCTTTCTTCCCCCCACCCCAATAAAGACCCGCCGCAAATGGCACGGATCGAAACCCCCCGCCGCGTGCGTGGCACGCAGGACATCTTTGGCGACGAACAGCGCCGCTTCGCCCGCGTGGTCGAGGCGTTCGAGCATGTGCGGCGGCTCTATTGCTTCAGCCAAGTGCAGGTGCCGGTGTTCGAATCCACCGGGGTGTTCGCGCGATCGATGGGCGAGACCAGCGATGTCGTGTCGAAGGAAATGTACACCTTCCCCGACCGGGGCGACGAGCTGCTGACGCTGCGTCCGGAGTTCACTGCGGGGATTTGCCGGGCGTACATCACCGAGGGGTGGCAGCAGTTCGCGCCGCTCAAGCTGACCACGCACGGGCCGGTGTTCCGCTATGAACGCCCGCAAAAGGGGCGCTATCGCCAGTTCCACCAGATCGACGCCGAGATCATCGGCGCGGCGGAACCGCAGGCCGATGTCGAGCTGCTGACCATGGCCGACCAGCTGTTGAAGGAGCTGGGGATCGCCGAGGGCGTGACGCTGCAGCTCAATACGCTGGGCGACGCCGAAACGCGCGAGGCGTGGCGCGCGGCTTTGGTCGCGCATTTCGAGGCGCATCGCGGGGAGTTGAGCGAGGACAGCCTGACGCGGCTCGAGAAGAATCCGATGCGGATTCTGGATTCGAAAGACCCGCGCGACCGGCCGATTGCGGATTCGGCGCCGGACATCGATGCCTATCTGACCGATGAAGCGCGGGCGTTTTTCGAGGCGGTGACGAGCGGGCTGGATGCGGCGGGTGTCGCGTGGACGCGCAATGCGCGGCTGGTGCGCGGGCTCGACTATTATCGCCACACCGCGTTCGAGTTCGTCACCGACCGGCTGGGTGCGCAGGGCACGGTGCTGGCCGGCGGGCGCTATGACGGGCTGATCGGCAATCTGGGCGGGCCGGAGACGCCGGGCGTGGGCTGGGCCGCCGGGATCGAGCGGTTGGGGATGTTGCTGGCGGAGCCGGCGGCGGAGACGCTGCAGGTCGCGGTCGTGGTCGAGCGCAATGGCTATGAGGCCAAGGGCGTCGAAATGGTTGCCGCGCTGCGCCGCGCGGGCGTGGTCGCCGAGCTGGTTGCGACGGGCAGCCCCAAGAAGCGCTATGACAAGGCGGTGAAGCTCAACCCGGCGGAGATCGTGTCGATCGATGTCCGCGACGACGCACTGTCGATCAATCGCCGGACGCTGAGCGCCGATGCGGTCGATGGCGACGCGGTTGCGGCGGTGATGGCCGCACTGGCGGCGATGTGACCCGCATCTCCCCCGAGCGGATCGCGCAGATCGAGGCGCGGCGGGATGAGCTGTCGGCGATGATGGCGACCGGCGACCTGCCGTCGGACCGCTTCGTTGCGGTGTCCAAGGAATATGCCGAGCTGGAGCCGGTCGCGGCGGCGGCGGGCGAGGTGCGGCGGCTGCGCGCCGAGGCGGTGAGCCTGGCGGCGATGACGCGCGAGGCGGATGCCGAGCTGCGCGCGATGGCGGCGGAGGAATTGCGCGCGAACGAGGCGGCGCTGGCGCAGGCCGACCACCGCCTCGCGCTGGCGCTGTTGCCGCGCGACGCGGCGGACGAGCGCGCGGCGATGCTGGAAATCCGCGCCGGGACCGGCGGGGACGAGGCGGGGCTGTTCGCCGGCGACCTGCTGCGCATGTACACCCGCTATGCCGAGCGGCAGGGGTGGAAGGTCGAGCTGATCTCTGCCTCCACCTCCGAAGCCGGGGGCTATAAGGAAGTGGTCGCGAGCGTCGCGGGCAAGGGCGTGTTCGCCAAGCTCAAGTTCGAGAGCGGCGTGCACCGCGTGCAGCGCGTGCCGGTGACCGAGAGCGGCGGGCGCATCCATACGTCGGCGGCGACGGTGGCGGTGCTGCCCGAGGCGGAAGAGGTCGATGTCGAGATCCGCAACGAGGATCTGCGCATCGACATCTATCGCGCGAGCGGTGCGGGCGGGCAGCACGTCAACACGACCGATTCGGCGGTGCGGCTGACGCATATTCCGACCGGGCTGGTGGTGATCCAGCAGGATCAAAGGTCGCAGCACAAGAACCGCGACAAGGCGATGCAGGTGCTGCGCACGCGGCTGTACGAGCTGGAGCGCGAGCGGCTGGCGAGCGAGCGATCGGGCGCGCGCAAGTCGATGGTCGGTTCCGGCGACCGGTCGGAGCGGATTCGGACGTATAACTTCCCGCAGGGGCGGGTGACCGACCACCGGATCAATTTGACGCTGCATCGCCTGCCCGAGATTCTGGAGGGCGAGATGGATGAGCTGATCGGCGCGCTGGTGGCCGAGGATGAAGCGGAGCGGCTGGCGGCGCTGGATGGGTGAGGGTGCCATCTTCAAGCCCCTCCCC
>CAYMUJ010000006.1:0-59117 GCA_964393565.1 uncultured Stakelama sp. | reverse complement strand
GGACGGGCAAGGCCGCGCTCCAGCCAGGCCGCAACATTGGCAAAAGCATCGAACCCGACCAGATCACCCGCACGGTAAAATCCCGTCAGACTGCGAACCCAGCCGAGCGAAGCGATGTCAGCGATGGAATAGTCGCCCATGATCCAGTCCCGCCCCTGAAGCTGGGTGTCGAGTACGCCGAGCAGACGTCTGGATTCGTTGACATAACGCTCAAGCGGGCGCTTGTCGGCAATCTCACGTCCCGCAAATTTGTGAAAATAGCCGAGCTGGCCGAACATCGGACCAAGGCCGCCCATTTGCCACATCACCCAGCCGATCGTTTCGTAGCGCTGCGCGGGATCGAGAAACTGGCCAGTCTTGTCCGCCAGATAAAGCAGGATCGCGCCGCTTTCAGACAGTGCGAGCGGACGGCCATCGGGTCCGTCGGGATCGAGAATCGCGGGGATTTTGCCATTGGGATTAAGGCTGAGAAACTCGGGTGTCTTCTGATCATCGGCGCCGATATCGATCAGATGCGCCTCATAGGGCAGGCCGGTCTCTTCGAGCATGATCCCCACCTTTACCCCATTCGGGGTGGCGACCGAATAAAGCTGGATGCGGTCGGGATGCTGCGCGGGCCAGCGCTGGGTAATCGGAAAGGCAGACAGATCGGCCATTGGGAAATCCTTGTGTTAAGGCACGGTGCCGATCGGCAAAACCGGATCGGGCATCGACTACGACATAGTAACGCCTTAATCGGAACGCTATGGGCGCGCCGATGAACCCGACCGACCTTCGCGTTGCACTGTTCAGCGGCAACTATAACTATGTCCGCGACGGCGCGAACCAGGCGCTGAACAAGCTGGTGCGCCATTTGCTGGATGCCGGCGTGCAGGTGCGTGTCTATTCACCGACCGTCGAAAAGCCGGCCTTCGCGCCCGAGGGCGATCTGGTCAGCGTGCCCGCCCTGCCCGTCCCCGGCGGACGTGGCGAGTATAAGGTCGCGCTCGGCCTGCCGCGCGCGCCGCGGGAGGATCTGGAGGCGTTTGCGCCGAACCTTGTGCACGTGTCCGCGCCCGAATTTATGGGCCATGCAGCGGTCGCATGGGCACGCAAGAACGGCGTTGCAGCGCTGGCGTCGCTGCACACACGGTTCGAAACCTATCCGCGTTACTATGGCCTCGGTTTTATCGAACCCTGGCTGATCCGGCGGCTGACGCGATTCTACAACAAGTTCGATCGCGTGATGGTGCCGGGTAACTCAATCGCAGAGCTGATCCAGAGCTGGGGCGTGACAACGCCGGTCGGCATCTGGTCACGCGGGGTGGATCATGCGCGCTTCAACCCGGAGCGACGCGATCTGGAGTGGCGACGGGGCCTTGGCATCGCCGACGATGTGCCGGCGATCGGCTTTCTGGGGCGGCTGGTGCTGGAAAAGGGGCTCGACATCTTTGCCGAGGTCGCGCGCGAACTGACCCGGCGTGGGGTGCCGCACAAGGTGCTGGTGGTCGGCGAAGGCCCGGCGCGCGACTGGTTTGCCGGGCAGGTACCCGAGGCGATCTTTACCGGGTTCCAGTCGGGCGACGCACTCGGCCGCGCGGTCGCGTCGATGGACGTGTTCTTCAACCCGTCAGTGACCGAAACCTTCGGCAATGTGACGTCGGAAGCGATGGCATGCGCCGTGCCGGTCGTCGCGGCGCGCGCGACCGGAGCCGTGGATCTGGTCATCGAAGGAGAAACCGGCTTTCTGGTCCCACCGCGCGACGTAACCGCCTATGCCGATGCGATCGAGCGGCTGGCCCGGGACGCCGGGATGCGCGCACGCTTTGGCGCTCTCGGGCACCAGCGGATGCAGGCGCAGATGTGGCCGCAGGTCAATCAGGCAGTGCTGGATGCGTATCTTGAGGTAAGCGCTGGGCAGTGACGCCCGCTCTCCTTCTTCTGGGGATGGGGATGGGGAGGCGGATGCGCGCGACCTGCTGCAGTGGCGCGGCGAGTGACCATTCCCCGTCCCGCCGCGATGCCCGGCCGCCAGTTTCCGGCACAGGGAAGGATTGAGGCGGGGCAAAAGGGCGCCTATCTGCCGGGAATGGCCGACCTGTTCGGCGGGACCGAACCCGCCGCCCCCGCTTCGCAACCCTCTGCCTCCGCGCCGCTGGCCGATCGCCTGCGTCCGGCCCGGCTGGAGGATGTCGTTGGCCAGGAACATCTGACCGGGCCGGAGGGCGCGATCGGGCGGATGGTCGCGGCGGGGAAGCTGTCGTCGATCATCCTGTGGGGGCCGCCGGGGACCGGCAAGACGACGACCGCGCGGCTGCTCGCCGATGCGGTCGGATTGCGCTTCGTCGCGATCAGCGCGGTGTTTTCGGGTGTGGCGGATCTGAAAAAGGTATTCGCCGAGGCCAAGGACCATGCGCGGATCGGTCAGCGCACCTTGCTGTTCGTGGACGAGATCCACCGCTTCAACCGCGCGCAGCAGGACGGGTTTCTGCCGTTTGTCGAGGATGGCACGGTGACATTGGTCGGCGCGACGACCGAAAATCCGTCGTTCGAACTCAACGCCGCGCTGCTCAGCCGCGCGCAGGTGCTGATCCTGCGGCGGCTCGACCATCCGGCGCTGAGCCAGTTGCTCGACCGCGCCGAGACGATCGAGGGACGCCCCCTGCCCCTCACCCCCGAAGCGCGCGATGCGCTGGTGGCGAGCGCGGATGGCGACGGGCGGTTCCTGCTCAATCAGGCGGAGACGCTGTATTCGGTCAGCTTCGACGCGCCGCTCGATCCGGCGGGGCTGTCGGCATTCCTGCAGCGCCGGGTCGCGGTATACGACAAGGACCGCGAGGGGCATTACAACCTCATCTCCGCGCTGCACAAATCGCTGCGCGGAAGCGATCCGCAGGCGGCGCTCTATTATCTCGCGCGAATGCTGGTCGCGGGTGAGGAGCCGCTCTACGTGCTACGGCGGCTGGTGCGGTTTGCGAGCGAGGATATCGGCCTGGCCGACCCGCAGGCTTTGGTCCAGTGCCTTGCCGCCAAGGACAGCTACGAGTTTCTGGGGTCGCCCGAGGGCGAGCTCGCGATCGTGCAGGCGTGCCTCTATTGCGCGACCGCGCCCAAGTCGAACGCGGCCTATGTCGCGATGAAAGCGGCTTGGCGGTCGGCCAAGGAAACCGGCTCGCTGATGCCGCCGCAGAACATCCTCAACGCGCCGACCAGGCTGATGAAGGAGATCGGTTATGGCAAGGGCTATGCCTATGACCATGACGCGGAGGACGGGTTCAGTGGCGCCAATTACTGGCCCGATGAAATGACGCCGCAGACCTTCTACACCCCGACCGACCGGGGGACGGAAAAGCGCATCGCCGAGCGGCTGGCATGGTGGGATGCGCGGCGCGGACGGGCGGATTTCACACCCTAGCCAGCCCGGTCCACGCAATGCTATCGATCCCGTAATGACGGTGACCAAGGCGGCATCGCTGGCCGACGATCTGGTCCAGCGATTTGAGGAACAGATCGAACGGGGGGAGATGCCCCCCGGTTCGCGTTTTCCGACCGAAAAGGCAATTACCGAGAGTTTCGGCGTGAGCCGCACCGTGGTGCGGGAGGCTTATTCACGCCTGGCCGCACGGGGCCTGTTGATCTCGCGGCGCGGGTCCGGGGCCTATGTCGCGGAGGGTGCTCAATATCGTGCGTTCCAGGTGACGCCGGATGAGGTCAGCGCGATCGACGATGTGCTGCGCCTGCTGGAAATGCGTATGGGGTTCGAGGCGGAGATGGCCGCGCTCGCCGCCGAGCGCCGGACCGAGGCCGATCTGGAGGACATCCGCGCCGCGCTGGCGGCGATGGACGCGAGCACCAAGGCGGAAGGATCGGTCGCCGCCGACGCCGCCTTTCACGCGGCAATCGCCCGCGCGACGGGCAATGCCTATTTCGTGCGCTTCACACAGTTTCTGGGCGTGCGGCTGGTGCCGTCGCGCAAGCTGTATCTGCAGGGCAACGACCCGAAGAAGCATCAGCGCTATGCCCGGATGATCAACCGTGACCATGAGGCGATCTACGCGGCGATTGTGGCGGGCGACCCGGCAGCGGCGCGGCGCGCGGCGCGGCGACATATCCAGAAGTCGATCGACCGGCACGAGGCGCTGAAGGCGGGGCGCAGCGACGAGGACGGCGCGGGGTGAGGACACCTCAATTCCTCCCCTGCCCCGCAGGGGAGGTGGCAGCGCGTAAGCGCTGACGGAGGGGCCGCCCTCGCAGAGGGCGGAACTTCGCGGAACTGTTCACGGCTGTCTGCGCAGCCGCCCCTCCACCACCCGCTGCGCGGGCGGTCCCCCTCCCCTGAGCAAGCCCAGGGGAGGAATGAGGCATAGGCGACTGAGCCGCAGGTGATGCGGTGAATGCTGAAACAAGTTCAGCATGACGAAACTGGAGCGGGCAACAAAAAAGGGGGAGGGTTTCTCCCTCCCCCTCTTTGGAATGGCGGCGCTTCTGCGCCTCCCTTCCCTTTCCTCGGCCCCCCGGCTGGGAAAGGGGCTGGCCCGTCCACGGCCCCCCGGCTGGGACGGGCCAAACTCAGAATGGAAACAGGGCGTCGTAGATCTGCTGGCCCCAGCGTGCCTGTTGCGCATCCGACAGCTGACCGCGGCCACCATAGCTGATCCGCGCTTCGGCGATCTGGCTGTGGCTCACCGAATTGTCGCGACCGATATCCTGCGGGCGGACCACGCCGCTGACCACCAATTCGCGCAGTTCGTTGTTCACGCGCACTTCCTGACGGCCCCGGATGCCGAGATTGCCGTTGGGGAAGACATTGGTGACGATCGCCGACATGGTCATGTTGATCGTTTCGGACCGGCTGATGTTGCCGCCGCCGCCCGACCGCGATTCACTGTCGGTGCTGGCAAGGTTGGACGGATTGAGCGCCTTTGGCAGCAGTTTTTCGAGGCCCAGCAGCGATGCGATACTGGCGCTTTCCGAACCGGTGCGGACGCGCGAGGTGTTGTTGCCGACCTCGGCCTTGTCCGCGATGTTGATCTTGATCGTCAGAATATCGCCCATGCGCGTCGCGCGCTGGTCGCTGAGGAATGCGCCGGCGCCCGCGCGGAACAGCGAGGCGGAGGCAGCGGGCGCCTGCATCGGCACCGTGCCGGGTGCGACCGGCGCATTGGCGACCGCCGCCGCGACGCTGCCATCGCGCAGCCCCGGATTGCCGATCGAACGCTCGCCGCCCGGCATCGCCATCTCCTCGGGCGCGGTCAGCTTGGGTGCCTTGCCGATGCGGCCGAGCCGGTCGACCGCGCCGCAGCCCGACACCAGGGTCGCCGCAGTGACGGCGAGGATGATCTTCTTCATGGGGTCAACTCCCTCAGTAAACGATACGGACCAGCCCGTTGCCCGCGACGAAACCGTCGAGCGTGCGCTGGGTGGAGGTGGTGACGACGCGGACCGGTTCGCCCGCCCCCGCGCTGGCCAGGGCACGGCCCTGGGTGGTGATGGTGAGCGCGCCGACCTTGTAGGCGATCAGCACCGGCTCGCCCCGGCGGACCAGCCGCGGGGTGATGACGTCGCTGACCCGCACCACCGATCCGGGCGAAAGCGGGCGCACCGCCTCCAGCCCCTTGGCGGCGTCCGCCTCGATCGCGCCGCGCCCCATATTGGGCGAGCGTTTTTCATAGACGAAGTCGTCGGGCGACAGGATCTCGCCGCGCTGGACCGGGCGTGCGAGCACGGCGACCTCGACCTGTGCGGGGGCGGCGCGCGCCGGGGCGGGCACCGGCACAACGGTCTGGGCCGGTGCAGGGACCGGAACCAACGCCGCAGCGATGAAGGCGATGCGGTAGATCATCAGCGCAGCTGGCTGGTCGTAGCCAGCATCTCGTCCGCAGTCTTCACGACGCGACTGTTCATTTCATAGGCGCGCTGAGCGGTGATCAGTGCGGTGATTTCGGCCACCGGGTTGACGTTCGACGCCTCCACAAAGCCCTGCTGCAGGACACCGAAGCCCGGTTCACCGGGGTTGGCGAGGGTCGGCTGTCCCGATGCGGCGGTTTCGAGATAGAGGTTGCCGCCTTGCGCCTCCAGCCCGGCTTCATTGATGAAGGTTGCGAGCTGAAGCTGTCCGACATTCTGGGGTTCAGGCTGACCCGCGAGGATAACCTGAACTGCACCGGTCTTGGAAATGGTGACATCCACCGCTTCGGCCGGGATCGTGATGCCCGGCTGGACCGGGAAACCATCGGCATTGACCAGTTCACCCTGATCCGACAGCTGAAAGGATCCGTCGCGGGTATAGGCCGTGTCGCCAGACGGCAGGGTGATCGCAAAATAGCCGCGTCCCTGGATCGCCACGTCATAGCGATTGTCGGTCTGGCTCATCGCACCCTGCGTCGCGATGCGATAGACGCCGCCGGTCTTCACGCCCGCGCCGATCTGAATGCCGGTCGGCACGCGGCTGTCGGGACCGGATGCACCGCCGGGCCGGGTCACCTGCTGATAGAGCAGGTCCTGAAACTCGGCACGCTGGCGCTTGTAGCCGGTCGTGTTCATGTTCGCGATGTTGTTCGAGATCACATCGACATTGGTCTGCTGTGCAAGCATCCCGGTGCCGGCGATGGAGAGGGTACGCATGGGTCAGTCTCCGTGGAAAGGGGGTCAGCCGAAGCGGCCGAGCTTGTCGATCGCGGACTTGCGCATGTCGCCCAGCGACTCCGACATCTTCATGCTCGTCTGGTAAGCGCGCAGGATCTCGACCATGTTGGTGGTCTCGACGATTGCCTGGACATTCGACCCTTCGACGCCACCGGTTTTGAGTTTCGTGTCCGCAGCAGCCAGTTCGCGACCGCCCGTCCCGGCAAAAGTGCCATCGCCACGCGGATCGACCATGCGCTCATCGTCGAACACCGTCACTGCGACACGCCCGACCGGGCCGTCGCCCGCGCTGACGGTACCATCCTTGCCGATGCTGACCTGGCCGGCCTGTTCGGGCGGAACTGTGATCGGCTGGCCGCCTTCGCCGAGCAGGGTCAAGCCGCCCGCGGTCTGCAGCGTCCCATCCTCACCGACTTTCAGATATCCCGCGCGCGTATAGGCGGTGCCGCCCTCCGGCGTTTCGACCGCCAGATAGCCCGCGCCGTCGATCATCACGTCGATCGGGTTCCCGGTCGCGATGAATGCGCCTGTGCTCTGGTCATGCACAGCGCCATAATCGAGCACCATCGACGTCGTCCTGACCGGCGCATCCGCACCGCCGCCGCTCTGCTCCACATATTCGCGGAACACCGGCGCTTCGCGCTTGAACCCGGCCGTCGAGATATTGGCCATGTTGTTCGCGCTTACGTCGAGCCGACGCCGGAGCGCCTGATTATGACTCAGCAGTACATAGGATGAGATATCCATCGCGACCGCCCTTCGAAAAAAATCGTCCAAGTTTTTTGCGGCTAGGCAAATGTTGCCGCCCCACTCCCCTATAATAGGAACATTCCGCCGGTCCGGTCGCGGACGGGCAAAGAGATTGGAACGCAAGACATGAGCGACGACATCATCGTCGAGGCCAAGGATGGCGAGGCGGCAGCCAAGCCCAAGGGCAGCAAGAAAAAGCTGATGATCATCATCGGCGCGGCCGTGCTTGTGCTGGGCGGCGGCGGCGGCGCGGCCTTCTTTCTGATGGGATCGGATAAGGCAGCGGCAAATTCTGCCGAGGGCGAACATGGCGCGGACGAAGCCGAGGCGGAAGCGGAAGCCGAAGCCGAAGGCGGCGAGGAAAAGGGCGGCAAGGACGGCAAGGCCGGCGGTGCCTATCTCGACGTGCCACCGCTGGTCGTGAACCTGCGCAGCGCAGATGGTGCGGCGCGCTTCCTGAAAATTCATTTCGTGCTGGTGCCCGGCAAGGCGAGCACGGTCGAAAAGCTGCAGGGTAAACTGCCGCTGCTGATCGACGCCTATCAGCCGTTCCTGCGCGAATTGCGGCCCGAGGATCTGAACGGATCCGGCGCAGTCTATCGCGTCAAGGAAGAGTTGCTGGTCCGCGCCACCCAGACGCTGGGGCCGGACGCCGTCAAAGACGTTCTGATCCAGGATCTGGTGCAGCAATGAGCGACGATTTCGAAGATTTCGAGCTTCCCGAACCGCCCAAGTTCGATTCCGATGCCGAAGCGCTGCTCGATCAGGCCGGGATCGATGCGCTGTTCGGGCAGGTCGGCGGGTTCGGCCAGCCCAAGGAAGGCCTGCGCGCGGTCATCGAATCCAACGTCATCAGCCGCGAGCGGCTGCCGATGCTGGAGGTCGTGTTCGACCGCATGGTTCGCATCTTTGCGACCTCGATGCGTAATCTCACGTCCGATGCAATCGACGTCAGCCTTGAGGAAGTGACCTCGATCCGCTTCGGCGACTATCTCAACCACATCATGCTCCCCGCGATGATCGGCGTGTTCCGCGTCGAGGAATGGGAGAATTACGGCCTGGTATCGGTCGATTCGAGCCTGATCTATGCGGTCGTCGATGCCTTGCTGGGCGGACGACGTGGCGGCGGCGAGCAGGTGATGATCGACGGGCGCGGCTTTACCACGATCGAAACCGACCTCGTCTCCCGCATGCTGGGGCATGTGCTGACCGATCTGTCGACATCGATGGCGCCGATCACACCGACCACGATCGAGCTGGAACGTGTCGAGAGCAGCCCGCGCTTCGTCGCGATCGCCGGCACCACCAATGTGTGCGCCGTCGCCACTTTCCGCGTCAGCATGGACGAGCGCGGCGGATGCTTCAGCATCCTGCTGCCCTATGCAACGATCGAACCGGTCCGCCATCTGCTCAACCAGCGGTTCATGGGCGAAAAGCTGGGCCGTGACACGATCTGGGAAGTCCATATGGCGTCCGAGGTCCGCAAGGTGGACGTGACGCTGGACGTGGTGCTGGGCGAGCGCGACATGCCGCTGCGTACCGTCCGCGAATTCAAGGTCGGGCAGACGATCCCGCTGTTCGCCGACCCCGATCAGCCGCTCGACATGCAATGCGGCGGCGTCACGATCGGCCGCGCCCAGATCGGCCAGCGGTCGAACAAGATCGCGGTGCGGCTGGTGTCCGACATCGCCAAGGAGAAGCGCGCATGACCTACTCGCTCGCAGCGAACGTGCTGACGATGCTGTTCTGCACGGTCACGATCATCCAGAGCATCCGGATGATGCGCGCGCTCAACGCATTGAAGCGCAACGATCTGGCGCAGGTCGTATCGACCCTCGACCAGGCAACGGTACAGGCACGGCTGGTGCTGTCCGAACTCAAGGGCACGCTGACGCAATATGCCCGCGGCACGCATGACGCAGCGCGCGCCAAGGCGGTCGCAGACGAACTGCGGATGATGATCGAAATCGCCGATTCCACTGCCGAAAGACTGGTCGAATCCGCTGCGGCCGCACGACGGGCCGAACCGGTGGAGCGATACTGATGCGCGTCCCCTTCCTGCTTCTGACCGCCGCCGCCGCCACGCTGGGGGCGGTCGCGAACGGCGTGGATGCGGCAGTCGCCGTGGGCGAGTCTGCGGTTCCCAAGACGCGGCTTGGCAGCCAGATCGAAGGCGAGCTGAACGATGCGAAGCGCAAAGAGGCGGAACGCCGCCGTGCACTCGACCTGCGCGAACAGGCACTGAAGGCCGCACGGGTCCGGCTGGAGCGGCAACAGGCGGAGGCGAAGGCTGCTGCCGCGCCCGCTGCAGCTCCCGGTGCGGCCACCGATGCTGCAGCCGCCGGTGCGCCATCAGCAGAGGAAAAGCGCTATAGCGACCTCGCCCGTATCTTTCAGTCGATGAAACCGGCCAAGGCCGCCCCCGTGTTCGAAAAGCTGAGCCCCGATGTGCAGTTCCAGGTGGCGCAGCGGATGCGCGATCGCAATGCAGCACTGATGATGCAGGCCATGTCGCCCGACGCCGCCGCGACATTGGGCATGGCACTGGCGCGTGGCGGCATGACGCAGACCAAAAGCGCGCCCGCTGCCCCAGGCAAGACTGCGCGCACCGCGCCGCGATGACGCTATATCTCATTACTGTAATTCTACGATACTGACAGAATCGGTCCGCCCATATCAATTCGCGGCAAGCGGGGTTCTTGGGCGGAGACATTAGTGAAGATCCCCGACACGGACGGCGAGTATCTGTCGAGTGAGGATACGCTGCACCGGGCAGCTTTGTTCGCATCGGGTCTGCTTGCGCTTCGCGAATCCAGCTATGTCCATGAACTGATCGAGAAACTTGCCCGTACCCTGGATGTCGCGATCGCCGGTGTCAGCGTGATCGATGCGGGACGTTGCTGGCTGCCGGTACTGTACGGGGCCGACCTTGATTCAATTCCGCTTGATCAATCGATATGCGCCGGCGTGGTCGAAAGCCAGGTTCCGATGGCAGAGCCAGATCTGGCAAAAAACGCGCGCTTTGCAGGCAATGTTTTCGTGGCCGGCCCGATGGCACTCCGCGCCTATGCGGCGGTCCCGCTGCGGGGTGTACAGGGCGCCCGGCTGGGCACCGTATTCGCAGCGGACCGCCGCAACCGGCCTGATTTCGCACGTCGGGCGGTCGCCAGGCTGGAGCGCACGGCCGATCATATCCTGAAGGAGGCGTCTGCCCCCCACCATATGCGGCGGATCGGACGTACCACGGTCGAAGGGCTGGAGACACTGATCCGGCAGGCGATGCGCGAGGGTGACGATGCGCTGGTGTCCGCAATCGACCGCGTGATGCGCGACGTACTGCCGCTGACCGGATTACGTGGTCCCTGACTGGTCAGGGTGCGCCGCGTGACGGACTGGTCCTGACCTCAAGGATGAGAACATGTCCGGCATGCGGATCGGCGGCATGGGCAGCCGTGTCCAGTGCCTTGGCCAGCGCTTCGGCATCGACCGCGACGCGCGGTGAAGCATTCAACTGAGCAAAATCAAGCAACGCCGAGAGCATCGCCGCGCGCAGCGCCGGTTCGGACGCGCCAAGCGCTGCCGCATCCGCCCCCTCAGCCGGAGTGACCGCCAGGTCAAGTTCAAGGTCACCATCGAGACGCCCCGCATCGATGATCGGCACCCGGAACTTGCCGAGCGGAACGACCCCCGTCTCCCCGCCCCCGCCACCAGCGGCACCGGCAGGCGCGGCCATGGCGATGAGAGCGGCAGCAGCGGTGAAGCGGGCAGCAGGTCGGCGCATGGGATCTCCGTCAAAGTCTTGTGGCGGGGACCGCAGCTGCCCCCGCCCTTCTATAATAGACGGGAAAAACCCATTCGGGACCGGAATGAGCCACGATCAGAAACCCGCGCGTATTCGCGTCGTCAACAGCGGAGCTGCCGGTAAGGTGCGCGGCGCGCTGCGTGGTGGCTTTGCTGCAGGCCCGGCACCGCGTCGACCAGCCCGACCCCGTGACACGACGGGGGTGGGCTTCACCCGTGCGACCATTTCGATCCTGTTCCTGTCCGCCGCACTGATCGGCGGCGTTGTCCAGGCATGGTTGCTGCTCCGCGCATGACCCGTCCCATCCGTACCCTGGCATTGCTCCTGCTTGCCGGGAGCGCAGGCACCGCGCTGGCTGCAGGCGGCGCGACCCAACCGGCGCACGGCGGCAGCGGCGCCCATGCGACACATCCGCCCGCCCCCACCGGAAGCGGGACGAGCGGCGCGGTCGCCAAACCCCCGCCCTTTGCTGCGGAACTCGCAGAAATGCCGCGCGCCATGCCCGGCGAACGTCCGGCAATCGACATTCCCCTCGCCTGGTCGCTGATCGCCCGCAGCACGGCAGAGACGCGCCAGGCTTCGCGCTGGAAACTGGCAACCGCACTGCTTGCCGGAAACCGTGGTGCAGAAGCACTGGGCGTCCTCGAAACCATGCAGCGCGATGATCATGCGCTGGAACTGGTGCCGGCATGGCGGCTGGCGATGGGCAAGGCCCACGTCCTGGCCAACCGCAAGGCGGCCGCACTGACCTGGTTCAATGCGCCCGAATTGATGAACGATGCCGAGGCCTGTGCCTGGCGCATCCGCGCCGGTGCGGTCATCGATGGCCCGACGGGCGGCGCGTTGATCCGGTGCGCCCTGCCCGCCTTTCGCGCCCATCGCGGGGCGGAGCGCGAGGCATTGCTGCTCGACACGGCAATCGGCCTGATCCGGTCGGGACATCATGACCGCGCGCTCCGCCTGCTACCAGCGCTGCGCGACAACTCGACGGCAGCCAATCTGCAGCGCGGAATTGCACTGATCGCCACCGGGCAGCACGAAGCCGGGAAGCTGCGGCTTGAGCGCGTGTTGCTGTCGGGAACGCCCGCAGAGCGCGCAGCGGCCGAATTCGCGCTGATCCAGGAAGATCTCAGGCGACAGGCGATCAAGCCCGGCGAAGCGGTCAAGCGGATCGACGCCCTCACCTTTCGCTGGCGCGGCGGAGAGATTGAGCGCGCTGCACTCGAACTCAAATGGCAGATCGCCGAGCGCGCACGCGATCCGGTGCTGGCACTGGTCGCATCCGCGACGCTGTTCCGCCATTTCGATCTGGGCAGCCAGACCGGCGCGACGCTGACGCGGATCCAGACCGGGCTGCAAGCGCTCGTGAACGATCCCAAACGTCCGATCGCCCAGGCGGCCGGGCTGTTCTGGGAGTATCGCGACCTGTCACCGACGGGCGCGCCGGGCGACCTGCTGGTCAGCACGCTGGCCGACCGCTTGTCGGCCGCCGGTTTGCATGCCCGTGCCGCTGAATTGCTGCAGCACCAGATGCAGAACCGCGCCATCGACATTGCCAAAGGCCCGTTGTCGGTCCGAATTGCGCGGCTATACCTTCTCGCCGACAAGCCCGATCAGGTACTGGCGATCATGCGTCGCAGCGACGGGCCGGACTATCCCGGACAGATTGCCGAAGACCGGCGGCGGATGCAGGTGATCGCAACCTGGCGGATGGGGCGCCGCGCCGACGCATTGGCGATGCTCGATCAGATCGCGTCCTCCGAAGATCTGCGCGCCGAAATGCTGTGGCAGGCGCGTGACTGGACCCGCTTTGCCGAGGCCAACCGTGCCGTTCTGGCCCCCGGCCGCAACGCAGCCGTACTGCGCCAGGCCGTCGCGCTGGTCATGCTGGGCGACGAACCCGGCCTCGCGGCGCTGCGCAAACGCTATCTTTCCGCGATGCGCGGGACCAAGGCGGGCGAGGCGCTGAGCGCGCTCGCCTCGCCCAGCGGCGCGGTGAACCCTGCCGCGCTCGACGCCGCTATGGCTGGCGTTTCCGAAATCGCTGCCGACAGCGATCTGCTGCTTCTGGCGCGCGGCTGAACCGTCCCGATCTTCCGCCGCCAGAGAGCGGTGGAGAAAGGAAGCGGGCGGAAGACGCTCACGGACATCGCGACCTTCCGCCTCCTTCGCCCCGGCGCAGATCCGGGGCGCCATCTTTCCCTGGCCGGGACGATGTCCTGACTGTCCCGTTCCCCTTACCCACACACAAAGAAAAACGGCGGCACCCGGGGAGGTACCGCCGCAGGATCAGACCGTCCGGGGGGAAGTGCCGGGCGGTGCGAGGATCAGAATTCGTCCCAGTCGTCGTTGCGACGGACCAGCGCGCTGACCGCAGCCGCAGGCAGCGGCTTCACAGGTGACTTGTAAACGCGCTCCGACGCTTCAGGTGCCGCTTTCACTTCGGCCTTCTGAGCTGGCACAGGTGCGGGCGAATGCGCCTTAGTGGATGCCCGTGCCGCCGGCTTTGCCGGCCCGACCGGGAGCGACGCCTTCGGAGCGGCATTGGCATTGGTTGCGGTGCGGAAGCTGGCAGCCCGATCGCCGAGCACACGCACTTCCGAATTCAGGCTGCGCGCAGCCGCCGAGGTCTCTTCGACCATCGCGGCATTCTGCTGTGTCGATTCGTCCATCGTGCCGATCGCCGATGCGATCTGCTGGATCGCGGCGGCCTGCGCCTGGTTGTCCAGCGCCATTGCGCTCAGCAGTTCGTGCACCGCCGACACGTCCGACGAGATTCCGACCAGCGCGCCATCGACGCGCTCGACCGCTCCCACTGCCAGTTCGACATCGTTCTGGGTGGTGGTAAGCTGTTCGCGCGCGCGCTTTGCTTCTTCTTCCGAACGCATCGCGAGCTGACCGACCAGATCGGCAACGACCGCAAAGCCACGACCGGCTTCACCCGCGCGGCCCGCTTCAACCGCTGCGTTCATGGCAAGGACGCGCGTCTGGAACGCAATCTTGTCGAGCCCTTCGATCACGCTGTCGATGCCCTTGGCGCTATCGGCAACGCGGCCCATCGCCGCCACGGCTTCTTCGGCGGTTCCGCGCCCGGTACCGACCGTCACCATCGCCTGATCGGCGCGGCCCACAGTCTGGGCAGCCGACGCGGCACCGGTCCGCAGGCGATCGTTGATCTGCGCGACTGCGGCCGAGGTTTCCTCAAGCGAAGCGGCGGCGCTTTCCGTGCGACGTGCAAGATCCTCGGAGGCGGCCTCGATCTCGCTCGATCCCGAACCGATCGAGCGGACGCTCTCCTGAACCGAATGGATCAGCGTGCTGAGCGAACTCAGCGCCGCGTTGAAGTTGGTCTTGAGGGCGGCATAGGAACCGGTGAACTCATCGTTGATCGGACGGGTCAGATCACCCTGTGCCAGCGACTCAAGATGCGACGAGACGGTGTCGATCACCTTCTTCTGTTCCGCATCAGCCTCCGCCTTGGCAGCGGCAAGCCGCTCCTGGACCTGGGCATTGTCGCGGAAGACGAGCACCGCCTGAGCCATCGCACCGACCTCGTCGCGGCGGTCAGTACCGACAACATCAACCTTGTTGTTGCCTTCGGCCAGGGCACGCATCGTGCCTTCAAGGCCCATCAGCGGCGCGATGATCGTGCGGCGAGCGATGAACAGAGCAAAGCCAATGGCGAGGACCACACTGAGCAGACCGATCACCAGCATCGACGTGATCGCGCTGGATGCCGCTTCGGCAAGCTCCGCAACCTTTTTATCAGCTGCTGTGGCGCGTTTGGTCGTATATTCCCGCAGTTCCCCGCGGAGCGCCTTGGCCATCGGCTGCACGGTCGTGAGGACCTGGCCAGCTTCCTCATTACGGTCCACTTTACCCAGCTCAATAGCCTGCAGCATGACCTTTTGCAGCTGGTCAAGCTCCGTCTCAATGCGAGAGATTTCGTCGGCGCTATCCGGTTCCGACTTCAGAATTGAAGCCAGGCGCGATTTCGCGCTCTTGTAAGATTCAAGTTCCGCCGCAACTGCATTGCGGTTTTCTTGAGTTGCGCCCGGATAATACATCACCTGATACCCGGACAGGAACATATCGATCACGTCCTGATAGGCGCGAGCAAGCTCCGTGTTATTTGGCAGGGTGGTGACTGCAATATGACTATATTCCTTGTCGATTTTCGTCAGCGTATTAACGCTGTTCAGCACGAGACCCAGAGTGAATGCCCCAAGCATCAGCATCAACGCCGCAATCTTGTATGCGATTTTCAGGTTGGTGAAGTACTTCATGGCATTCTCCGGTTCATATCTAGCGCTTGAATGAGAGGAAAAGCCAACCTCATTCCGGCCTCATAACGAGGCATCAGCGCATGTAATTGAGCAGGCTAAGTTCATTGAGCTGGGTGAAGACCGAGTAACTGGCCTCCAGCGTGGTCTTGTGCATCGACAGGTCCATCGCGACCTGAGCCAGATCGGCGTCCTCGTTGCGGCTGATGACATCTTTTAGAACAAGTGCGCGCTCATTGGCCCGATCGACCAATGTTTCTGTTTGCGCGAGCCGTCGGCCGTTCCCGGCGTTGATCTGCCGGATTCCGGCGACAGCCTCGTCGAGCTGCACCTTGATCGTCGTCAGCGCAGCCTTCTGTGCGTCGGTCAGTTTCTCGCCAAAGGGTCCCGCTTCGACCAGGCTGCGATAGACCTTGGTCATTTCGCGCCCGAGTTCGGAAGCGGTGATGCCGTAGTTGAGGTCGAGGCCGTCGCCGACACGCGCACGGGCGATCGCATCGCCATCGTCAAAATGCGTCGACGCGGCCACGCCGACCAGATCTTCGATCTTCGTCGGCGTATAGGGGTCGGTTGAGATGCCGCCGCCGAACAGGGGCAACCCCCCTTCGCTGGTATTGAGCATCGAACGGAACTGGTCGAACGCAGCGGAGATCGCCTCAGCGAGGCCTGTGGACTCGCCGGTGCCGACCGCAAGCGAGAGCCGGTTGCCGAGGTCCATCGAACCATTCTCGATCGCAGTGATCGAGGTTTCGTAGAGGCTGAGCGTGGTGCCGAGCCGGGTCGCGGTCTCGGCGTGCGCCTCCTGCTTGGCGAGCAGCGTGTGTGCAGACAGCGTGCGCACCGCTTCGCTGCCCAGTGCGGCGAGGTCGGGCGCCTTTTTGCCCGTCGACAGCTGGGCCTGGGTGACCGACAATTTCTCCTGCGCGCGCTGGATCGAGATCGCGGTGGTCTGTTGCAGAGGGATGGTGGCGACGCGCATCTATTCAATCCTCAACCAACGGTCCCGAGCAGGTCTTTGTACATTTCATCGGCCACGCGCACGACGCGGGCGGAAGCGGAGTAGCTGTTCTGAAGGACGATCATCATCGACAATTCCTCGTCGATGTTGACGCCGGAATAGGAATCACGCCGCGTGATCGCGTCCTGGCTGCGCGCGGTCGCGTCCTCGTAGCGGGTCTGGGCGTTAGCCGCGCTGGTGCCGGTTTCGCCGAGGATCAGCGAAGCGTAACGCTCCAGCGAAACATTCCCTTCCTTGCCCAGGTCCTTCACCTGGCCAAAACTGTCGGCGTAAAATTGCGCGGCGCGCGTGTCGGATGCGAGAACGCCGCGTTCGCCGACCGCAGCGCTGGTGTTGAAGATCGCGAGCGGCAGCTTGCCCGGGCTGTTGCGCAGGTCCGGCGCAACACCGCCCGCCGCCAGTCCGCTGACGCTGCCGGTCAGACCCGACAGCGCCGAGAAGGAGATGCCGGTGCCGTAGCGGCTGGTAGAATCCGCCGGAATCGAGATCGAGGTACCGGTGACGCCCGCCGCCTGATCGAAGCGGAAGCGACCGCTGGCATCGATCGAAAAGGTGCCGAAGCCGGCAAGCTCGCTGGCGTTGAGCTGGGTCACGAGGTCGCCCATCGTCCCGCCCGCTGCCGCCGTCAGCGTCGTGCGCGCGATCACGCGGCCCGATGAATCGCGCAGCATGATGTCGCTGGTGCTGCCCGCTGCAAAACCATGCGGATCGCCCGAGGCAAAGCCCGGTGGCACCATCAATGCGCCCTCGGTGCGGACGACATCGTTGAGGCCGAAATACTGGCTGAACCCGACCCCGGCCCGATTGGACGGTGCTGCAGGATCATCGCCGACTGCGACGCCGCGACCGGTGCCGACGGCATCGATCGTCAGCCGTCCGTCGGCGAAGCTGGCCGTGCCAGCGCCACCAAGTCCTGCATTGATCGCCGCAATCGCGTCGGCAACGGTCGCGCCCGGCCCCATCGCATCGAAATCGACGCGCGTGCGTGCGACGATCGATCCGTCCGATCCCATCACCGCAAACACGGCGGCCCCGGTGAAGCCAAGCCGGTCACTGGTCGCCAGTGCGGTGGTCGATCCGTTCAGACGGTTCGGCGCCGGCACCGAGCTGGCGGCATTGGACGCGCCATTGATCGCACGGGCAAGGCCGGTGAACAACGTGCCGAGCTGATCGCGGAACCCCGGCAGCGTACGGTCACGCAGTTCAAGCAGACCGCCCAGCTTGCCGCCGACCGCCGAGGATTCAATGCGGTCGCCGGTCGCAGCGCCAAGCGCACCGGTGTCGGTGGCGAAACGGATGTCGATACCAGGATATTCGGCCAGCGCTGCACCCGATCCTGACTTGGACGTCGGATAGGACAGCAGCCGCAACCGCGTGTCGAGCAAAGGCGCGCCGCCGGCGGTTTCGACCAACAGGCGTCCATTGGGCTGTTCCCGCACCGTCACCGCGATCAGGCTGCTGAGTTCCTGCACGGCATTGTTGCGCTGATCGGCGGTGCCCGCCGCGCTGCGCCCCAGCCCGTCGAGCCGTGAAACGGCATCGTTGAGCGAATGGATCTGCTTGAGCAGCGCGTTGATGCGTTCAACCGTCAGGCCGGTTTCGGCATCGACGTCGCCGGTCAGCATCGAGATATCGGTGTCGAGCCGCTGCAGCGTGCCGATTGCGTCGGTGGTGCGGGCGATGAAGTCCGCCGCATTCTGTTCGGCGCCCAGCGCGCCGGTCATGGCAATCGCCGCACTGTTGATCGCGTTAAGCCGCGCCGGGATGCCCGATTCCGACCCCGGCGCACCGAGCAGGGTCTGCATGCGGTCGAGATAGCTGGCCGTCACCTCCGAATTGCCAAGGTCATTGGCGCGGCGATAGACGGCAGCTTCCAGGAACTTGTCGGCGATCCGGGTCGGCTCGCCAACCACGACGCCGGTTACCCGTCCACCATGAATGGCAGCGGACTGATTGGCGCGCTCGCGGGCATAGCCGGGGGTGCCGACATTGGCGATATTGGTGGATACCGTCTTGAGCCCGGCCTGCGCCGCGCTCATGCCGGATACGGCAGCCCCCAGAATCTCCCCGATCGACACGCCCGGTCCCCCGCCGTTTCAGCGATCAGCGCTTGAGGTTGCTGACTTCGGCCAACATGTCGTCGACCGTGGTGATGATCTTCGACGACGCGCTGTAGGCGCGCTGGAAGCGGATCATGTTGCTGAACTCCTGCGCCAGATCGACGGTGGAGGCCTCCAGCGTACTCGACCGGATCTTGCCCGCGCCCAGCGCGCCGGCGATGTCGATCGACGCATTGCCCGACCGGTCCGACAGCAGATAGGCGTTGCCCGAAATGCGGGTCAGGCCATCCGGGTTCGGGAAGGTCGCGACCGGCAGCTGGAACACCGGACGGGTCACGCCATTGTCGAACACCGCGCTCAGCACGCCGGCTTCCGACACCTGGATCGAGGCGATGTTGCCAAGCACGCCGCCATCGGTGGTCGCGGCGATCATCGCCGATTCCGACCCGAACTGGCTGAGGCCGCTGATCGTGCCATTCTCGCCCAGGCCGAGACGCAGCGGAACCGATCCCGCACCATTGGACCAGGTAATCGAAACCGGATCGAAAAAGCCCGATGTGTAGACGGCGTCGTCCTTGATCAGGCTGCCGTCGGGGTTGAAGCGCAGTTCACCGCTGGCGAGCACGCCATTGGGGGCGGTCACATCGGACGCCGGTTCGGCATAAAGCTCACCGCGCCAGCTGTTCGCTCCGGTGCGGACATAGGCCATCGTCACGCGGTGCGACGTGCCCTGCGCGTCATAGATGTCGAACGAGCGGCTGAAGCTCGCATCGACCGTGCCGTTGGCGATGTCGCCAACCGCATAGGCACCGGTGTGCATCGGGGCGGTCGACTGGAGGTTGGCGCGGATGTCGATCTTGGTCGACGGCGCCGCGGCGCCGGTCAGGTCGCTGACGCGGACCGGGGTCAGCGCCGCGACATTGCCGGTATTGGTAAACTCGCCAAAGCTGTCGAGACGCCAGCCCTGAAGATACATGCCGGCCGCGTTACGCAGGAAGCCGAACTCGTCGGGACGGAACGAACCCGCGCGGGTGAAGGCGACGTCATTGCCGTTCAGCGTTTCGCGCACGACGAAAAATCCGCCGCCCTCGATGCCCAGATCGGTCGTGTTGCTCGACGCCTGCAGCAGGCCCTGTTTCGAGATCAGCGCCTGCGGAGCCGCCATCACGCCGCCGGCGGTATAGGCCGACCGCGCGCGCCCGTCGCTGACCAGCGTGCGGAACTGGATGTCGTTCCCCTTGTACCCGATCGTATTGATGTTGCTGATATTGTCGGCAACGACCGCCATCGCAGTCGCTTCGGCGCCGAGACCGGCGACACCGGCATAAAGTGCGGAATAAAGGCTCAAGGACTGTCTCCGGTTCACGCCCAACGGTGGGCAGGACATGGCCATGATAGGAGAGCGGCGGCCAAGCCGGTCCGGGAGGACACGCAAAATTTGCTGGGCGGCAATTTTTTCCGGGTGCGAAACCGCGCCCCGCCCCACCCATCTATGAAAGCAGCAACGCACAAGATGAGGACGTGACGATGCTGCGAATTTCCCTGCGTGACGGCGAGGCGCTGATAGTCAACGGAGCGATGCTGCGCGCCAAGGGCCGCACCGAACTGGTGATCGAAAACAAGGTCGCGCTGCTGCGCGGGCGCGAGATCATGGCGCCGGAAGAGGCCGTTACGACTGCACGTCGCCTCTATTACGCGACGATGATGGCCTATCTCGGCGATGCACCCGAAAAGCACAAGGATCAGGTGATCGACGAGCTCACGCTGCTGATCCCGGCGATGGCAACCGATGAAAGTCGCGCCGCGTGCGTACGCTTCGCCCGTCAGGTTGCCGAAGGCAGCTATTATCGCGCGCTCGCCACCTGCCGCGCGCTGATCGAGTTCGAGGACGCGGCAACCGCCCCGGCCAACGCAGCGGCCTGAGCGCAACCCTGACATGCACAGCCTGTCCTCCACCGCCCGGTCGATCGCCGCACTCCCGCTGGAAACGCGCTATGGCCGCGTGACCGCAGTGCGCGGCGCACTGATCGAGGTCGAGGGTCTGGCCGGCGCGGCACAGATCGGCGCGCGGATCGACATCGACACGCCGGACGGGATGATCCCGTCGGAAGTGACCGGGATCGAGGCCGGACTGGCGCAGTGCATGCCGTTCCGTGAACCACAAGGCCTGAAGTCGGGCACGATCGCGTGGCTGCACCCCGGCGCGCTGTCGCTGCGACCGTGCGACGCCTGGCTCGGCCGGATGGTCGATGGTCTTGGCCGCCCGGTCGATGGCAAGGGCGAGCTGCCGCTCGGCGCCACCCGCCAGCCGATCAAGGCACCCCCGCCCCCGGCCGCATCGCGCGCCCGGGTTGGCGATCGGATCGAAACCGGCGTGCGCGCACTCGACCTGTTCGTGCCGCTCTGCACCGGCCAGCGGCTCGGCCTGTTTGCCGGGTCCGGCGTGGGCAAGTCGGTGCTGTTGTCGATGCTGGCGCGCTGGACCGAATGCGATGTCGCGATCATCGGCCTGATCGGCGAACGCGGCCGCGAGGTGCAGGAATTCGTCGAGGACGATCTCGGCCCTGAGGGGCTTGCGCGCAGCATCGTCGTCGTCGCGACGTCGGACGAACCCGCACTGATGCGGCGTCAGGCGGCGTGGACCACGCTCGCGCTTGCCGAACATTTCCGCGACCGCGGCCTGCGCGTGCTGTGCCTGATGGACTCGGTCACCCGCTTTGCCATGGCGCAACGCGAAATCGGCCTTGCCAATGGCGAGCCGCCCGCGACGCGCGGCTATACTCCGACCGTCTTCGCCGAACTGCCCCGCCTGCTCGAACGCGCCGGCCCCGGCCTGCCCGGACAGGGATCGATCACCGGTCTGTTCACTGTGCTGGTCGATGGCGACGATCATAACGAACCGGTTGCCGACGCTGTGCGCGGGATCCTGGACGGTCACGTCGTCATAACCCGTCGCATCGCCGAGCGCGGCCGCTACCCCGCGATTGATCTGCTCAAATCCGTCTCGCGCACCCTGCCCCGCTGCCTCAGCGAAGACCAGAACGCCACCCGGCTCGCCGCCCGGCGCGTCCTGAGCACTTATGCCGACATGGAAGAGATCGTGCGGCTCGGTGCCTATAAGGCGGGATCCAATGCCGATGTCGATCGCGCCGTCGCGGTCGCCCCCCAGATCGAAGCGATGCTGACCCAGGGCAAGGGCGATCGCGGCCATGCCGATCAGTCATTCGCGGACCTGGCCGCTTTGGTGGAGGAAGCGCATGCGAACGCCCTATGACGCCGCGCTGCGCGCACTTGATCGCGACATGGACGCACTCAAGGCGCTCATCGCCGATGCGACGATCCGGCTGGACGAGATGCAGTCGCTGCACGAGGCGCTGAGCGCCAAGATCGTGCGCGAACGCGAACTGAGCGCAATGGACTGGCAGCTCTACTCCGATGCCTATCTCGACCGCGCGCGGTCCGAGCGCCGCCGGCTGGAGCAGCTGCGCAAGGATGCCGAGGTCGAACTGGCCCTGCTCCGCCGCCAGGCCGCGCAGCAATATGCATCGATGAAGGCGATCGGCAACGCCGCCGATGAATATCGCGCCGACGCCGAACGCGCGCTGCAGACCGCGGAACAGGCGATGCTCGACGATATCAGTGCCGCACGGTTCGTACGCCGTGCCCGCGACTTGCGCCGGAGCAATCGCGCATGACGATCCAGACCCGCCCGATCGGTTCACCGGAAACCGCCGCGACCGCTGCTGCGATCCATCGCAACGCGCTGGGATCGGCACAGAAACGGCTGTGGCAGGCCGCAATCGGCACAATGGCCCCCGATGCCGAAGCCAAGCTCCCGCAAAACCCCGACATGGAGAAGCTCGACCTCGACACGCTGCTCGAACTGTCGGACCAGGCGATCCGGCCGCGTCCGATGGCGGCCGTGCTGCACAGCCAGGAATTTCACGATATCGATCTGAACGCGCTGGAAGATGCCACGCCGGATGTCGCTGCGTCCACGCTCGATCCCACGCGGCTTGGTGCCAATGCGCGTCACGCCCCGACGCTGGAGCGCGCGGCCGAGCGGACCGGCATCCCCGCCACCGCGCTGGCGGCGATCGTCAATGCCGAAGCGGCGAAGAACTCCACCGGACAGTGGAATGTCTATTCGCGCAACAGCCGTTCGTCGGCGGCCGGGCTGGGCCAGTTTCTCAGCCGCACCTGGGAGGGGATGGCGGAGACGCGCGGGACCTGGCTCAACCAGACGGCGCAGGACAGGGGCTGGCTCGACCAATCCGGTCAGGTGCGTGCATCGGCCCGCGCCGAGTTGCTTCAGATGCGCTACAACGCCACCGCGTCGATCGAAACGACCGCCGACTATGCGCGCCTCAACCTGAAGACGCTGCAGCGTTCGGGCGTTGCCACGGGCGAAGATCCGTCCGCGGTCGCGCGGACCGCCTATCTCGCCCATCATCTGGGCGCGGGTGACGCGATCAAATATCTTAAAAACGGACTGACCGACGAGCGCGCCAGCCTGTTGCTGCGCGCCCAGATCGGCGGCGGTCGCGCGCAACAGGCAATCGCCCGCACCGGCGATGCCAGCGCGGCGCATCGCGCATGGCTGGACAATTATGTCGGCAGCCGCGTGCGGCCCGAGCGATTTGCTTAACAGATACGTAAGAACGCAATAGCGACCAACCCTCCAGTATTTCTCCTATATGAGTAGGGAACCACGCTGGAATGGAATGCGCCCGTCATGACCGTCAGTGCCGAACTCGCCGAGCGCCTCGCCTTTGTCGGTTACTCCGATGACCAACGCGCCGCGCTCGACCGGTTCATGCCAACGCTGGAACGCGAACTGCCCGGCATTCTCGACAAGTTCTACGTCAATTTGCGCAGCTGGCCTCAACTGGCGGCGATGTTCAAGGATGGCGATGCAATGCCGCGCGCTGCCCGGGCCCAGGCAGCACATTGGAAGATGCTGTTCAGCGGGCGCTTCGACGATGCCTATGTCGCATCGGTCCGCAGGATCGGCCTGATGCACAGCAAGATCGGGCTGGACCCGCAATGGTATATCGGCGGCTACAACTTCATCCTACGCCACCTGTTCGATCTCGCCGGACGCAGCGCCGGTAGCGCCTTCAGCCCTGCGCGCGCACGGCGCAGTTCAGAACTGTGCACCGCGATCAGCATGACGGCGATGATCGACATGGACCTCGCCATCTCCTGCTACATCGCTGAGAACAAGGCGTCCTACGACCGGAAACTGACCAGCCTTGCGGTGGAATTCCAGGGACAGGTCGCCGACCTGGCCGATCAGCTCACCGTCGCGTCCAATCAGCTCGAAGCGAGCGCCCAGTCGATGAACGCGACCACCGGAGAGGCCAATCACCGCGCACTCGCCGTGGCGGCGGCCGCCGAACAGGCCAGCGCAGGGGTGCAGACAGCCGCATCGGCAGCCGAGCAACTATCGGCGTCGATCCAGATGATCGCGGCACAGGTTACAGAATCCGCCCGCACCACCCAGCGCGCGGTGAGCGATGTGCAACAGACGGACCAGACGGTCCGCGCACTTGACGAGGCTGCCGAGCGGATCGGCACAGTTGTCAATCTGATCGGTCAGATCGCCGGCAAGACCAACATGCTGGCCCTCAATGCATCGATCGAAGCCGCGCGGGCGGGCGAAGCCGGCAAGGCGTTCGAAGTCGTTGCGGCAGAGGTAAAGGCGCTTGCCAGCCAGACCGAGCGGATGACCGAAGAGGTCGAAGTTCAGGTGCGCGAGATCCAGGAGGCAACCCGGCGCGCGGTTACCGGCCTCAGCAGCATCACCAGCACAATCGATCAGGTTGCCGCGATCAGCGACAGCATCGCATCGGCCGTGAACCAGCAGAACAGCGCCACCGCCGATATCAGCCGCAACATCCAGCAGACCGCGCAGGCCGCGCACGAGGTGTCCGCCAACATCGTCGGTGTCAGCCAGGCGTCAGAAGCCACCGGGACCGCCGCCAGTCAGGTTTTCTCCTCTGCCAGCGCGTTGTCAGGACAGGCCAGCACGCTCTCCGCTCAGGTCCATCGTTTCGTGAATCAGGTCCGCGCGGCCTGATTCACGGGATACTGTAGAAGTACATATTGTGGAATTACGTATAGGAGTGGTTTATTCCTATTTACCGCAACCGGCGATGATGCCCCTGTAGCCGACGCAAACATGGCGGACGGCGAAGACGATCGAGGGGACGATCATGTCGAACACCACTGCCGCGCTCGAAGTTGCCGTTGCTGCCGTCATCGAGAACATGGCCAAGGACGGCCAGGCACAGACGAACCGCCAGCGCGTGCAGGGCGAACGCGCCTTCGCCCAGGTGCTCAAGCTGCTCGCACCGCGCATCCGCCATTTCATCCGCCAGTACGGCCTTGCCGCCCATTGGGACGATGCCGAACAATGCTGCGCGATCGGCGTTCACCGCGCGATCCAGGCCTATGACTCCGAGCGCGCCCAGTTCACGACCTTCGTCAACTGGCAGCTGCGCGGCGAACTGCAGAGCCTGCGCTTCCGCGTCATGACCGACCAGCGCCCGTCGGCGAAGAAGGTCGAAGCGACCACCGTCTCGCTCCATGCGATGAGCCTGGGCGCCGAGGGCGAAGCCAACACGCTGGAGAGCATGGTCGAGGACGAATACGCCCTTGAACGCACCGAAGCAGCGGCCGGCGAGCATCTCGCAGTCAAGACCCGCGAAGCGCTGCTCGACGCCTATGTCGACCATCTGCGCGGCATTGCGATGGAGCAGCTCAAGCGCCGTGCCCGCAACACCCGGTCGGTCCAGGTGCAGGATCCCCGCCTGCCCCGCTACCGCGCCGGTGCCGCCATCATCGATCCGGCCGAGATCGCCGAACTGGAAGAAAAGCTGGAGGCACAGCGCCGCACGGTTGCGCGCCGCCTGTCCGACGATGCCGCCGATATCGAGCTGGAGAGCGATCCGCAGGAGCGCGAGCGTCAGCGTCAGGTGGCCAAGCGCGCCGCCAAGACGATCGCCGACATCGCCGCCAATGACCCGCGCTTCGGCGGAATGTTCGAACGGCCCAAGACGGCCCCGCGTCGTCGGGCGACCGATATGCCCGCCGCTGCGCCGGTCGGCGTGCTGCCCGACCATAATGCTCCGCACAACCGGCTGAGCCGCGTCATCGCGGTCATTCCGGCACCGCTTCAGGAGGCTTCGGCCGCCGATCAGGATGAGCGCGAGCCCGCGCTGGTCCGTGGCGCCACCCGTTCGCGCTGAGTTCGTCCGTGATCAGCGAGAGCATGATGAGCGCTTCGAACAGCACGGACGGTCTGATGCCGTTCATCGATCCGGGCATGGACGAACTGTCCCGCGAGCTATGCCACAATGCCCGTCACTGGCTGGACCAGTCAGGGCATCTGGTTGCCGTGTGGGGCATCGGCCTCAATGGCAATTTCGGCGCCAGCTGGGACCGCTGGCTCAAGCGTCAGGAAATCGCACCGCTGCGCCATGCGCGAACCTGCGAACGGCTTGCCCGGCAGTTGCTGGAACGGATGCGTCAGCGCTGGCCCCTGGGCATGGCTCCGACCAGCATTGGCCTGATCACCGATGGCACCGGCATCGCCATTGCACCGGAAGATCCCTGGCCGCTGGCACCCGGCTGGCTCGACCGACGTATTGCCCGCCCCGGCAGCCTGGTGGCATTGCGACGGTTTGACCCGGCTGGCAACTGGGCGCTCATCTCTCACCCGCCACGTTCCTGCGACACGCGACGGGCTGGCTGACCGGGCCTCTCCCGCCGGTTACGCGGGTCCGCGCTGGCACATTGCGAAGGCACACCGCCAACCGCTTGGAAAACCTTGAAGGTCCTGCTATCCTATACAAAATGGGTATAGGAGTTGCGGACGTGGACGCGCCGGTCAGGTTCAAGGCCAGCGGCACCGTTGCAGTGCCGACCGATCCCTATCGCGCGTTCGTTTTCCCCAACAATATCCGCGACCTCCGCCGCCGTGCCGGCCACCAGAAGCTGATCGGGCTGGCGCACCGATTGCCCGGCCTCACCTATATCCGCCTGTCGAAGATCGAACGTGGCGAAGTCGTCGCACGGGCGCACGAACTGACCGAAATCGCGAACGTGCTGGGCGTCACGCCCGAGGCGCTGTTGCCGGATATCGATGCCCCCGGCTTTTCGATCGAGGACTGGGCGGCCCCCTTTGCCGATGTACCGATGCTCGATCCCGAGCGTGAACGCTTTGCGGTCCTGCTGGCGGCGGCGGTACGCCATGTCCGGTTTACCGACCGGGCGCTGACGATCCAGGCAATTGCCGAACGGCACGGCATCGCACCGGTCAACCTGTCACGTGTCGAAAATGCCCAGCGCCATTTCGAAGACTGGAACACGCCCACGCGCACCGCCATCGCGGCACTGCTCGATACCGCAAGCGAGACGGCATTGCGGGCGCGCGTCGATCAGTTGCACCGGACCGGCGAGCTCGACCAGTGGCTGCCATCCGTCTGCGACCCCGAGGACAGGGTGCGTCGAACGCGCGAGCGCATCGCTGCATTGCGCGCGGAACTGCGCGGGGATGTGGCGCCCCCCGTCGGCCTCTCTGCCCTGCCCGCCCCGGCGGGGCCAGCGGTGAGCGAAGGCCCCGCGACGGTGATCATACGGGGTGTTGCGGGTGCTGACGGACTGGTGCTCGATCAGGAAACGGATGAGCGGATCCAGCTTCCGCCCGGCTGCGGGCCACAGACGATCGCGCTGCGTCTGTGTCGGGCCACACTGGGTGCGGGACTGCCCGGTCAGGCAATCCTGTTCATCGATCCCGACCGCTACCCGGTTGCGGGCGGCCTCGCTGCGGTGCGCGAACCGGGCGGCTTTCGCATCCTGGCGGTGGCGACGACCCTGGACGGGCTTCTGATCGGGCACAGCCAGTTTCCGCAGCGGACAATGCCGATCGGCGAACTCGCCCAGGATCAGGTCCATGCGATCGTCGCCGCGCGCTTTGTATAGCCGTCCATAACCTGCTTCAGCTTCACACCGCGCCCGCTGACGTCACCACAGCGCCACGGATGGCGTATCGCATGTGGTGGCGAGCAGATCCGTAGTAACCGCAATCCATGAAATCGGCGCTTTCGCACTTGTCGAAACACCATTGTTGGACGTATCGGTATCCGATGATCTTGCACCACAGGCGCCCTTTACGATCGCCGACAAGATCCAGATCCAACAGGTTCTGGTCAATCTGATGTGCAACGCGCTGGAACCTGGGCGCCACATCACAGCAGTCCGGCCATCTTTCTGCGTGCTATTCCACAACGCCGATGGCGCATGCGCGCGGATTATGGTGTCCGATATCGGGCCAGATCTGGCCAGTTCAGCCTCCAGTCCAGTGTTTCCGCCCTTTTATTCGACAAATGGGGAAGGCATTAAGGGGGAGGCTTGCTGATCTGTCACAGGATCGTTGAGGCGCATGGCGGGGCTATGCTGGCGCACAACAACGACCTGAATGACGCAACATTCCGCTCTGCCGTTTCAGGTAACGGGCGGACGTTGGGGGAGTAGGGATGCAGAGCGTATATATCGTCGATGATGATCAGGCGGTCCGCCAGTCACTGCACGGACTGTTGTCGGAACGCCCGAACCTCGTGATCCGCGTATTCGCCTCGGGCGATGCGTTCCTCGACAATATCGAATCGAGTGACGGCGGCGTATTGCTGCTCGATTTCCAGATGCCGGGGCGCAACGGCCTCGACGTCATGCGTACGCTGCAGGAGCGCGGTGCAAAATTCCTGACGATCATGCTGACCGGTCAGGGCGATATCTCGCTGGCAGTGCAGGCCATGAAGGCGGGCGCAACCGACTTTCTCGAAAAGCCCTATGATCCGCACCATCTGCTCACCCTGCTCGATCAGGCATTCGCGCGGTTCAACGAAACGAGCGGGATCGCGCAGCGGCGTGAACAGGCGCGGGAGCGGATTGCACGACTGTCTCCGCGCGAACATGAAGTGTTGATGGGCCTGATCGAGGGGCGGCCCAACAAGGTCATCGCCCACCAGCTCGACCTGTCGCCACGCACGGTCGAAATCTATCGCGCCAACATGATGGAAAAACTCGACGTCAGCAGCCTGTCGGAAGCGCTGCGCCTTGCCTATGCCGCAGAGGTTGCCGCGCCCGTATAACAACGACGGCGGCCACGGAACTGATGTGCGGGCCCGGGCCGCAAAGCGCGAAGGCGTTCGCGATCAGTTCATGCCGCCATGCGCCCTTCACCCAGACCTTCGAGCAGCGATCGATTGACCTCGATCAGGGCATCGATCGACTCACGTCCCTTGACGACTTCGCTGGCGTGACGATTGACCCACAAGGCGATCGAGATGATCGACGCGCGCAGCGTGTCCGGCAACGCATTTCCGGATGCCCCGCAGGCGCTGGCAAAAGCGTCCCACATCTCGCGGTTCCAGTGCAGTGCATCCATCAGCCGTCCGCCGCTATAGCCCTGATCCCGTGCCTCGATCAGCGCCGCAGTCACCTCACGGATCAGCCGCTGTTCGGTGGCGCGGGGCGTTTCGACAAGCGTGCGGGCACGTTGATAGGCGCTGAGCGACATGGCGTTCCTCGTTTGAATTTACCTCATATCTAGACGCTTTGCCGCGCGCCCGGTCGCGAGGCGTGCGTTCGTCGCTGCATTTATCGAAAAGAGGCGCATCGCGTCCGCCCGCCCTGCCACCGCCCTATAATCCACGGGACTAGCGAACACGGCAGGGGACCGCCACGATCATGCTTAACGGCGTCGGATTCATTATCATCATGATCTGCGTGTTTGGCAGCTACATGATGGCTGGCGGCAAGATGGAGGTGATCCTCCATGCGCTGCCCCATGAAATGATGGCAATTGGCGGGGCCGCGATCGGCGCGTTCCTGGTTTCCAATCAGATTTCTGTCGTCAAGGCAGCGGGCAAGGGCATTGCCAAATCGTTCAAGGGCAGCCGGTGGAAAGATTCCGACTATCGTGACCTGCTGACGCTGATGTTCGGGCTGTTGTCGGCGTTCAAGAAGGGCGGCGCCACCGCGATCGAACCGCATCTGGATTCGCCCAAGGACAGCGCGATCTTCAGCCGCTTCCCGCGCCTGCTCGGCGACCATCACCTGATCGAATTCATCTGCGACTATCTGCGCATGATGACGGTGAATTTCGAAGACCCGCATCAGATCGCCGAAGCGATGGAAAACGACATTGAGGCGCATCACCACCACGAAATGCACCCGCAGCACGCACTGCAACAGATGGCCGACGGTCTGCCCGCAATCGGCATTGTCGCCGCGGTGCTGGGCGTGATCAAGACCATGGGATCGATCGACCAGCCGGTCGAAGTGCTCGGCGCCATGATCGGCGGCGCGCTTGTCGGCACCTTCCTGGGCGTGCTCCTGTCCTACTGCTTCGTCGGCCCGCTGGCCGCCAAGCTGGCCCAGGTCATCGAAGCGGACGGCAAACCGTTCGTCATCGCCAAGACCGCGATCGTCGCGCACGCCCAGGGCATGCCGACCCAGGTCGCGGTCGAAATCGCCCGCCGTGCGACGCCTTCGGACAAGGCGCCGACCTTCCAGCAACTCGAAACCGCGCTCGAGGAGGCAAAGAGTGACTTCGCAGCTCAACCCGCCTGAACTGGCACCGCCGGGAGGGGTCGTCATACTCCCGACGCATGGCGTCACCGTGACCGCAGAGGCGCTGAAGACGCACCTCGTCGCGGCCGCCGATGCCCAAGACGACATCGTCGTGGACGCCAGCGCGGTCGAAAGTGTCGGCCAAGCCGTGCTGCAATTGCTGCTGGCCGCCAGAATCGAATCCGAAGCGCATGGCCATCGCTTCATCATCAAAAACCCCAGCCCCGCCTTCCTGGCCAGGACCGAGGCGCTTGGTCTGAACGACCGTCTGGGCCTGAGCCACCAAGAGGAACTGCAATCGTGAGCAAGCTGATTCTTACCGTCGACGATTCCGCCAGCATGCGCATGCTGCTCAAGGCGTCGCTCAGCGCACAGGGGTTCAAGATCGAAAGCGCCAATGACGGTCGCCACGGTTTTGAACGGATGCAGGAGGTCAAGCCCGACCTGCTCATCACCGACATCAACATGCCGGAAATGGACGGCTTCGAGCTGATCGAAGCGGTACGCGGTCTGCCCGAATTCCGCGGCACGCCGATCCTGGTGCTGTCGACCGAATTCTCTGACGAGAAGAAGGCACGCGCCCGTTCCGCCGGTGCGACCGGCTGGATCACCAAGCCGTTCGAGGCCGAGAAACTGGGAGCGGCGATCCGCCGCGTCTGCCCATGAGCGACGATATGGACGATATCCAGGCGATCTTCTTCGAAGAATGCGCCGAGGGTCTGGCCGCCGCCGAACAGGGCTTGTCCGCAATGCAGGCCGGCGACGTGTCTGCGGGCACCATCGCGGCCGTGTTCCGCGCCGTGCACTCGATCAAGGGTGGCGCGGGCGCGTTCGGCCATGTCGCGCTGACCGCCTTTGCCCACAAGTTCGAGAATCTGCTCGACGAAGTGCGCGCGGGCCGAATCGACCCGACACCCGCAACGGTGGGCGTAATGCTCTCCGCGCTCGACATCCTTTCGGACCATGTCGGCGCGTCACAGGGCAGCGTTCCGTTGCCGGATGACAGCGCCTCTCTGGCGGCGATCCAGGCGATCCTCGACGGCGATCACGCTGCCCCTGCTCCTGCCCCCGAAGCGCCTGTGGCGCAGCCGGCGGCGGTTGAAGCGGAGCCGGATCCCTTCGGGTTCGAGCCGGTCGCAGTGTCACTGGATTTCGACTTCGACACCCCCGGGGATGCTGGCACCACAGCTGAGGCACCTTTCGAGGAGGCGGTCTGGAAGGTCGAATTCGGGCCGTCGCGCGACGCAATGTCCGCCGGAGCCGAACCGATTCTGGTTATCCGCGAGCTGGAGGACAATGGCGGCCGCGTCATTGCGGTTGATTGCGATACCCTGCCCCCGCTGCGCGACATCGATCCGGAACAGGCCTATCTGCGCTGGACGATCGAGCTGCCCGGCTGGACGGCCGAGGCGCGCATCAATGACGCCTTCGATTTCGTCGCACCCGACTCGCACATTGTCATCACCCGCGTCGAGCCCGCCATTGTCGAGCCCGAACCGGTCGAGGCACGGTCCGACCGGCTTGAGGATGCGCGTGCACTGATCGAAAAGGTCGCCGCTGCAACTGCAGCCGCCCCGACACTGACCGCGGTCCCCTCTGCCCCGGCGCCCGCAGCGCCCACGCCGACATCCGCGCCTGGCGGTGACGGCGGTTCGCAGACGATCCGCGTCGATCTGGTCAAGCTCGACATGCTGCTGAACCTGGTCGGCGAACTGGTCATCCGCAACTCGATCCTGTCCGATCGCCTGAGCGCAAAGGATCAGGAACGTGTCGAACTGCCTGAACTCGCCCGGCTGACGCGCGAGATCCAGGACAATGTGATGAGCCTGCGCGCCCAGCCGATCAAACAGGCGTTCAGCCGCGTGCCGCGCATGCTGCGCGACCTGATGGCTGAAACGGGCAAACAGGTGCAGTTGCAGACCTTTGGCGAGATGACCGAGGTCGACAAGGGCGTGATCGAGAAGATCGGCGACCCGCTGACCCATCTCATTCGCAACGCAGTCGACCATGGCCTTGAAAGCACCGAGGAACGCCTGCGCGCCGGCAAGTCGCCACAGGGCACGATCATGCTCTCGGCCGAACAGAAGGGCGCGCGCATCATCGTCACCGTGTCGGACGACGGCAAGGGGATCGACCGCGCCCGCGTCCGCGCCAAGGCAATCGAAAAGGGCATCGTTCCCGCCGATGCGGTGCTGAGCGACGAGGAAATCGATCAGCTGATCTGCGCCCCGGGGTTTTCGACGGCAACGACGATCTCGAACATCTCCGGACGCGGCGTCGGGATGGATGTGGTCCGCTCCAACGTCGAGGCGCTTGGCGGCCGCGTGGAAATCGCGTCGGTTCCGGGCAAGGGGACCAGCTTCACCCTGGTGCTGCCGCTGACCCTGGCAATCCTCGACGGCATGGTCGTCCGCCTCGCCGGACAGCGTTTCGTGCTGCCGCTTGCGACGGTGATCGAGGCGATCCGCCCCGAACCGGGCCAGGTCAGCGCAACCACGCCCGGCAGCGAAGTGATCGAGATTCGTGGCGATTATCTGCCGGTGCGGCGCCTGACCCAGGTGTTCGGGCTGCACGCCAATGAGGATCGGCCGATCCATGAAAGTCTGGTGATCATCGTCGAGAGCGAAAGTGCCGGGCGCGTCGGCCTGCTGGTCGACACGATCGACGACCGCCGCGAGGTGGTGATCAAGAGCCTGGAGCAGAACCTCCATCCGATCCGCGGTCTGGGCGGCGCCACCATCCTTGGCGACGGTTCGATCGCTCTCATTCTCGACGTCGAGGCGCTGGTCGCCCCGGCCGGACAGACCCGCAACCTTCTTAGAGGACTTGCCGCATGAACGACCAAGAAACCCCCGCCGACGAGATCAAGATCGTCACCTTCACGCTGGGAAGTCGCAATTTCGGCATCGACATGCGGTCGCTGATCGAAATCCGCGAATGGACCGAACCGACACCGCTCCCCAGCGTGCCGGGCTATATTCTCGGCGTCACCAACCTGCGCGGCACTGTCGTGCCGGTCGTCGGCCTGGCCGAACGACTGGGCTGGACCCCAAGCGAGATCCATGCCCGTTCCTGCGTGCTGGTCGTCAACATTGCGGGCAAGCAGGCCGGCTTCCTGGTCGACGAGGTCGATGACATCGTTGCGATCCAGGAAAGCGCGATCCAGCCGGCACCTGATGTCGAGCTGCAGGAATCGAACGTGATTTCCGGTCTGGTCCAGATCACCGCCCGCGCCCGTGACGGGAGCGAGCCCAGCGCCCAGATGGTGCTGCTGCTCGATCTCGATGCGTTGTCGATCACCCGTCATCTGGACCTGGCCGCGTAATGAGCACCTCTCTGGCGCCTGCACCTGTGAACCCGCTGCTGTCCGACGGCGCACCGCCGCTCGGCGACAGTGAGTTCGCGGCGATCGCGCGAATCATGATGAGCGAGGCACGCATCAGCCTGCCGCCGACGAAGAAGGTCCTGGTGCATTCGCGCCTGTCCCGCCGCCTGCGCGATAACCGGCTGTCGACGTTCAAGGAATATATCGCGTTCGCCGAAAGCAATCCCGAGGAGCTGCGCATCCTTGTGACCGCGCTGACCACGAACCACACGCATTTCTTTCGCGAAAGCCATCATTTCGACCATCTGCGCGACGTGCTGCTTCCGAAGCTGAAGAGCGATCCGACCCGCGCGCCGGTGCGGATGTGGTCGGCCGGCTGCTCCAGCGGCGAGGAAGTCTACACGCTGGCGATGACGCTGATGGGTACCGAGCGCGCCCAGGCGGAGTGGATGCGCCACCGCGATGTCCGCCTGCTCGCGACCGATATCTCGCAGCCGGTGGTCAACGCCGCCGCAGAAGGTTTTTACGCCGCAGCCGGCGTCGATGGCGTGCCCGAGGCGTATCGCAAGGCGTGGATGGTGCCGGAAGGCAGCGGCTATCGCATGGCTGAGGCAGCGCGGGCACTGGTGACGGCGCGCGTGCTCAACCTGTTCGGCGAATGGCCGATGCGCCAGCGCTATGACGCGATCTTCTGCCGCAACGTCATGATCTACTTCGACGATCCGGCAAAGGAAGAGCTGGAGGCGCGGCTGGTCGAGCTGCTCAAGCCCGGCGGCTTCCTCTATATCGGTCACAGCGAACGACTGATCGGCCCTGCAGTCGCGCGGATGCGCAGCTGCGGCAACACAATCTATCAGCGTACGGATGGTGCAGCATGACGCCGGTTCGCGCCCTTATTGTTGATGACAGCCCGTCGATGCGGGCAGCCCTGACGCGGATCCTGTCCGGCGACCCGGAAATCGAGGTCGTTGGCGCAGCTCCCGAGCCGCACACCGCGCGCGAGATGATCAAGGAACTCAACCCCGATGTGCTGACGCTCGACGTCGAAATGCCGGGAATGGACGGCCTGTCCTTCCTCGAACGGATCATGCGCCTGCGTCCGATGCCGGTGGTGATGTGTTCGTCGCTGACTGCGGCAGGCGCCGAGGTGACGATCGAGGCGCTGCGCCTTGGCGCGGTCGACTGCATCGCCAAGCCTTCCGGCGGCCCGGCCGAACTTGCACTGGGTGCCGATCAGCTGCGTGCGACGGTCAAGGGGGCTGCACGCTCCCAGGCGCGTCGCGGCTATGGGGCCGCCGCCCCGGTGCGCCATAGCCCCGCCCCTGCGGCGAGTCAGGCACCCTTCCGCGATGTCGTCATCGCAATCGGCGCATCGACCGGCGGCGTGGAAGCCCTGTTCCGCGTGCTGGGCGAACTGCCCCCCGATTGCCCACCGGTACTGGTGGTCCAGCATATGCCCGCCGCATTCACCGCCAGCTTCGCCGCCCGGCTCGACCGTGGCTGCGCGGTCCGGGTGGTCGAGGCGACCGACGGGGCACAGCTTAAGCGCGGTACGGTCTATATCGCGCCGGGCGGGTCGCATCACATGGTGCTGGACGGCGGTACGAACGGCCGGATCAAGCTGGTCGCGGCCGACCCGGTCAACGGACACCGCCCATCGGTCGATATGCTGTTCGACTCCGTCGCCCGGCTCGGCAAGTCTGCAGTCGCCGCGATCCTGACCGGCATGGGCAGCGATGGGGCCAACGGCATGCTGGCGATGCGCCAGGCCGGTGCGCGGACCTTTGGTCAGACCCGCGAGGATTGCGTCGTGTGGGGCATGCCACGGGCAGCGCTCAGCGTCGGCGCAGTCGAAACCGAAACTAGCCTGTCAGCCATGGCAGGAGCCATCCTCGCCGCTTCGCGCGGCAAGTATCAGGAGCGTTAAATGCCCGCCGCGTCAGCCATCCGAGTCATGGTCGTGGACGACCAGACGAGCATGCGCGCAATGATTCGTCGTGCGCTGCAGGACTTTGGATTCAAGGACATTCGCGACAAAGCGACCGCACCGGAAGCTCTGTCCGCGATGCGCGTCGACCGGGTCCATCTGATCATCTCGGACTATAACATGCCCGAGATGGACGGACTCGAGTTCCTTGAGACGGTCCGCAACGACTCCGTGCTCGCCAAAACCGTGTTCATCATGCTCACCGGTTCGTCCGACCGCGAGGTCGTGGCGAAAGCGGCGGCATTGGGCGTCAACAACTACCTCGTGAAGCCCTTTGCGCCAGCCGCGCTCAAGGAAAAGATCGAGCGTGTATTCGGTGATCTGTCATGAGTGTTGCAACGGCCAGCAAGATCTCGATCATTCAGGGCGAATTCGCCGTGATTGCGAAGCCCGATGTGGTGATCTCGACCCTGCTGGGGTCGTGCATCGCGGTGTGTCTGCATGACGCACGCGCGCGCATCGGGGGAATGAATCATTTCCTGCTGGGCGAACCCAGCCCGGATCACAAGGTCAGCCAGGCCGAGCTGCAGCGCTATGGCGTCCACGCAATGGAACTGCTGATCAACGGAATGATGAAGGCGGGAGCCGAGCGCTCGCAACTTCGCGCGCATATGTATGGCGGTGCGAACATCATCGCCGGCCTTGGCGGGATCGGATCGGCAAACGCCGCTTTTGCCCTGCGCTTTCTGAAGACCGAGGGCATTGCCATCGGCCACAACGACACCGGCGGGACCCAACCGCGCAAGGTCGAGTTCCGTCCCTATGACGGGAAGATCCGGTGCACCTATGTCGCAGAGCCGCCGCCAGTCACCGTGGCACCGAAGATGCCGGCACATGGCGGCGAAATCGACCTGTTCTAAAGGGGGGAGGAATAATGGAAGAGCACAATAGCACCGGCCCGGATCCGTTGATCGCAGTGCTGCACAGTGCCGTAGCGGATGAGCTGCGCCACGTCCGTACGCTGATCGAGGAACTGGCAGAGGTGCTGGTCGGCGACGAGCATTTCGTCGACCGCTATCTCGACAAGCTTCAGGCATTCGACCTGCTCGTCCAGTGTACGGAGGAAAGCGCTGCCGTGCTCGACCGGCTGGCGGCGGGTGCCGGCACGCACAGCGCGATTGCCCCCGTGCGTCTGGGCCAGATCCATGAACGCCTGCATAGCGCACTTCAGGCGGCGCACTGACCATGGCAAGCCATGCCGCCAATGCCCGGCCGATCGTTATCCGCAAGGTCAAGAAGGTGGTCGGCGGCCATCATGGTGGTGCGTGGAAGGTTGCCTATGCGGACTTCGTGACCGCGATGATGGCGTTCTTCATGCTGCTGTGGCTTATCAGCAACCCGGACAAGGAAACGCTGAAGGGACTGGCCGACTATTTTTCCCCCGGCCCGCCGATGGTGGGCGCGGCCGGCAATGCCGCCGGCGGCGCGCAAGCGGGATCGGGCGGACATGGCCGCGCCAAGAATGCAGATCAGTCCCAGGCGACCGGCGTCCCCGCGATGGAGGCACAGAGCGTCGGCACCGCCCGCGGTGGATCGGCAACGATTCCGGATGCGACGTTGCGCGTACTGGCACAGGAACTGCGCGTCTCACTCGATACGATTTCGAGCGACGCAAGCGCCCAGCAGAAGGTCGAGTCCGACGAGGACGGCCTGCGCATCACGCTGATGGACAGCGTGCGTCAGCCAATGTTCCGTCCCGGCACTGCTCAGCTCAACGACTTTGCCCGTCGCCAGCTTACGACCGTGGCCGAGAAGCTCGCCCGTTCCGGCGCACGCCTGACGATTGAGGGCCATACCGATGGCGCCGGCGGCGATACCGAGAGTAACTGGCGCCTGTCCGGCGAACGCGCCTTGACCGCGCGGTCTGCGCTGCTGTCCGGCGGAATCACGCCGGACCGCATTGCCGGGGCAGTCGCGCGCGGGGCCAGCCAGCCGCTCTATCCGGGCGAACCGGCCCGCGCCGAAAACCGCCGCATCACCATCATCGTCAAGGGCGAGGCGCCGGCCACACCTGCCGATTCAAGTTTCAAGCTGTGAGCAGGGAACAATGAAGAAGTTTCTGTTTCCCATCATTCTTCTGATCACCGGCGGCGCAATCGGCGCCGGCAGCGGCTATGCGACCAACTTCTTCTTCGGCGCTCCGGCTGGCGCCACAACCACCAAGCCCGAACCGACCGAACAGGAGCCCGGCAAATTCGTCAGCGTGCCGGCCATGACGGCGCCCCTGGTGCTGAAGGATGGCAAACTGTCTGGCTATGCCACGTTCGAAATCCAGCTGGAGGTCGACGAAAGCCAGGTCGATGCAGTCACCGCACGACTGCCCTTCCTGCAGCATGCGATCAATCTGCGTACCTTCAAGGTGCCGCTCGCGGCTGGTGTCGACGGGATGCTTCCCGATCTGGACAATTTCCGCCGCGTGGTGATCGAAGCCGCGCGTGAAGCGATCGGCCCCGACAAGGTGCGGAAGGTGGTGATTACCAAGGCGGAGCCAGCCTGATGTATGGCGACGATCCGCAACAGTGGGAAACTGCGCCGCCGGGCGTCGATGATCGCCGCAGCGGCGGCGAAACCCGGCTGGTCACGACCCTGCTTGTCGGCCGGCTGGTAACGGCGCGCGGCGACGTAGTCTGTCGCGTGCGCAACATTTCCGAAAGCGGCGCGCGGGTCGAGTGCGCGATCGCGCTGGTACGCGGGGACAGGGTTCAGCTCGAACTGCGCGGAGCCGCGCTGCTCGATGCCGAAATCGCCTGGTCGCAAGGCGGGGCATGCGGCCTGCGCTTTCTGTCCAAGGTTCCGGCGGAGGTCATCCTCAAACCCTCGCCATGCAAACAGGGCTGGCATAACCGCCTGCCCCGGCTCGACGCGGAATGCGCGGTATTGGTGACCTGTGACGGCCGCCGCCTTGCCGCGACGCTGCGCGACATCAATCAGCGCGGGATGCGGATCGACGGCCTCAACCGCCGGCTGACGCAAGGCACATTGTCGGTCCACATCCCGCAACTTGGTACGGTCAATGCCGCCGTACGCTGGCAACGGGAGGAAGCAGCCGGACTGCAATTCCTGACACCGCTGCGGTTTGAAACGCTGTCGGCGTGGCTGACCGACCCGACAACGCGGTTCGGACAGCGTGATTAATAGCTCAATCCGAACCCGTCAGCAAAGTACGCGGCATGCGCTACCCTGACCCGAAACTGCGGATCAGGCTGCCCGCGACCAGCGCCCAGCCGTCGACCAGCACGAAGAAGATGATCTTGCACGGCAAGGCGATCGTTGTCGGCGGCAGCATCATCATACCCATCGCCATCAGCACCGCTGACACCGCCAGATCGATCACCAGAAACGGCAACAGCAACAGAAAGCCGATTTCGAACGCGCGCCGCAGTTCAGAGATCATGAAGGCGGGAATCAGCGTGCCCAGCGGCACTTCCGCCCGTGTCTTGGCGGGTTGGGCGGCAAGACCATTGAACAGGGCGATGTCATCGTCGCGCACCTGGCTCAGCATGAACTTGCGAAATGGTTCGGCGGTCTTTTCGAACGCCACATCCTCGGTGATTTTGCCTTCGGTATAAGGCTTGATGCCGGCGGTCCATGCGGCCTCCATCGTCGGAGTCATCACGAACATCGACAGAAACAGCGCCAGGCTGATGATGACAGGGTTGGGCGGAACGCCCTGTGCGCCGAGCCCTGTACGCAGAAGCGACAGCGCAACCACGATGCGGGTGAACGATGTCACCGTCATCAGGATGCCCGGCGCAAGGCTGAGCACGGTCAGCAGCGCGACCATGCCGATTGCCTTGCCGCTCAGCGACCCGCTGACCGCCTCCAGCGCCGATCCCCCTGCCCCGTCGCCGCCCGTTGCGGCAGCAGCCGTCAGCGGGGCGAACAGCAACGCCGCGACGAGACCGTAACGCAGCAGCTTAGGCATGACGCGCAATCCGCGCATTGGCGAAACTGTGGAACCGTTCAAGGTTGCTGAGGAACGCGGTCGATCCGGCGGTGTCGCTGCCGTCGCGCGCCGCATCGAACATCGGTGCCGGATCGGGTTCGATCAGGGCCGCGAATGCCGGAGCGGCCTTGGGTGCAGGGGTGTCGATCAGGCGCAGCGCCGGGGCATCGGTGCGCGCCTCGTGCAGCACGACATTCCCCTCGGGTGCCATCAGCACGAGATGTTCGACATTGTCGCGGCGGACAAGCAGCAGCGAACGCTTCTGGTCGACGGTCAGCCGCTCGACCACTTCGAGCCTTTTGTCGGGCGCGCCACCCGCGCCAAGGCGCCCGGGCAGGCGAATGTCAAAGCGGCGCACCGCCCACAATGCACCGGCCAGCAGGCCAAGCACGATCGCAAGCGCACCGAACATGCGCAACAGGGCCAGGATCGTCATGCCACCGTACTCGCAGGCAGGACTTCGGAAACCTCGATCGACATATGCTCACCGCTTACGATCACGCGGCCCTTGGCGATCAACGTGTCGTTGACATAGATCAGCGTCGGGTCGGCATCGGTGCTGTCGAGCGCCACGATTGCGCCGCGGCTCATCTTCAGCACCTCACGGATCGGCAGCCGGGTGGACCCCAGCACGATCGACAATTCGACCATCACATCGTTGAGCACGGCATTCCCCTGCGTGTCAGTCACGCTTGAGTTATAGGCGGCAGAAATTGCCCCCGGTCCGACCGGGCCGGAAAAACTTGCCTATAAGAAGGATGTCGGCGGCAATTCCTGCCCGCCGCGCCGGATTTGGGATCATGGACCTCAAAAGTGTCGTCTCCGTTTCCGCCTCGGGCCTGCGCGCCCAGTCGTTGCGGATGCGCGTGATTGCGGAAAACCTCGCCAACCAGAGTTCGGTGTCGCAGACGCCGGGCGGCGACCCCTATCGCCGCCGTGTGGCAACTTTTGCCGCCGAAGTGGATCGCGCCACCGGTGCGACCAAGGTCTCGGTCAAGGGCGTGGCGACCGATAAATCGTCGTTCCAGCGCGTCTATCAGCCGGGCAATCCCGCCGCCGACGCCAAGGGCTATGTGCTGATGCCCAACGTCAACGGCCTGGTCGAGACCGCCGACCTCAAGGCTGCACAGCGCTCCTACGAAGCCAATCTCAGCGCCATCGAAGCCGCCAAGGGCATGACGATGCGCACCATCGACCTGCTGAAATAAGGGAAACACCCATGTCCATCGGAGCATTTGACGCTGCCACTGCATATGGGCGGGCCGCCGGCGTATCGCCGCTCTCGCGCGGTCCCGGCATTGGCGGTCCCGGCGCGACCGAAGCCCCGGCTGCGGGCGGCTTCGGCCAGCTCGTCCAGGGCATGGTCGGCGACGCCTCGTCGAGCCTCAAGGCCGCCGAAACCGCATCGACGCGCCAGATCGCCGGCAAGGGCGACCTGATCGACGTGGTCACCGCAATGGGTGCCGCCGAAGTCGCGCTCGACACCGTGGTCGCCGTGCGTGACCGCGTGGTCAACGCCTATTCCGAAATCATGCGGATGCAGATCTAGGCCCCCTGATGGACGCCAACTCCGCCATCGAACTCGCGCGCGCCGCGCTGATCCTGACGTTGACCGTTGCCGGGCCGTTGCTGTTCGCTGCGCTGTTCACCGGCCTTATCATCGGCCTGCTCCAGGCGCTGACGCAGATACAGGAACAGACGCTGACCTTCGTGCCCAAGATCATCATCATGGGGATCACCCTGTTGCTCACCTTCCCCATGATCGGCGGCGCGCTCGGCGATTTCATGCGCGTGCTGGGCGACAAGATCGTTCAGGGCGGCTGACCACAAGATGATCGAAGACCTGCCGCTGCACGCCACCGCATTTCTGATCCTGTTCGCACGGGTCGGGTCGGTGCTGATGCTGCTGCCGATCTTTTCCGAAGACGCGGTTCCCGCCCAGATCCGCCTGTTCGCCGGCCTCGGCATGACGCTGGGGCTGTGGAGCTTTCTGTCCGCCAAGGTGATTCCGATCGCCGATGTCACCGACATCCAGCTGGCGGCGATCCTGGTCGCCGAACTGATCGTCGGCATCGGGCTCGGCCTGATCATGCGGATCATGTATCAGGCGATCTCGATCGCCGGATCACTGATCAGCCTTCAGATCGGCCTCACCTCCGCAATGGTGTTCGATCCCGGCCAGTCGGGCCAGGCACCGATCCTGTCCAAATTCGTCGGCGTCGCCGCCGCGGTCGTGTGTTTTGCGATGGCGGTCCACCATCTGTGGCTGGGCGCGCTGATCAAATCCTATGGCCTGTTCCCGGTCGGGGTCGTGCCGAACACGCAGGATTTCGCCCAGCTGGCCGTGCGCGTCGCGGGCAATTCTCTCGCGCTCGGCGTCTCGCTCGCCGCCCCGCTGCTGGTCTATGGCATCGTCTTCAACACCGTCCTCGGCCTGGTCGCGCGCGTTGCGCCGGCGCTGCAGGTTTTCTTCATCGCCCAGCCGCTCAACCTGCTGCTGGGTGTCACCATCGCCGCGGCGACGCTGGGGGCGACACTCGTCACCTTCGCAAACAGCATCGCGACGTGGATGAACATGGGCTGGAGCTGACGCGATGGCCGATGAATCGGAGGACAAGGACTCCAAAACATTCGCCCCGTCCGAAAAGCGCATCGAAGATGCGCGGAAAAAGGGCGATGTACCGATGGCGCCGGAGATGCGTCAGGCAGCGATGTTTATCGGCCTGATCATCGTCACCGGGGGCCTCGGTGCACAGGCAGCGTCGGCAATGGCCGGATCGCTCGCCCGCATCTGGGGCCGTGCCGACGATTTCATGTTCAACCCCGACGGCGCGCAGGTGTTCGGCGGATATATTCTGGCCGAACTGGCCGCCGCGCTGTTGCCGCTGCTCGGCGCGTTGTTCGGCTGTGCGCTGATCGGCGGCTTTGCTCAGGGGCGGCCGATGATGAACTTCAGCCGCATCGCGCCCAAATTCTCGAAGATCAACCCCGTGTCGGGCCTGAAGCGGCTGTTCGGCGCGCAGGGGCTGTTCGAGTTTGCCAAGACGCTGGCCAAGCTGATCGTGGTCGGCACGATCGGGACGATTGTCCTGTGGCCGTTCCTGCCCGGCTTCGAAACCATGGTGGGCGTCGGCCCGACCACGATCGCCGATCTGTCGCAACAGATGATCATGAGCGTGCTGACCATCGTCGTGGTGCTGGTCGCGGTGATCGCGGGCGCCGATTTCGTCTACCAGCGCTACAGCTGGACGAAGAAGAACATGATGTCGCTCAAGGACATGAAGGACGAGCACAAGGAGCAGGAGGGCGACCCCAAGATCAAGGGCAAGATGCGCCAGATCGGCCTCAAACGCTCGCGCCAGCGGATGATGCAGGCGGTTCCCACCGCCACGGTCGTCATCACCAACCCGACCCACTATGCGGTCGCGCTGAAATATGACCATGGCGCGATGAATGCGCCGATCGTGGTGGCCAAGGGCACCGATGCAATCGCGCTGAAGATCCGCGAAATCGCGACCGCAAACGGCGTGCCGCTGGTCGAAAACCGCCCGCTCGCCCGCGCGCTGCACGCCAGCGCGGAGATCGATCACCCCATTCCGCTGGAACATTATCAGGCGGTGGCAGAGGTCATCAGCTATGTGATGAAGCTGGCGCGCGGAGGGCAGTAAGCCCGGGTTCGACAGGCATCGGACCGGCTAGAGCCAATCCGCGCCGTTAACCTTGTTCATTCAGGATCGGGATCAGATCGTGCGGTCGTGCTTGGCGAGTTCGACACGCACACGCAGTTCGATGTCGCGCGCGATTTCGGCAAGTTCGGGATCGTCCGGCATTTCGAACACAGCCGCCCATTGCGACAGCGCGTCGAGCGCCGCGTCGTCGGGTACGCCCTTGACCTGTGCGGCATGCAGTTGCTCAAGGATTTCGAGGCCGCGTGCCGCCGGACGCGCCTCACGCCGGCGCTTGTCCTTCGGGGTTTCCAGCGCGGTCGCGGCGGCGAGCAGCACGTGAACCGTGGTCGCCGCCTGCAGCGTCGGGGCAGCCTGTTGCCCCTGCCGCGGTGCTTCGGGCATCTCCATCTTCGGAAGTGCCACGCGCAGGGCGGCGTCGGATTTGGACAGTGCGTTGAGCACCATCTGCACCGGCATCGGAACGCCCTCGATTCGCACTGCTTCTCTTCTCCGCGAAGACCGGAACGGCCTTACTCTTTCTATAAGAAGATTAACGGCGTTCCGGAGACGATGGACAGGTTTATGCACATTTTGAGGTTCCTGCTGCTGGCTTTGGTACTCGCAGTGCCCGGCACCGCCGCTGCAAACAGCGCGCACCGCATCAAGGACATCGTCGATATCGAAAATGTCCGCCCCAACCAGCTGGTCGGATACGGCCTGGTCGTCGGGCTGGCCGGCACCGGCGACCGCACGCGCAACACGCCCTTCACCGAGGAATCGATCCAGGCGATGCTGGAGCGGATGGGCGTCAATGTGCGCGGGTCGCAGCTCAAGACGATGAACGTCGCCGCCGTTTCGATCACCGCGACCATGCCGCCCTTTGCCCGCGCCGGATCGCGCATCGACGTGACCGTTTCGGCCATCGGCGACGCCACCAATCTGCAGGGCGGAACGCTGATCGCGTCGTCGCTGCGCGCACTGGATGGCGAAATCTATGCCGTGGCACAGGGGCAGGTTTCCGTCTCCGGCTTCAAGGCATCGGGCGCGGCGGCGAGCATCAGTCGCGGCGTTTCCACCTCGGCCAGGATCGCCGACGGCGCGATCATCGAGCGCGAAGTGCCGTTTGCGCTGCGCAGCGCGACGAGCCTGAAGCTGGCGCTCAAGAACCCCGATTTCACCACGGCCAACATGATCGCGGGCACGATCAATTCGACCTTTGCCGGCACTGCCGAAGTGCTCGACCCCGCTACGGTCGAACTCAAGTCCGGACCGGGATTCCCCGGATCGGTCGTCGATCTGGTCGCGCGCATCGAAAACCTGCCCGTCACGGTCGATCAGCCGGCCAAGGTGATCGTCAACGAAGCATCCGGCACGGTCGTCATGGGCGCCAATGTCCGGATCAGCCCGGTCGCAATCGCGCAGGGTGGCCTGACCATCAGCGTCGCCGAAACGCCGCAGGTATCACAACCCGCACCGCTGTCGCAGGGCCAGACCCAGGTCGTCCCGCGCACCCAGGTGACGGTCGATGACGGCACCGGCCGCTCGCTCGGCACGCTCGGCGGGGAAACCTCGCTCGCCTCTCTGGTCGCCGGCCTCAATGCCCTCGGCGTCAGCCCGCGCGATCTGATCACCATTCTTCAGGCCGTGAAAAGCGCCGGTGCGCTCCAGGCCGATATCGAGGTGCAGTGATGAGCCCCCTCTCCACCCCCGCCGCCGCGACCACTGGCGCCGCGCCGAACATTCCGACGCCGAAGAGCAAGGAAACCGCGCAGGCGTTCGAAGCGACCTTTATCGGCCAGATGACCCAGCTGATGCTGGAAAGCGTCGAGGAAGGCGAGTTTTCCGGCGGGCATGGCGAACAGATGTTTCGCGGCGTGCTCGCCGAAAATCTCGGCACCGCCATTGCGGCAAAGGGCGGCATCGGCCTGGCCCCCGCCGTGATGGACCAGATCATCAAACTTCAGGGAGGCAACACGAATGGAAACTGAGCTTCTCGACCTGTTCCGCTCGCTGGCGTCGATCAGCGAGGAAGAAACAATGCTGCTGGCGCAAGGCCGTCGCGGCGAGATCGCCGGGCTGGTTCAGGCCAAGTCCCGGCTGGTCGGCGCGGTCGATCATGAGGTGGCGCGGCTCGACCGCACCAACCCGGGCTGGCGCGATGCGCTTGCTCCCGACACGCGCTCGGAACTTGCCGATCTGGCCGCGCGGCTGCGCGAGATCTGCACCGCCAATGGCGCGGCGCTCAAGCGCCAGATCGACCTGTCGAACGAGATGATGGCCGAAATCGCCGCCGACGCGCGCCGTCGTCGTGGCACCGGCAGCGGTGCCTATGGCGCATCGGGCACCATGGCCTTCTCCGACACAGCGGTCCCGATCTCGGTCAACGCTAGTTTCTGAGGGGCGGGCCGGCCCGCCAGTCGGCGGGGCGGTCGCACGGGCGAATGCTGGACAGCAGAAAAGGGGCGTCCCGGCGAGCCGGAACGCCCCTTTTTCCTGCACGCTTTCCTGCACGCGGTACGTAACGTCAGGCGTTGCCCTTGCGCCCCAGTGCCGACTGCATCAGGCCCTGACTCTTGCGATACAGACTGGTCATCGCGGCAAAGTCCGCCTGGATCTGGCCCATCTTGAGCAGCTGATCTTCGAGCGTGACATTGTTGCCGTCGGGCTTGGTCTCGCTCGTATCGGCGTCAAGCATCACGCTGCCCGCCGAAATCGGCGCACGTGCGCCCAGCGCGGCCATGCTGCCGGTCAGCTGGACCCGCGGCCGCGCGATCGACGCACTGCTGTTTCCGGTGTTGATCAGGTCGCTGAAGTCCGGCGCGCGCACGTCACGGGCCTTGAAACCCGGCGTTTCGCTGTTGGCGATGTTTTCGGAGATCACGCGCTGACGTTCCGAAAGATGCTTCATGTTGCGGGCGATGCCGCCGATCAGGTCACTCATGATGTCAGAACCCTATGGATGTCGACGGGGCGGTGACAAGGCGGCTGAGTGCCGCCTGATAATTGGCAAGTTGGGCCTTTTCGCGAGCTGTGCTGCCGCCCTTGCCCGCCCCTTCGACCAGTGCCTGTTTGCCGTCATCCCAGTAGAGCGAGCGATAGCCGGTCTGGGCAGTCGACAAAGCGGATTTGAGTTTGGCAAGCGTCGCGGTCGCTTCCTTCTGGTCGGCGATCGACAGCGCCGGATTGAGGCCCAGGCCGAAACTGCCGCCCGGCCGGACGCGCGGTGCGTCCTTGTCGATCGGTTCAAAGCCAGAGACGCGCGCAGCCGGCAGGCCAAGTTTTTCCAGCGCATCGCGACCAGCCGGTCCGGCGATGAACTCGATATCGATCCCCGCCTTGGGCGCGACGCGCAGCATCGCGCCATCGTCCTTCTTGGGCGTGGTCACCAATGCCTTTGATCCGGTGATCTTGCGCACCTTGTCCGCCAGGCTGGCCAGCGTCTCTTCCTTGGCAATCGTGATCGTGCGGAGCGGGCCGCCGGCGACGCGCATCTGGAAGGTTTCGCCTTCACGCAGCGTTGAGCCGGTGGTCAGACGCAGCGAACCATCAGGCGTTGCGACGCCGCGACCAAGGCCCAGCGCATCCACCTTGCTCGACCCGCCATCGGATGCGGCGACGCGCACCGGCTCGGTGCGCAGGGTCGGTTGACCGAACTGGCTGATCTTCTCGACCCCGCCGCTGGCCGGATCGATCCGGGCGACAAAGCCGTCGGTCGGGCCGGTCCGCGTGCCGCCAAGGTCACCGGTAGTGCGGCCGCCGACATAAAGTTTGCCGTTGCTGAAGGCGAGGCTGTCGACCTGCTCGTTGCCTGCGGTACCGAGATAGGTGGTGGTCATGCCGGTGCCGTCTGCAGCCATGCGCGTGACGAAGCCATCGCGCCCACCGGTAATCCCGTTGACCTGCGCGCCTGGCAGCGACGACAGCGTCGTGCCGCCGATCGCGATCGACCCGTCCGGCGCGATCGCGATGGCGCGCGCATCGGACGCGCCCAGATCGACGGTATCGAGCACCGTTCCGGGGCTGGCGGGATCGAGGAAGCGCAGCTTCGACACCGCGCCCTCCTTGGTCAGCGCGGCAAGGCGACCGTCGGCGGTCATCGTCATCGCGGTAATGCTCTCATCGCCCGATCCGGGCAGCTTGACCCGCTGCGTCACGGCGCCGGTTCCATTGAGCCTGGCGACGAAGGCATCCCCGCCGCCCTGTGCGGCGCGACCGCCGACCAGGATCGCACCGTCATCGGCAATGGCGATGCTGGTGGCGCGGTCGTCACCTGATGATCGAATACGGCTGGCGAACATCTCGTCGCCATTATTCGCATAGCGGGCGACGAGCATGTCGGCATCGGCATTGGTGCCGCCGAAATTGCCCGACACGGTACCGGCAACGACGATGTCGCCATTCTGGGCGACCGTCACGGCGGCCCCGGACGCGCTGTCGGCAGCACCCAGCGCGCGTTGCCACACGACATTGCCGAGGCTGTCCATCTTGGTGAGATACAGGTCCTGCGTTCCCGCAGCGCGCAGCTCGTCGAGATCGCCCGATGCGGTCCCGACGACATAGGCAAAGCCGTCGGCATCGGTTGCGACCGCATCGGTCGTGGTCGCGACCGCCTTGGTCGTCAGCCGGTCCTTCGCCTCGATCGTTGCCAGCGTCTTGTTGCTCATCGTCGCTTCGGGATCATCGATGCGCAGCACACGCGCGGCGGTCGGCGTTTCAAGCCCGGTACGCCCGGTTGCGACGATCAGCGCGTCGGGGGCATCGACCTGATCGATCGACACGCTCTCCAGTCCCTGCCGGTTGATCCCCATCGTCCAACCGTCTTTTTCGGTTTTCTTCGGCTCGAACGTGACTTTCCACTTGGGAGCAGGCGTCCCGTCGGCGTTGAGCACGACATTGCCGCTGGTATCGCGCAGCGGAATGTTGGCGATCGCCTGATTGACGAGGTTGGCGACGCTGTCGAGCGTCGGCGGTTCGGGCAACGTGCCGAGGTCGATCACGACCGTATCCACGCTGCTGCCGCGCTCCAGCGTCACGCGGAACCGTTCGGTCCCCGACATTTGCGACAAAATCTCGTCGCGCTTGGCGACGACGCCCTTGCCCGACACGCTGACCGTCAGCCCACCCGTGCCCGGCGCGACGACCGTGCTTTCGGCACGGCGCACCGGCTGGCCGAAGGACAGCTCCAGCTTGTCGGACGGCGCGGTGCCCATATAGGTCTGCAGATCCGCCAGCCCCTTGGCAAAGGTCGCGGCGAGCTGGCCACGTTCGGCGGCCGACAGGCCCGGCTTGGCAGCACTTTCGGCAAGAACATTAAGGCGATCGAGCGCTTTCCAGGTGGTGAAGGCGGTCTGCACATCGGTCGGCAGCGCACGCACACCGGTCAGCGGCTTGTCGATGATCGTGGCGAGCTGGCGGATCGTGGCGATCTGGGTCGAGATCGAACCGGTCGCGCTGGCCTCGCGCCAGGGGGGGGTCGTTTCGGGCAGGGTGAACTGAGCCTTGGCCTCGCGCACGGCCTTGCTTTCCACCGTCAGGCCCGTGCCCGTCGTGGAATACCAGCTCGTATCGGCACCCAGCAGGGTCAGCCCCGCCAATCCCGAAGAGATGTTCATGATCCTGTCCTCACGCGACCGGGAACCCCCTTTCGAGTCCATAATAGAAGGGTCGTGCGCGAAACCGACGGGTTAACCACGAATAAATGCAGGGGAACTATACGATGATGATGACTCCGGTCGCGGAACCGCCAGAATTTAAGCGGCTGAACCAGCGGGAGCGTGCAGCGGCGCTGATGCTCGTGTTGGGTCAGGAGCATGGTGCTCCGATCTGGGAACAGCTGTCGATCGACGAGGTGAAGGAGCTGTCGCAGAGCATGTCGCAGCTCGGCCGCATTCCGTCGAATCTGGTGGAGCATCTGATCGCCCAGTTCCAGGCCGAGATGACGTCGATGGGCTCGTGCCACGGCTCGTACGAGACAACCGAACGCCTGCTCAACAGCGTCCTCGACGCTGACCGCGTCAAGGAGATCATGGAGGATATCCGTGGTCCGTCAGGACGCACGATGTGGGACAAGCTGTCAAACGTGAATGAAGCCGTGTTGGCCGGATATCTGCGTAACGAATATCCCCAGACGATCGCCGTTATCCTGACCAAGCTGAAGTCTGACCATGCCGCGCGCGTGCTCGGCGCCCTCCCGCGCGACATTGCGGTCGACGTGGTGCAGCGGATGCTGCGCATGGAAACCGTGCAGAAGGAAGTTCTGGCGCAGGTCGAAGCGACGCTGAAAACCGAATTCATGGCCAACTTTGCCCGCGCCCAGCGCCGCGATCCGCATGAAGCGATGGCCGAAATCTTCAATTCAATGGACCGCTCGACCGAGGAAAGCATGCTCTCCGCGCTCGACGCGCGCTCACCCGATGCCGCCGATCGCATCCGTTCGCTGATGTTCACCTTCGAGGATCTGGGAGGCCTGCTCCCCGCGTCGATCGCCGTCATCGTCCGCCAGGCCGACAAGCGCCAGATGGCGCTGGCACTGAAGGGCGCACCGGAGAATATCCGTTCGCTGTTCTTCTCCACCATGACCGAACGCTCAGCCAAGCTGCTGCGCGAAGACATGGCGTCGATGGGCCCCGTACGTGCACGCGATTGCGAAGAGGCCCAGTCCGCACTCGTCCGCCTTGCCAAGAACCTCGCCGATATGGGGGAGATCGTGCTGGTCGATCCCAAGAGCGACGACACGATGATCGTCTGAGGTGCAGCCGATGGATATGTCGTTCAGCACCAAACCGTTCGGCTTCGACCGGGTGTTCGCGGCGCAGGCCACCGCGCGCACGGTCGAGCATGACGATACAATTTCCCTGGTCATCAAGATCGAGGCGCTTGAGGACGAGCTGGCGCATCTGCGCAAGGTACAGAATGAAGAGCTGGCACGCGCGCGCGCCGATGCTTTTCAGGCCGGGCTGGACGCTGCGCGTTCGGATCGCGAAACCGCGTTGCTCGCCGCGATGGATGCGCTGCATTCTGAAGTCGAGGGCATGGTCGAGGAACGCGCCGGCTTTCGTGCTGACACCGCGCGTGAGGCAGCCGAGCTGGTACTCGCTGTCGCCCAGCATCTGGCCGGGCATCCCCTGCTCGCTTCGCCCGCCCAGGCAATCGATGATGCCATTGGTCGCGCACTGGCCCAGGTCGCGCGTGGCACCGAACTGGTCGTGCGCGTTCACCCGGACATGGCCGAACAGATCGAGGAGCGGATCGCCGCGCGGCAGGCCAATGACCGCCGCCGCCTCAACCTGCATGTCACCCAAGACCCCTCGCTCGCCGCTGGCGACGCACGGATCGAATGGGACGAAGGCGGCCTGACGCTCGACCGCGCGCTGCGTGAGGAAGCCGTGTTACGCGAATTGAATAATCTTTTTCCGGTCGGCGACGGTTCCCCCGCCTGATCCTCTATCAATAGCGTGTCGGACGGCTCGGCTCCCCTGCCCGGTCGCCGCCGCAATCGGCGCCCCCGGACCTCCCCCGTCCGGGGGCGCTTTTTGTTTGCGATCCGGCGGACTGGATCGAAGCGGCCGATACCGCTGAGATCCACACGGCAATTTTTTCCCACCGGCAAAACCTGCCGTCCCCGCGGCATCTATAATTGACCTGAGGAACAGGCAGTTCCGGTTGGTTGATAGGGTGCCGCTTGGAGCAAGTTAAAGGGCTGATCGCGCAATTGGGGGCCAAGCGGCTCATCATCATGGGCGGCGTCGCGGCATTGATCATGGCGGCGCTGGCGATGGTCGCGCTGCGTGGTGAGAGCACCACCATGGGCTTTCTCTACACCGATCTCGACCCGTCTGCCGCCGCCGCGATCTCCGAAAAGCTCAAGTCGCAGAACGTCCCCTTCGAACTGTCCGCCGATGGCACCGCCGTGATGGCCCCGGTCGATCGCCTTGCCGAACTGCGCATGGCGATGGCCGGCGAGAAACTGGGCGGCAAGATCGGCTATGAAGTGCTGGATGAGGAGCAGCCGTTCGGCGTCTCCGCCAGCCGCGCCAAGATGAACGAAACCCGCGCGATCGAGGGCGAACTGGTCCGCTCGATCCAGAGCCTCGACGCCGTATCGGGCGCGCGCGTGCACATCGTGATGCCCGAACGCGCAATGTTCGCCGCCGAGGCGCGTCCAGCCACCGCATCGGTCACCGTCAAGACCAAGGGCCGCCTGCCCGCCGAAACGATTCAGGCGATCCGCTACCTCGTCTCGTCCGCAGTCCCCGAACTCTCGCCCGAATCCGTGTCGATCGTCGACCAGTCAGGCGCATTGCTCGCGCGGGCCGGCGAACAGGGTGCAGCGGGCGGCGGCACCGTCGACGAACGCCAGGCGCAGATCGAAGCGAAGATGCGCGAGGAGATCGTCGCGCTGCTCGAACCGATCGTCGGCCAGGGCAAGGTCCGCGCCGAAGTCGCCGCGCAGATCGATCGCGATGCAACGCGAGAGGAATCCAATGTCTATGACCCCGACAAGCAGGTCATTGCGCGCCAGGTAACGGTCGAAAGCGACGACCAGAGCAACGAAAATAGCGGCGAACAGGCCGCGACCGTCGGCAATCAGCTGCCCGAAGCGCAGCAGCAGCCGGTCGGTGCCAATGGCGGCGACACGCGGCAACAGGCGCGCAAGGAAACGTCGGAAGACGTGACCTATGCCAACAGCGCAACCCGCAGCGTGGTGACACGCGAACCCGGCAAGCTCACCCGCCTGTCGGTCGCCGTCACCGTCGATGGGGGCGCGCAGGGCCTGCCCGAGGCGCGCAAGCAGCAGCTGACCCGGCTGGTCGAAAATGCCGTGGGCATCGATACCGAACGCGGCGACAGCGTGGTGGTCGAAAGCCTGGCCTTTGCAACCCCGGCCGAGCCGGCTGACGCAGAAACCGCCTGGTACAGCTTCTTCACCTCCGATCAGCTGGTCGGTCTGCTCAAGATCCTGCTGGTCGGCGTGATTGGCCTGATCGTGCTGCGCATGCTCCGCTCGCGCGCGAACAAGGAGGCCGAAGCCGAGGCCGGTCCGCCGATGCTGCCCAGCGATCAGAATGCCGCAATGCTGGCGATCGCACAGCAGGCGGCAGAGGGCGACCCGGCAGCACTCAAGCAACTGGAATCGATGCAGGGCAACGGCGCGAATGTCCCCCTGCTCGACCATGATATCCAGCTCAACAATGTCGATGGCCAGATCAAGGCGTCGCATCTGCGCAAGGTCGGCGACATGGTCGCGGCCAATGCGCCAGAAGCGACCGCCGTGATCCGCCAGTGGATGAACGCATGATGGAGACCCCGATGTCCGAACCCGGCGAACCGATCGAAAGCCCCGAAAGCGGCGCGATGATCGAGACTGATGCGCCGCCATCGTTCGAGGAATTTGCTACCGACAGCCCCGCCGCAGAGTCCGGTCCCGCCGGATCGCTGTCCGCGGTCAGTGAGGTACCGGTTCGCGTCCAGGCCGTGCTCGGCCGCGCGCGCGTGCCCGTCGGCGAACTGATCCGCATGAAATCGGGCATGGTGCTCGAACTTGATCGCCGCGTCGGCGAGCCGGTCGATGTCTATGTCAACAACCGGCTAGTGGCGCGCGGCGAAGTGATGCTGGTCGACCACGCGCTCGGCGTCACGCTCACCGAAATCGTCCGTCAGGAAGGCTGAACATGCAGCTTCGCCTGATGATCGTCGGTGCCAGCAGCGGCCCCTTTGGCGAGGCGGCGCGCATGGCGCAAAGCCTGGGCGCCGAGGTGAAGATCTCCGAAACGCCGACCGCCGCACTCGAACATCTGCGTGAGGTTGGCGCGGGACTGGTGATGATCGACGTCGACAGCGACGTGCCGGGATTCATGCGCGCGCTGATCGCCGAACGCTTTGCGGTACCGGTGCTGGCCTGTGGCATCGACGCCCCCGCCGAGCGCGCGGTTGCGGCAATCCGTGCCGGCGCGCGCGACTATATCCCCCTGCCCCCCGATCGCGAGCTGATTGCGGCCGCGATCGCGCAGATGGCGCAGGCCGATTTCGCACCGATGGTGGGTGAAGACCCCGCCTGGCTGCGCGCGCTCGACTTCGCCCGTGCGATGGCCCCGGCGCACGCCCCGATCCTGATCAGCGGCGAGCGCGGCACCGGCAAGGAGCGCGTCGCACACGCCACCCATGCCGCATCGGGCCGATCGGGCTTCGTCACCATCGAATGCACCGGCGTCGCGGCGGAAGTGCTGCATTCCGAACTGTTCGGCCATGCCGCCGGCGCGTTCGAAGGCGCGCTCGCCAGCCGCCGGGGCGCCTTTGCCACCGCCAGCGGCGGCACTTTGTTCCTGCGCGACATCGATCGTCTGCCCGCCGCGCTCCAGCTTGACGTACTCAAGGCGATGTCGGCACCGGGCGCCCCCAACGTCATCGCCAGCACGCGCCGCGATCTGGCCGCGATGGTCGATGCCGGACAGTTTCGCGGCGACCTGCTCGCCCGCTTTGCGCTGGCGACTGTGGCGCTGCCACCGCTGCGCGCACGCGGCGGCGACATCCGCCTGCTCGCAGCGACCTTTGCCGCGCGCTTCGCGGCGATGCAGTGCCTGCCCAGCCCGCTGATCGATCCGGCGACCGAAACTTTGCTGACCAGCTATGACTGGCCGGGCAATGTCGCGGAACTGCAGGATGCGATGCACCGCGCCGTGCTGTTGTCGCCAGATGGCTATATCGGGCCGGAAGCGATCGTGCTGGCGGACGGGTCGCGGCTCGCCCCGCCCGCCCCGGTCGTGGGCAAGCCGGTCATCGCCTCGCTCGTCGGCCAGACGGTCGAAGAGGTCGAGCGCCAGCTGATCCTGGAAACGCTGGAGCGGTGCCAGGGCAACCGCACCTCCGCCTCGCAGATCCTGGGCATTTCGGTCCGCACGATGCGCAACAAGCTCAAATCCTTTGTCGAGGCGGGCATTGCGGTCGTTCCGGCAACCTGACGCGGAAATCATTCGATGAACGGACTCAACAGCTTTCTCTCGCGTCTGGGCAATGGTCGCGACATCGCGCTGGCGGTCGGCGTGCTGGCGATCATCGGCACGCTCGTGCTGCCGATGCCCGGCTGGATGCTCGACCTGGGCCTCGTCCTGTCGATCACCCTGTCGGTGATGATCCTGATGACGGCGTTGTTCATCGAAAAGCCGCTGCAGCTGTCCGCATTTCCGACGATCCTGCTGATCGCGACGATGCTGCGGCTTGGCCTCAACATCGCCTCGACCCGCCTGATCCTGGCGCATGGCCATGAAGGCGCGCATGCCGCCGGCGGCGTGATCGCGGCGTTCGGCGAGTTCCTGATCGGCGGCGAGCCGGTAATCGGCATCACCATTTTCGCGATCCTGATCGTCATCAACTTCGTCGTCATCACCAAGGGTGCGGGCCGCATCGCCGAAGTCGCCGCGCGCTTCAGCCTCGACGCGATGCCCGGCAAGCAGATGGCGATCGACGCCGACCTGTCGGCCGGCATGATCACCGAGGAACAGGCCCGTGCACGTCGCCAGGAAGTGGAGGCCGAAAGCGGCTTCTTCGGCGCGATGGACGGTGCGTCCAAATTCGTGAAGGGCGATGCGATCGCCGCGCTGCTGATCACCGCTATCAACGTGATCGTCGGCCTGATCATCGGTGTCGCCGTCCATGGCGTCCCGTTCGGCGAGGCGTTTCACAGCTACACGCTGCTGACCGTCGGCGAAGGCCTGGTCAGCCAGGTTCCGGCGCTCGTCATCTCGATCGCCGCCGGCCTGATGGTGTCGAAAGGGACGCAGGCGGGCAAGACCGGTACGGCCCTGGGCGAGCAGCTCGGCCGCTATCCGCAGGCGTTCGGCATGTCGGCCGTGCTCCTCGGCGGCCTCGCGCTGATGCCGGGCCTGCCGTTCCTGCCGTTCGCGATGTTCGCCGCAGGCACCGGCTATGCCGGCTGGTATCTTGCCAAGCGGACCAAGGAACGCGCCGCCCTTGCCGAACGTATCGCTCAGGTCGAAGAGGCCGAAGCCGCCGCAGTGGTCGAAGAGCCGATCTCGCGCACGCTCGCGATCGACGCAGTCCGCATCGAGATCGGCTATGGCCTGTTGCCCATCATCAATGATGCCGCGCGCGAACCGCGCCTCGACGATCAGGTCCGCGCGCTGCGCCGCCAGATGGCGACCGAATATGGCTTCGTCCTCCCCTCGGTCCGCATCATCGACAATATGGGGCTGCAGGCGAACCAATATGTCATCTACATCAAGGAGACCGAGGCAGCGCGCGGCGACATCCGGCTCGATCGCCTGCTGGTGATCAACCCGGGCGACGGTCCCGCGGGTATCCCGGGCGAACCGACGCGCGAACCGGTGTTCAACCTGCCCGCTTTGTGGATCGACCGCGAGCTGCGCGAGGAAGCGGGCTTCCGTGGCCTGACCGTGGTCGACGCCGGCACGATCATCACCACGCACCTGACCGAACTGGTCAAGGACAATATCGCCGACATGCTGAGCTACACCGAGGTGCAGAAGCTGTTGAACGAGGTGCACACCGACTCGTCCAAGCTGGTGGCGGAGATCATTCCGTCGCGCATCTCGATCTCCGGTGTGCAGCGCATCCTGCAGAACCTGCTCGGCGAAGGCGTGTCGATCCGCGACGTGCCGACGATCCTGGAGGGGATTGCCGAAGCCGCACCGATCACCACCAACCTGACCCAGATCACCGAACATGTCCGCGCGCGCCTCGCCCGGCAGATCTCGGCCACCCAGTCGCGCGAAGGGTCGATCCCGATCGTCACCCTCTCGCCCGAATGGGACGCCGCCTTTGCCGAGAACATCATGGGCCAGGGCGACGAGCGCCACCTCGCCATGCCGCCATCGCAGCTTCAGGGCTTTATCGCAGCCGTGCGCGATACCTATGACCGGATGGCGAACAGCGGCGAAATCCCGTGTCTGCTGACCAATCCGACCATCCGCCCGTTCGTGCGCAGCGTGATCGAGCGGGTGCGCCCGGCGACCGTGGTGCTGTCGCAGAACGAGATCCACGCCCGCGCCCGGGTGCGCGCGCTCGGCACGATTGGTTAAGCCATGCGACCGGACGGCACCCCGCACCTCTATGAAGCGCCTATGGTGCCCAACCTCCTGCCCTTTTCCGCCGCCGTCACGACTGGCAGCGGTCCGACCCCGACATCTGGCGGGACGCCGTTGGCAGATACCGGCTTCGCCGCAATGGTGGTACCGGAAACCGTCCCGACGACACAGGAACCGCTGGGCAAAGGGATTGCAGTGCTACCGCTCGGCACGCCGCGACTGGTGGGGCTGAACGACGGCGCGGGGGTCGAGCCGGTCGATGTCGCGCTGCCCGAACTGGCCGAGATCACCGATCCGCTGGCAGTGCCGATCGCGCCAATCATACCGGTGCCCGAAGCTGCACCGATATTGCCTCCGCCCGTGCCGGTTGCAGCGAATGATGGCGATACGCCGGCGCTGCCGACCGCACCGATCGTCAAGGCCGCCGAACCCGCTCCCGCTCCCGCGCCCGAGGGTGGCAGCGTGACGGTGACCGACGGGCCGGACAAGGCCGCGCTTTCGGTCCTGCCCCCCGCGTTCGACGCGGAGAGCAGCACGGACACACCACAGCCTCCGGCCCCGATCACCAAGCCCGCACCGCCCCCGGCAGGCGTCGGAGGCACGGTCACCACGGTGGATCGCCCCGACAAATCGGTCCTGCCCCAGCCGCCGGCCCTGTCCGACGCCCCTGCCAAGCCGGTCGAGCCCGCGCCCGTTACCGGTACGCAGGGCGGCAGCGTGACCATCGTCGAGCCGGTGCGGAAGTCCGCGATCCCCACCCCCGCCGTTCCCACGACAGGCGCGTCGCCCGAGGACGGGAGTGTCACCGTGAGCGATGATCCGCGCGAGCAGGTCGCCACCCTGATGACCGACGCCCCGGTCGACGCAGCACTTCTTGCCGTGACTACAGTGACCGAAACGCCAACCCCGGTTGAAGACGCGGTGTTGCAATCCGAACCTTCCGCCGAGCCGAACCCGGCCCAGCCACAGATTCCGGTCGTTGCAGCCATCGCCGCAGCACCGGTCGTGACCGAACCGGCGACAGCACCCGCTCCGGCAAAGACTGAGGCCGAGACTCCGGCCGCCGCCGCTGCCCCGGTTGCGCTGCGCGTGGTCGATCCCGCCCCGGCTGAGATCGCCAGCGATGCGCCCGCCGATGATGGCGCGTTCGATACCCTCGTCACCGCCAAGGGCGATGCCGAAACCGACACGCTGAAGACCACCAGCGACACCGGCGGCGACGCGATGAACCGCGACGGCAACCGCCAGTCGACACCACAGCCCGCCGCACCGGCCCCGGCAGCGGCACAGGCCGCGGCGACCGCACTGCCCGCTTTCGATCCGCTTGCAGCCGCCGCTCCTCACGGCACGACGCACGCGGGTGATGCGACCGCAACCGAACATCGCGCCCGCGCCTCTGCGATCGGAGAAGATGTCGGCATCGCCATCGTCCGCCATGCCGATAGCGGATCGGGCGACGTGCTCGTGATCCGGCTCGACCCCGCCGAACTGGGCAAGATCGAGGTGCGGTTGCGGATGGACGAAGCGCGACAGCTGAGCGCCGATGTCACCGCCGATCAGCCCGCGACGCTCGACCTGCTCCGCCGCGACTCCGACAACCTCACCCGCGCGCTCAACGATGCCGGCTTCCGTGCCGACGATCAGAGCCTGCGCTTCGACAGCCGTGGCTTTGGCCAGAGCGACCAGCAGGCCCAGCAGGGCCGCCGCATCGCCAGCCGTGCCTATCTGAACGACGGCGATGCCGCCAACGCTCAGTCCACCCCCACCCCCGTCCAGGTCCGCAGCTCGGGCCGGGTCGATCTCGTCGCCTGAAGGAGCCGATCATGGCCGTCACCGCCACTAATACCGCCAACAGCGCGACCGACACCAGTTCGACCAACGCGCTGGGCAAGCTCGCCACCGACGCGACGATGTTCCTGCGCCTGCTGACCACGCAGATGCAGAATCAGGACCCGCTCGATCCGATGGACACGTCGGAATATACCCAGCAGCTCGTCCAGTTCTCGCAGGTCGAACAGTCGATCCAGCAGAACGCCTCGCTCAAGTCGATCCTGACCGCGCTCACCTCCGACAATCTCGTCGGCGCGGCATCGGTAGTCGGCAAGGTCGCGAGCTTCAGCAGCGATCAGGCCGGTCTGAGTGCGACCAGCCCGGCGCAATGGACCTATACCACCAGCCGCCCGGCCGAGACGGTGGTCGCGACGATCAAGAATGCGTCCGGCGTGACGGTGCACACCGTCAACCTGACCGGGTCGCAGGGCGATCTGGTGTGGGACGGCACGCTTGCCAATGGCACGCGCGCGCCGGACGGCGCATACAAGCTCGAAATCTCGGCCAAGGATACAACCGGCGCGAGCGTGCCGGTGACGATTTCCGCACGCGGCCTGGTCAAGGAAGTCGCACAGGATTCATCGGGCATGACGTTCCAGGTCAATGGCGTGTCTTACGGCGCTTCCGCGCTGCTCCGCCTGACACAGTAACTTCAGCCTCAACGCGCCTCCAGCATCCGGATGATGCCGGAAAAGTCCATGCCGGCATGGCCTTCATCCGCGAACTTGCCGTAAAGTTCGGCAGCGCGCGCGCCCATCGGCGTGTCGGCGTGGACCGTTTCCGCCGCCTCCATCGCCAGCTTCAGATCCTTGAGCATCAGCCCGGCCGCAAAGCCGCCCTGATAGTCATTGTCGGCGGGCGATTTGGGGCCGACGCCGGGCAAAGGCGCATAGCTGGTCATCGACCAGCTCTGTCCCGACGAGACCGAGCTGATGTCGTAGAAGGTCTGCGGATCGAGCCCGAGCTTTCGCGCGAGCAGGAACGCTTCGCAGGTCGCAACCATCGTCGCGCCGAGAAGCATGTTGTTGCAGATCTTTGCCGCCTGACCCGCGCCATTGCCGCCGGCATGGATCACCGCCTTGCCCATGTCGGACAGGAACAGCTCGGCGCGTTCGAACGCCGC
>CAYMUJ010000005.1:0-59372 GCA_964393565.1 uncultured Stakelama sp. | reverse complement strand
CGCTACGACTTCCAAACGTCTTCTCCTTTCAAGCCCCTCCCCTTCAGGGGAGGGGTGGGGGGTGGGGCAGTTCAGTCTCACCGAGACCTGGGCCTGTGTGGAAAGGCCCCACCCCAACCCCTCCCCTGAAGGGGAGGGGCTATTAAGTCACAACCCAGCCGCCGCCAGCATCGCCGATCCGCCGGCTTCGGCCTCGCTGGCACCGTGGCGCATCATTGCGAACAGCTCGCGGCCCGTGCCGAGGTCGGGCGGCGGTGCGGCGGCGAGGTCGCGGGCATCCCATTCGGCGGGATCGACCAGCGCCTGCAGGACGCCTTCCTCCGCGCACAGACGGACGATGTCGCCGTCGCGCAGCTTGCCGATCGGGCCGCCGCCCAGTGCCTCGGGCGACAGGTGGATCGCGGCGGGCACCTTGCCAGATGCGCCCGACATGCGCCCATCGGTGACGAGCGCGACGCGGAAGCCGCGATTCTGCAGGACGCCGAGGGGTGGGGTGAGCTTGTGCAGTTCGGGCATGCCGTTCGCGCGCGGCCCCTGGAACCGCACGACGACGACGACGTCGCGGTCGAGTTCGCCCGCCTTGAATGCGTCCTGCACGGCCTGCTGCGTTTCGAACACGCGGCACGGCGCCTCGATCGTCCAGCGGTCGCGCTCGACCGCGCTCACCTTGATGCAGGCGCGGCCGAGATTGCCCGCGAGGATGCGGAAGCCACCCTCGGGCGAGAAGGGGGCGTCGATGGTGCGGACGATGCTGTCATCGCCGCTGGCATCGCCATGATCGGCCCAGGCGAGCGCGTCATTCTCCAGCACCGGCTTTTTGCCATAGGCATCGAGGCCGTCGCCGAAGGTGGTCAGCGTGTCGCCATGGAGGATGCCGCCCTTGAGCAGCTCACGGATTACGAAGGTCGGGCCGCCGGCATCCTCGAACCCGTTCACATCGGCCGAGCCATTGGGGTAGACGCGGGCGAGAAGGGGGACGCTGCGCGAGAGCCGGTCGAAATCTTCCCAGTCTATCAGGATGCCCGCCGCGCGCGCGATGGCGGGCAGGTGGATCAGATGGTTGGTCGATCCGCCGGTGGCGAGCAGCACGATCGCGGCGTTGACGATCGCGCGTTCATCCACGACCTCACCGATCGGGCGGTAATCATCGCCATCCCAGCCGATCTGGGGCAGGCGCTGCACCGCCGCCTTGGTCAGTTCCTGACGCAGCTTCGTGCCGGGATTGATGAACGACGCGCCGGGCACGTGCAGGCCCATCGCCTCCATCATCATCTGGTTGGAATTGGCGGTGCCGTAGAAGGTGCAGGTGCCCTTGCCGTGATAGGCAGCGATTTCGGATTCGAGCAACTCCTCGCGGCTCGCCTTGCCCTCGGCATAGAGTTCGCGGACGCGCGCCTTTTCCTTGTTGGCGATGCCGGTGCGCATCGGGCCGGCGGGGATCAGGATCATCGGGAGATGGCCGAAGCGCAGCGCACCCATCAGCAGGCCCGGAACGATCTTGTCGCAGATGCCGAGCAGGGCGGCCCCCTCGAACGTATTGTGGCTGAGCGACACCGCCGTCGACAGCGCGATGGTGTCGCGGCTGAACAGCGACAGCTCCATGCCCGAATAGCCCTGCGTCACGCCGTCGCACATCGCGGGCACGCCGCCCGCAACCTGTGCCGTGGCACCGGCCTCCAGCGCCCAGATCTTCATCTGTTCGGGGTAGCGGTAATAGGGCGCGTGCGCGGACAGCATGTCGTTATAGGCCGTCACGATCCCGATATTCATCCGGTTCGCGGGCTTCATCGCGTCACGCTGCTCATCCGTGCCGGCATAGGCATGGGCGAGGTTGGCGCAGCCGAGATTGCTGCGGCTGACACCGCCTTCGCGCTGCTGATTCATCAGCGCACGATAGGCTTCGCGGCGTTCTTTCGAGCGGGTGATGACGCGATCGGTGACGGCGGCGATTTCGGGGTGGAGCGTTGGCACGGTATTTACTCCAGCCAGTGGACGTCGACGGGCAGTTCGGTCTCCGCGAGGACACGGCCGATCGGGTAGCTGCTCGACGCGCCCTGCTTGATCGCTGCTTCCAGCACCTTGCGCTTCTCAGCGCCGGTGATCGCGATCATCAGCGACTTGGCATTGGCGATGGCGGCGGATGAGAGCGTGACGCGCGCGACCGGCGCCTCGGGCGGCAGCGGGTCGGGCATGACGCCCAGCGCGCGGCGCTCCTTGGGACCGTTCAGCGCTTCGTCGAAGTCGGGGCCGGGGAAGATCGATGCGGTGTGACCGTCCGCGCCCATGCCGAGCAGGACGAGATCGAGCGGGAAATGATGATCGGCGAGGCGCGCATCGGCGGCGCGGCCAGCGGCCTTATAGTCGTCGGCCTTTTCGCTCACCAAGGGGACGACGCGCGCACCCTTGGGGATGAACACCTTGCCGAGGCCCGTGACGTTGGACAGCGGATCGCCGAGCGGGACGATGCGGTCGTCGGTAGGGACGATCGTCACGCGCTTCCAGTCGAGCTTTGCTGCGGCGAGCTTTTCATAGACCGGGGCGGGGGTCTTGCCGCCCGCCAGCGCGATCACCGCGCCGCCGCGCGCATCAATCGCGCTTTCGATGATGAAGGCGATGTCGCCGGCGAGGGCATCGACCCATTCGCCCGCTTCCTCATACTCCCACCATTCGATTTCTTCGGCCATTTCAACTACTCCAGTGGGAAAACTTCAATCCGGTATGAGGGTCATTCGTTCCAGGTCACGCCGTCACGTTCGGTGAGTGCGATAGCGGCGGATGGCCCCCAAGTGCCCGATGCATAGGGCTTTGGCTTGACGTCCGCCATGTCCCAGCCGGCGCGGATCGCATCGATCCACGCCCATTGCGCCTCAACCTCGTCGCGGCGCACGAACAAGGTGGGGTCGCCCTCAATCAGGTCGAGCAACAGCCGTTCATAGGCAATGCGGCGACGGGTGCCGGCGAATTCGGTGTCGAGGCTGAGGTTCAGCGGCACTTCGCGCAGGCGAACGCCGTCGCGGTCGAGGCCGGGTTCCTTGGCCATCACCAGCAGGCGGACATATTCCTCGGGCTGGATGCGGATGATCAGGGTGTTCGACTGGAGCACGCCGCCACGCTCGGCGAAGATCGAGTGGGGGACCGGCTTGAACTGGACGACGATCTCGCTGCGCCGTTCGGTCATGCGCTTGCCGGTGCGCAGGTAGAAGGGCACGCCCTGCCAGCGCCAATTGTCGACATGCGCCTTGATCGCGACGAAGGTCTCGGTCTTGGAGGGCTTTTCCAGCTCCTCGGCATAGCCCGCGACGATCTTTCCGGTCGATGCGCCGTCCGTATACTGGCCGGTGACCGTCAGGTTTGCGGCGTCCTGTCCGGCGATCGGGCGGAGCGAGCGCAGTACCTTGACCTTCTCGTCGCGGATCGCGGTGCCGTTGAAGCGGGCAGGGGGCTCCATCGCGATCAGGGCGAGCAGCTGAAGAATATGGTTCTGGACCATGTCGCGCAGCGCGCCGACATCGTCATAATAGCCGGCGCGCCCTTCCAGGCCCACCGTCTCGCTGACCGTGATCTGGACATGGTCGATGCCGGCCGCGTTCCACACCGGTTCGAACAGCGAGTTGCCGAAGCGCAGCGCAAGGATGTTCTGGACGGTTTCCTTGCCCAGATAATGGTCGATGCGGAACGTCCGCTCCTCCGGGAAGACCGACGCGACTGCGTCGTTGATCTCGCGGCTGGACGGCAGGTCGGTGCCGAGCGGCTTTTCGAGGCCGATGCGGACATTGTCGCCGGCGAGTCCCGCAGCAGCGAGGCCCTTGATCGTCGGTTCGAAGAATTTCGGCGCGGTCGACAGGAAGATGGCGAGCCCGCCGGAAATGTCGCCCAGCTTCTGTGCCAGCGCATCATAGCCCTCGACCGTGGAGACATCGAGCGGCTGATACTGGACGCGCTTGAGGAAGCTGGCGATCGCGTCGGCGTCCTTGCGATCTTCGGGCAGGAAGGTTTCCAGCGCCTTGGCGCAGAAGTCACGATACTCCGCGTCTGACAGCGTTGACCGGGCCGTGCCTGTGATGGTGAGGCCTGCGGGAAGAAGATTATCCGCGTGGAGGCCGTAAAGCGATGGGATCAGCATGCGCTGAGCAAGATCCCCTGTCGCTCCGAACAGCAGCAGCTTGCTGAAAGGCTGTCGCATCGATCCTCCGAAATTTCAGTTCGCCGCTGCCCTAGCAGCGCGTTTGCGGGTTGCGAACCCGCCTCTAGCTATTTGTGGCTAAAGTTGGCCCTGTGCCGCCTGGCGGGTTCTGGTCACAATACCAGACCCGCAGTCTGGTCGAGACCGGCCATGATGTTGAGATTTTGCACTGCCGCGCCGCCCGCACCCTTGCCGAGATTGTCGAGTGTCGCGACCAGACGGGCCTGACCGCGCTCTGCATTGGCGAATACGCGGATCGTCAACCGGTCGGTTCCGGCGTCATCTTCGAGCCGTACCAATGTCGTTTCTGCATCGTCGAGCACGCGCACGATCGGTGAGTCGCGATAGCTGTCCGCGAGCGTTTGCAGAATGAGCGCGGGGGAGGGCTTGCGTGGCAGCGCGGCAAGCGCCAGCGGCACTTCAACCAGCATCCCGCGATAGGCATGGGCGACCGCAGGCATGAAGATGGGCGGGTGCTCCATCCGGGCGTGCTTCTGCATCTCGGGCAGATGCTTGTGATCGAGATTGAGGCCATAGGCGCGGAAAACCGTGGGTTCCGATCCGCCCTCGAACTCGGCGATCATCGCCTTGCCGCCGCCCGAATAGCCCGAGGCACCGCCTGTGCTGAGCTGCCAGTCCGCCGGGATCAGGCCCGCGCGAACGAGCGGACGGACCAGCGCCAGATAGCCGGTGGGCCAGCAACCGGGATTCGACACGCGCGGCGCGTCGGCTATGGCTTGCGCCTGAGCCGGTTCCAGTTCGGCAAAGCCATAGGTCCAGCCATCGGCAACGCGGTGCGCGGTCGATGCGTCGATGACGCGGGTGCGGGGATTGTCGATCAGCGCGACGGCTTCGCGTGCAGCATCATCGGGCAGGCACAGGATCACGAAATCGGCACTGTTGAGCGCCTCTGCACGGCGTGTCGCGCTTTTACGATCGGCATCGGCAAGCGAGATCAGGTCGATCTCGCTGCGCCCGGTCAGGCGCTCGCGGATCTCAAGCCCGGTGGTTCCGGCTGCGCCGTCAATGAATACGGTGATGGTCATGCCGGCGAACCCAGGTCATCGGCGCTGACATAACCGACCAGCTGCCGTGCCGGCGCGCTGCCCCAGGCAAGGCCGCCTGAGATTTCCAGCACCTCGAACGCTTCGCCCGGTGACAGGGTTGCGAGCAGCTCCGATTCTGCATCGCGACCGAAGCGCAACGGGGTCGCACGTGCCGCCAGTCGCGTCAGCGGCGCGGCATAATGAGGCGCAAAAACGCGCTCTGCCAGGCGAACATCGGCGAGATCGCGGCGGGCCGCCTCGCGCCGCGGGTCGATCTCGATCGAGCGACCGCGCAATGCGAATCGGTTACGCCGGGGTGAATTGTCTGCTGCTACCGACCCCGTTGCCGGTGACGAATTGTCCGAATTCTGCAAGAAACTCCGCCCCTTCCGGTGTGCGCGCGACAAAGATGTTTCGTTTGTCGGCGTCATCACGCTGGCGGCGCAGATAGCTTAGTGCGCCCAGCCTGTTCAAGGCGCGTGTGATGACCGGCTTTGACACGTTCAGTCTGTGTGCCAGGCCGCGTACGGTGTGGGGCCCCTGTTCGAGATAGACAAGCAGCATCAGAGCCATCTGCCGATTGGTCAGATCGGGCTCGCCAGAGCGGACGTAATCAACCAGCGTTGATTTCCATTGGTCCAGGCAATGTCCGTTCATTGCGCGCGTCATTCCGTTACACGTCCGTAAGCAGTCGAGAGCCGTATCAACGCCCCGATCGTGAACCGGTTTCAGGACGATGGCGAAATCTTTGGTTTTTGGCGACGGTCGCCAGGACAGCCAAGGCGCGATACGCGGTTGATCCGCGCCGCGCGGTTCCCTATGTGGCCGCTTTCCCGAGAAAGTTCGCCATGCTGTTCACCTTCCTCCTCGTCGTTCACGCCATCATCGCATTTCTGCTGGTGACGGTGATCCTGATGCAGAAGTCCGAAGGCGGCGGCCTGACCACCGGCGGCAGCCCGTCGGGGCTGATGTCCGCGCGCGGCGCGGCGAATTTCCTGACCCGCGCGACGGCGATTCTGGCCGGTGCCTTCATTCTGATGAGCATCACGCTGGCAGTGCTGGCCGCGACGCGCGGCGATAGCGCAATCGACACTAGCGGCGCGGCAGCTCCGAAGACGCAGACTGCCCCCGCCACGCAGCCGGTTCCGGCGGCTCCGGCGGACAACAGCGCCGTTCCGCTCGCGAACTAAACTCTATTGTCGAAACTTTTTTGGCGGCGTCCGGAGTCGGGCGCTTGCCCCAACTCGTGCTTGAAGGATAAGCGGTGACTCCCATGACGCGGTATATCTTCATCACCGGCGGCGTGGTCTCCTCGCTTGGAAAAGGCCTGATGGCCGCCAGCCTCGCTGCCCTGCTCCAGGCGCGCGGGTACAAGGTCCGCATCCGCAAGTTCGATCCCTATCTGAACGTCGATCCGGGCACGATGTCGCCCTATCAGCATGGCGAAGTCTATGTGACCGACGACGGGGCCGAGACCGACCTGGATCTTGGCCATTATGAGCGGTTTACGGGTGTTGCGAGCCGCCAGTCGGACAACATCACATCGGGCCGAATCTACAAGACGATCATCGAGCGTGAGCGGCGCGGCGACTATCTGGGCGCGACCGTCCAGGTGATCCCGCACGTGACCGACGCGATCAAGGACTTCGCCCAGGCGGAGACCGAGGATCTGGATTTCGTGCTGTGCGAGATCGGCGGAACCGTCGGCGACATCGAATCGCTGCCGTTCATCGAAGCGATCCGCCAGCTCAAGAACGAACTGGGCCGCGGCCAGTCGATCAGCATTCACGTGACGCTCGTGCCGTACATCGCGGCGGCGGGCGAGTTGAAGACCAAGCCGACCCAGCATAGCGTGCGCGAACTGGCGTCGCTGGGCGTACAGCCCGATGTGCTGGTGTGTCGTGCCGAAAAGCCGCTGCCTGCGAGCGAGCGGGCGAAGATCGCGCAATTCTGTAACGTGCCCGCCAGTGCGGTCATTCCCGCGCTCGACGCACCGAGCATCTATGCCGTGCCGCTGCAATATCATGCCGAGGGGCTGGACAGCGAAGTGCTGCGCGCCTTCGGGATCGAGCCGGGTGCGGCGCCCGATCTGTCGCGCTGGACCGACATCACCGACCGACTGTTCAACCCGGAAGGCGAAGTGACGGTCGGCGTGGTCGGCAAATATGTCGGCCTGCCTGACGCCTACAAGTCGCTCAACGAGGCGCTGGTCCATGGCGGCATCGCCAACAAGGTGAAGGTCAATATCCGCTGGATCGACGCCGAATTGTTCGAAAAGGGCGACGATGCCGAGGTCGCGGCCAATCTGGAGCCGTGCCACGCGATTCTGGTCCCGGGCGCATTCGGTTCGCGCGGTGCGGAGGGCAAGATCGCCAGCGTCCGCTTCGCACGTGAGCGCAAGGTGCCCTATTTCGGCATTTGTTTCGGCATGCAGATGGCCTGCGTCGAAGGTGCACGGAACATGGCCGGGATCGCCAAAGCGTCGTCGACCGAGTTCGGGCCGACCGACGAGCCGGTGGTGGGCATCATTACCGAATGGATGAGCGCCGACGGGATCGAGAAGCGCGAGGAAGGCGGCGATCTGGGCGGCACGATGCGGCTGGGCGCCTATCCGGCGAAGCTCAATGGCAATTCGGTCGTGGCGTCGATCTATGGTGGCGAAGCGATCAGCGAGCGCCATCGCCACCGCTACGAAGTGAATACCGGCTATCGCGAGCGGCTTGAGGCGGGCGGCCTCGTCTTCTCCGGCATGTCGCCCGACGGGATGCTGCCCGAGATCGTCGAGCGGCCAGACCATCCGTGGTTCGTCGGCGTGCAGTTCCACCCGGAGCTGAAGTCGAAGCCGTTCGACCCGCATCCGCTGTTTGCCAGCTTCATCGAGGCAGCGGTGCGGCAGTCGCGACTGGTGTGACACCAACCCCCTGAAACGGGTGAGAAAAAGGGCGTCCGAACCGAAGTTCGGACGCCCTCTTTTGTGGCGATGCGCAAGGGGTCAGCGCAGCGCCCGGGGGGTGTCACATCAGGCGACGTCGCGATGTTCGATCGCGGTCTTTTCCGCGCTGCCGCCACCAATCGCGATCTTCTTCGGCTTCATCGCCTCCGGCACCTCGCGCACCAGCTCGATCACGAGCAGGCCGTCGGTGAGGTCCGCGCTCTCGACACGCACGAAGTCGGCCAGCTCGAAGCGGCGTTCGAACCCGCGATTGGCGATGCCGAGATGCAGCATCTGCGCGGGGTTGTTGTCCTGGGTCTCGCCCTTCTTGCCGGTCACCTGCAGCAGGTTCTGCTGGGCGACGATCTCGATCTCGTCAGCCTTGAAGCCGGCGACGGCGATCGTGATGCGATAGCGGTCCTCCGACACACGCTCGAGGTTGAAGGGGGGGTAATTCTCGCTGCTGGACTGGCGCGCGGTGGCTTCGAGCATGTCGAAGAGCCGGTCGAAGCCGATCGTCGAGCGGCGGAAGGGGGTCAAATCGATCTGACGCATTGTGCAATCCTCCAATGAGCAATTTCAACGTCTTGCGGCATCCGGTTCATCCGCGATGCCAGGTTTGTCCGGCCCTGACGGCGCCGAACGATTGAGATTTGGGAAGTGTCGTGCGGCTTTCAAGAGCGAGAAAATGAGAGATTTTGCGGGCGTAAAGCATATCGATATACTGGGAATAGAATTGCTTTCTCGCCAAAACCTACTCGATTGATGGATTTTAATCCCGACACGACCGAAGGGGATTACCGAGATGCACCTGAGCACGCTTTCACTATTGCTGCTGTCTTCGACCGCGCCGCACGCGTTGCAGGAAGCCGACGTGACTGTTCAGCAGACCACGCCACCGACGGTGCCAGGCGAAGCGCGGCGCGATGAAGAGGATGTGCAGCGCAGTTCGGCGGCGTCCGAGATCGTGGTGACTGCGCGGCGTCGAAGCGAGCAGGTTCAGGACGTGCCGATCCCGATCTCGGTCGTCGGCGTCAAGGAGCTGGACAATACCGGCAGCTTTAACGTGGCGCGGCTTGCTCAGCTTCAGCCGACGCTGCAATTCTACTCGACCAATCCGCGCAACTCCTCGGTTAACATCCGCGGCCTTGGCGCGCCGCTGGGCCTGACCAATGATGGCATCGACCAGGGGGTCGGCGTCTATATCGACCAAGTCTATTTCAGCCGGGTCGCGGTCGCGACGCTCGATTTCCTGGATGTCCAGCAGGTCGAAACGCTGCGCGGACCGCAGGGAACACTGTATGGCAAGAACACCGTCGCCGGCGCGATCAGCATCACGTCCAAGGCGCCGAGTTTCAATTTTGAGGGCCGAGCCGAGATCAGCGCGGGCAGCCTGGGCTTCAAACAGGCAAAGGCTTCGATTTCAGGGCCGCTGAGCGAGACCGTCGCGGCGCGGTTTGGCATCGCGGCAACCGGGCGACGTGGCACGATCTACAATGTCGCTACCGGCAATTATGTGAATGAGCAGGATAATATCGGACTGCGCGGCGCGATCCTGTGGCGTGCGAGCGATACGCTCGATCTGACGCTAAGCGCGGATTACAACCGGCAGGATCCCGAGTGCTGCGCGCAAATCTATGTTCGCTATGGCCCGACCCAGCGTGCGGCGGCGCGGCAGTATCCGGCGCTGACTGCTGCGTTCGGCTATGCCGTGCCGAGCACCAATCCGTTCGATCGGCTGACTGATGTCGATGCCGATCTGAATGCGACCAATACGCTGGGCGGCGTGTCGCTGCGGGGCGAGCTGGATCTGGGCAGCGGCACATTGACGTCGGTGACGGCGTGGCGTTTCTGGGACTGGGTGCCGGCTAATGACCGCGATTTTACCGGGTTGCCGATCACGACTCTGTCGCAGAATCCGACGCGGCAGGACCAGTTCACCCAGGAATTCCGCTATGCCGGGGAAGGCGCCGGGTTCGACTATGTGCTCGGCGCTTTCGCTTTCTATCAGGATATTCACACCACCGGCACCCAGCGCCAGGGGCCAGCGGCGAGCCGCTGGCTGATCAATCCGAGCAATGCACTGTCGAACGACCCGACGGTGCTGGACGGGCTGACCGCGTCGAACGACATTCGCCTCAAGAACTTCAGCGGCGCGCTGTTCGGCAAGCTCAACTGGAAGCTGACCGATCAGTTGACGCTGTCGCCGGGTGTGAGGGTCAATTACGATGACAAGGTCGGCAGCTATGTGTCGATCGTGCGGGACGGGCAGGGCAATCTGGTGCCTGCGACCGGCGGCACCCCGCGTCAGGTCGAGCAGCGCGCTGCACTGACCCCTCAGGCGATCCGGGATGAGGCATATCGCGCGTGGAATGTGTCCTATGACGTGACTGCTTCGTACAAGCCGAGCGCGGACGTACTGCTCTATGCAACCTACGCACATACGTTCAAATCGGGCGGGCTCAATCTGAACGGCGTGCCAGTGGTCAACGGAGTCGCCCAGACCCAGTTCGCGCAGGTGAAGCCGGAGCAGGTCGATCATTTCGAGATCGGCGCGAAGACGCAATTCTGGGATCGTAAGGCGACGCTGAACGTCACCGGCTTCTGGACGGCGATCAAGGACTATCAGGCGCTGGTGAATGACGGGGCGAACGCGACACTGCGCGGCTATCTCGCCAATGCCGGTGAGGTGCGTGTGCGCGGTGTCGAGGTCGATTTCTCGATCCGGCCGAGCGAGCGGTTCAGCCTGTACGCCAATGGTGCCTACACCGATCACGAATATGTCGAATTCACCAATGCGCCATGCCCGCCGGAGCTGGCGGGCGGCGGCAGCGGCGCGGTGATTGGTGCGCCCGGGACCCCGGGGACGAACAGCCCGATTGCGTGCGACATCTCCGGCCAGTGGTTGCCCGGCATTTCCAACTGGGCCTTTTCCTTTGGCGGCGAGGCGAATCGGCCGGCATCGATTCTGGGCAAGACGGGGGAGGTCTATCTGGGTGTGGATGCCAGTGCGCGGAGCAAATTCTCGTCCAATGCCTCACGTTCGATCTACACCGATATCGATGGCTATGCGCTGACCAATTTGCGGCTTGGCTATCGCACCGATGACGGGATCAATGTCTTCGCCTGGGTCCGCAATGCGTTTGATGTCGAGTATTTCGATGTGTTGGCGACGACGCCCGGCAATACCGGGCTGATCGCGGGCAATGTCGGCGATCCGCGGACCTGGGGCGGGACGGTGAGTTTCAGCTTCTGACGGAATGTCGGTGTCGCAGGGCGCCCTTGCACGCGGGTGCCGTGTGACACCGGACAGGGGAGGAAGCCGGGATGGCTCCCAAGGCTTCCTCCCCGAACTTGTTTGTTCGACTTCGTCGGTGCGGTGCCAGCCCGGCCACCCAAGAATCTCTGCGTCTGGCGGCCGGGTGGAGGCGCGTGCTGGCGCCAGGCTCCAGAAATGCCAAAGGCCCGGGCCGTTTCCGACCCGGGCCCCTGCGTGACGATGCCTCGTCAGCCCCCTTAAGTGGCCACTTCTGCCCGCGCGTCCTTTGCAGGACGGGGCTGAAGAGCCTCCCCGAACCACGGCCTTTGCCATTGCTTCGTGGGAGTGTGCTAGGATGGCGACAGGCGGTTGTCACGGGGCGTTGACGTCACGGCGGCGGATTGCGGCAACGCTGTGTTTATTTGGCAACAGCGTGATTGCGCGCGCCCGCGCCACCCCCTAACACCGCGCCATGCTTCTTTCCCGATATGAACGCATGATCGCGCGCCGGTATCTGCTGCCGGGCCGGGGCGAGGCCTTTATCGCGCTGGTCGCGTCGATCAGCCTGGTCGCGGTGATGCTGGGCGTTGCTGCTCTGGTCATCGTGATGAGCGTGATGAACGGCTTTCGCGCCGAGCTGTTCGACAAGATCACCGGGCTCAATGGCCATGCTGTGGTGCAGGGCTATGGCGGGCAGCTGCGCGACTGGCGCGATGTAGTGACCGAGGCGCGCAAGACGCCGGGCGTGACGACCGCCACCCCGCTGATCGAGCAGCCGTTGATGGCGAGCTTTCAGGGCCGGGTCGAAGGCGTGCTGATTCGCGGCATGACCGTTGGTGACCTGCGCGCGAACCCGACGCTCAACCGCAATGTCGTGATGGGCCGGATGGTCGAGCTGACGCCCGACTGCGAATGCGTGGCGATCGGGTCGCGGCTGGCGAGCACGCTAGGCGCATCTTTGGGCAGCAGCGTTCAGCTGATCAGCCCGCAGGGGCCATCGACTCCGTTCGGCACCGTGCCGCGCATCGTGTCGTACCGAGTCGCCGCGATTTTTGAGGTCGGCGTCTATGACTATGACAAGGCGTTCGTGGTCATGCCGATGGAGACCGCGCAGACATTGCTGCTGATGGGCGATTCGGTCAGCATGGTTGAGATCGACACCGAAGATCCTGACCGTGTCGGCGAAATCCTTGCCCCGCTGGCGCAGAAGGTGGTGCAGACCGCGCAGCTCAGCGACTGGCGCACGCTCAACGCCACATTGTTCGAGGCGCTGGCGGTGGACCGGCTGGTGACCTTTACGGTGCTGTCGATCCTGATCCTCGTCGCGGTGTTCAACATCCTGTCATCGCTGATCATGCTGGTGCGCGCCAAGACCCGCGACATCGCGATCCTGCGCACGATGGGCGCCACCCGCAGCGGGCTGATCAAGATTTTCGTGACCGTCGGTACCGCGATCGGCGGGCTGGGCATTGTAGCCGGCCTGATCCTCGGCTTCGTCCTGCTTTATTTCCGGCACGGGGTGCTGAGCTTCCTCGGCTTCATCACCGGACAGGAAATCTGGGATCCTTCGATGCGTTACCTGACCGAATTGCCCGCCAAGACCGATCCGGTGGAGGTCGCCAGCATCGCGCTGATGGCGCTGGGCTTCAGCTTCCTCGCCACGCTCTATCCCGCGTTCAAGGCGGCGAGCACCGATCCGGTTCAGGTGCTGCGCTATGAGTGAAGCCGTTCTCCAGACCCGGGGCCTGCGCCGCGCGTTCACGCAGGGCGATGCGACGATCGAGGTGCTGCGCGGCATCGACCTTTCGGTCGCTCCGGGTGAGATCGTCGCGCTGCTCGGCCCGTCCGGTTCGGGCAAGTCGACGCTGTTGCAGGCGGTTGGCCTGCTCGAAGGCGGGTTCGAGGGTTCGATCCGCATCGCCGGCATCGAAGTCGCGAAGCTGGAAAGCCATGCGCGGACGCTGACGCGCCGCGACAAGCTCGGCTTTGTCTATCAGTTCCACCATCTGCTGCCCGATTTCGACGCGACCGAGAATGTCGTGCTGCCGCAGCTGATCCAGAATGCGACCCATACCGATGCGCGCGCCCGGGCAGAGGCGCTGCTGACCGCGCTGGGCCTTGGCCACCGGCTGACGCATCGCCCGAGCCAGCTGTCGGGCGGCGAGCAGCAGCGTGTTGCCGTCGCCCGCGCGCTCGCCAACCGTCCGGCGCTGGTGCTGGCGGACGAGCCGACCGGCAATCTGGACGAGAAAACCGCTGACGTGGTGCTCGCCGAATTTCTGCGGCTGGTGTGCGGCGAGGGGGCGGCGGCGCTGATCGCGACGCATAACGAGCGGCTGGCGGCGAAGATGGACCGTGTGGTGCGGTTGCACGAGGGATTGCTGGAGGAGACGGCATGACGACGATCACCGAAATCCCGGTCACCACTTCGAGCGGCGAACTGGCAGACCTGTCGGAGTTCGCGGGCAAAGTGCTGCTGATCGTCAATGTCGCGTCGAAATGCGGGTTCACGCCGCAATATACCGGGCTGGAGGAACTGCACCGCCGCTATGGCGAGCGCGGGTTCGCGGTGCTGGGCTTTCCCTGCAACCAGTTTGGCGCGCAGGAGCCGGGCGATGCGGCGGAGATCGCGAATTTCTGTTCGCTGACCTATGACGTCACCTTCCCAGTATTCGGCAAGATCGACGTCAATGGCGCGAATGCGGCGCCGCTGTACCGCTGGCTCAAGAAGCAGGCGCCGGGGCTGTTCGGGACCGAGGGGATCAAGTGGAACTTCACCAAGTTCCTGATCGATCGCGAGGGGAACGTCGTGGAGCGCTACGCCCCGCAGACCAAGCCCGAGGATATCGCGGCGGATATCGAGAAGCTGTTGTAGGAGCCGGCCCGGGGCCGGCTCCCGCGCTTGATCAGAGGATGAAATCGGTCGCCGTCATCGTCACTGCGCTGTTCAGGGCGATGGCGAAGTCGGCGACGCCATCACCATTGACGTCGCCATAAATGGTCGTGACCCCGCCGACATTGTCGTAACGGAGCTGGCCCGCTACACCGCCAAAGGCTGCACTGCCGATGAAGCTGAACGTATCATCTGCGCCGCCTGCAATCGCGTCGACCTGAGACAGGTCAATCCGGTCCCCCTGCGCGGCGCTGAACCCGTAAATGCGATCGGCAAGGCCCCAGCTGGTACCGCTGAAGTCGCCGTCGTCAAAGACATAGCGGTCGGCCCCCGCGCCACCCACGAGATCGTCGCGGCCGGTCCCGCCGATCAGGACATCGTCCCCGTCAAGCGGATTGAGATAATCGTCCCCATCGCCGCCGCTCACGATGTTGGCCGCGTTGTTGCCATCGATCAGGTTGGCGAGGCTGTTGCCGGTGCCGTTGATCGCGCCGCTGCTGCTGGAGAGCGTCAATCGCTCGAGATTGGTGCCCAGCGTCCATGAGATTGACGCGACGACGGTATCTGTGCCGCCTCCCGATGTCTCGTTGATCGTGTCGCCGAGATTGTCCACGCGATATTCGTCATTGCCGGCGCCGCCCACCATCGTGTCGGCTCCGGAACCGCCGTCCAGGACATCGTCGCCGTTTCCGGTGACCAGCAGATCGTTCCCGTCGCGCCCGACCAATGTTGTCGCCGTCGCATCCGCATAGGCGTAGATGGCATCGTCGCTGTTCGTGCCCATTACGATGCCGATATCTTCGATGCTGATGAGGGGCGTGCCGAGGATGGTGTCGCTACCGCTGGCCAGCAATGTGGAAAAGTCGATCGTCACGCCCGTGCCGCTGGTAATCAGGTCGATGTTGAGCCGGTCGGTGCCGGTGCCGCCATCGACATAATCGCCAATCCCGCACGACAGGATGTCGTTGCCACCAAGGCCATACAGGACGTCATAATCTGTATCGTAGACCCCCGCATATGACCCGACCGCGCTATGCGCATCCAGATAATCGGTCCCGGCCCCGCCGGTCAGCTGGTCGCCTCCGCCAAGGCCGCTTAGCTGTGCCGTCTGCGTGCTCGGGGTGCCGCTGGTGAGGATGTCGCTAAAGGCGCTGCCCGTTGCCCATTGCAGTCGTTCCATGCCGCGGATCGTCGCACCGGCGAGCGTATAGGTCGCTCCGGACCATAATGCCGTGAAGTCAAATACGATGCCGGTCGGCGCGTAATCGAGACGAAGGATCAGGCGATCAAGGCCCGAGCTGCCGTCGATATTATCGAGATATCCCCCGTAGATGTAATCGTCGCCGGCGCCGGCGTTCAGCGTGTCGGCATACAGATCGGGATTTTGACCGTCGAAATCGAGGATGTTGTCGTTGCCGTCGCCGCCATAAATCGCGTCGGCACCATCGCCACCGAGCAGATTGTCGGGGCCGCCATTGCCATAGATTGTGTCAGCCGTTGCGGTACCGAAATAGAAATCGCCGCCGCTCGTCCCGTTATAGACTGCCATGTCGCCCTCCTGATTGGGAATTCACAAGAGCACGACTTTCGAGTCAGGTCGATCAATGAAGAGACCGAATTGGAGGTTAAGGACATGATTTCGGGTTGTGCCGAGGGGCCGTGAAAGCTGTGGGTAACCGGCGCACCCGGCTGGTTTTTGCTGCCTCCAAAGCCTAGGTTCTGCGCATGCCTCATTCCGGTTTCGTGCCCCTTCGCGTCTTTTCCGCCTACACGATGCTGGAGGGGGCGATCGAGCCGAAGGCGATTGCTTCGCGGGCGCGGGAGCTGGGGTTTCCGGCGGCGGGGTTGTGCGATCGCAACGGGCTTTATGCCGCCATGTCCTATTCGGATGCGGCGAAGAAGGCCGGGGTGCAGCCGATCGTGGGATCGCTGCTGTGCGTCGAGCGGCCGGATGTGCCCGATGGTGTGACCCCGGCGCTCGACTGGCTGGCGCTGTTTGCGCAGGACGCGACGGGGTATGAAAATCTCTGTCACCTGGTGTCGATGGCGCATCTCGACCGGCCGATCGAGAAGGACGCGCATGTCCCCTTCGCGGCGCTGGAGGGGCGCACCGACGGACTGATCGCGCTCACCGCGGGGCGTGAGGGCGCGTTGGCGCGGCTGTTCGCCGAGGAGCAGGAGGATGCTGCGCTGGCCTATGCCGACCGGCTCCAGGCGCTGTTCGGCGACCGGCTCTATATCGAGATCATCCGGCGGCTTGACGAAGTAGAGGCGCGCGCCGAGCCCAAGCTGCTCGACCTGGCCTATGACCGTGGCCTGCCGATCGTGGCGACCAATCCGGCCTGCTATGCTGTGCCGGACTTCCATCAGGCGCATGATGCGATGCTGTGCATTGCGGGATCGGCCTATGTCGCGAGCGACGATCGGCAGCGCTCATCGCCCGATGCGTGGATGAAGCCCGCGACCGAGATGAAGCGGCTGTTCGACGACCTGCCCGAAGCGATCGACAATACGCTGGTGGTGGCGCAGCGCTGTGCCTTTGCCGCGCCGAAGCGCAAGCCGATCCTCCCCAGCCTCGCCGGCGATATCGAGGGCGAGGCGGCGCAGCTGCGCGCGGATGCGCGGGCGGGGCTGGAGGCGCGACTGGAGACGGCGGGGATTACCGATCTAGCCAAACGGCAGGAATATTACGACCGGCTGGCGTTCGAAACCGACATCATCGTGCAGATGGGGTTTCCGGGTTACTTCCTGATCGTTGCGGACTTCATCAAATGGGCCAAGGCGAACGGGATTCCGGTGGGGCCGGGGCGTGGTTCGGGCGCGGGCAGCGTGGTCGCATGGGCGCTGACCATCACCGATCTCGATCCGCTGGCGCTGGGGTTGCTGTTCGAGCGATTCCTGAACCCGGAACGTGTGTCGATGCCCGATTTCGACATCGACTTCTGCGAAACCCGGCGTGGCGAGGTGATCCGCTACGTCCAGCAGAAATATGGGCGCAACCAGGTCGCGCAGATCATCACCTTCGGAACGATGAAGGCACGCGCGGTGCTCAAGGATACCGGGCGCGTGCTGCAGATGAGCTATGGTCAGGTTGATCGCCTTGCCAAGCTGGTGCCCAACCACCCGACCGATCCGTGGACGCTGTCGCGCTCGCTCAATGGGGTGAGCGAGTTCAAGGCGGAGTATGACGGCGCGAGCGATGTCCGCCACCTGATCGATCTGGCCATGCGGCTGGAGGGGCTGCCGCGCCACTCGTCCACCCACGCGGCGGGCGTTGTGATCGGCGACCGTCCGCTGGCCGAGCTGGTGCCGCTGTACCGCGACCCGCGCTCGGACATGCCGGTGACGCAGTTCGACATGAAATATGTCGAGGGCGCGGGGCTGGTGAAGTTCGACTTCCTTGGCCTGAAGACGCTGTCGGTGCTGCAAAAGGCGGTCGATCTGCTGGCCGCGCGCAACATCAGCATCGACCTTGCCGCGCTCGGCTGGGACGATCCGGCGGTGTACGAGCTGCTCCAGCGCGGTGAGACGGTGGGCGTGTTCCAGCTCGAATCCGAAGGAATGCGGCGCACGCTGACGGCGGTGCGGCCGACCAATTTCGGCGACATCATCGCGCTCGTCTCGCTCTATCGCCCGGGCCCGATGGACAATATCCCGATGTTCGGGCGGCGTAAGCAGGGGCTGGAGCCGATCGAATATCCGCACCCGTTGCTGGAGGGGATCCTCAAGGAAACCTACGGCATCTTCGTCTATCAGGAACAGGTGATGCAGGCCGCGCAGATCCTGGCCGGCTATTCGCTCGGCGGCGCAGATTTGCTGCGCCGCGCGATGGGCAAGAAGATCAAGGCGGAGATGGACGCGCAGCGCGCGCTGTTCGTCGAGGGCTGTGCCAAGGTCAACAACATCTCCGAAGCCAAGGCCAACGAGCTGTTCGACTTGATCGACAAGTTTGCCGGGTACGGCTTCAACAAGTCGCACGCGGCCGCCTATGCGCTGCTCGCCTATCACACCGCGTGGCTGAAGGCGCATTATCCGCACGAATTCTACGCGGCCTCGATGTGCTTCGAACTCGGCCAAACCGAGAAATTGGCAGTGTTCGTCGAGGATATGAAGCGGCTCGGCACGCCCTGCCTGCCGCCCGACATCAATGCGAGCGAGGCAGAGTTTTCGGTTGCCGAACATGGCGACGGGTTTGCCGTGCGCTATGCGCTGGCCGGCCTGAAGGGCGTGGGCGAGCGGGCGATGGAGTTGCTGGTCGAGGAGCGTCAGGCCAAGGGCCGGTTCCAGAGCCTGGACGATTTCGCGCGGCGCGTGGACCCGCGCCTGCTCAACAAGCGGCAGGTCGAGGCGCTGGCCGGGGCGGGGGCGTTCGACAGCGTCGCGCCGGATCGCGCCAAGGTGCATGCCGCCGCCGAGACGATCATGGCGGTGGCACAGCGCACGCACGAGAACCGCACCAGCGGGCAGGGCGGCCTGTTCGGTGAGGCCGAGCCGGTGGGATCAGCGATCCAGCTGCCCAAGACCGCGCACTGGACGCTGGGCCAGCGGATCGAGGCGGAGAAGGAGGCGTTCGGCTTCTTCTTCTCGGCGCACCCGCTCGACCGCTACCAGCATCTTGCCAAGCTGCATTCGGCGCGCAGCATCGCCAGCCTCAACGATATCGAGATTGCCGAGGGTGGGCGCGCCGGGGCGACCATCGCCGCACTGATCGAGGATGCGCGTTGGCGCACCTCGGCGCGCGGCAAGCGTTACATGATGGCCACGCTGTCCGACGCGAGCGGGACGGTGCCGTGCACCTGCTTCGAGGAGTTCACCGCCAAGGAGATGGAGGATGCGGCGCGCGTCGGAGGGTGCGGCATCCTGACCGTCGAACTCGACCGGCGGCCGGGCGAGGACAGCGCGCGCGTGACGGTGCGTAAGGTGCAGCCGTTCGAGGGGATGGCGAAGGACGTGCGCCTGACGCTGCGCATGGCGGTGCGTGAGGCTGGTGCCTTGGTTGCGGTCGCCAAATTGCTGGAGGACGCGCGCGGTGGGCGGTGCGAGGTCGTGATCGACGCACCGCTGCCCGGTGGTGGTGAGGCGGAGTTGGTGCTGGGACGAAACTTCCGGCTCGACGGTGAACTGGCGACACGGATCGAGGGCTTGCCGGGGATCGAGCGCGCCGAACTCAAGCCGACCGAACAGCCGAGGCTGGCGCTGGCGAGCTGAGGCGTTCCGCTTGCATCTGCGGTCTCGAACCGACAGGATGACCTTCCGAACACGGAAAGCCGTGCAACTGGGAGAGAGCGATGCTGGGCGCGATGCAGGATTTCGAGCTTCGGGTACCTCGGGTGATCGAGCATGCCGAGCGCGAATATGGGTCGCGCGAGATTATCAGCCGCTGGGCCGATGGCAGCGAGACGGTGACCGACTGGGCCGGCATCGCGCGGGATAGCCGCAGGCTGGCGCAGGCGCTGGAACGGCGGGGGATCCGCAAGGGCGATCGCGTCGCGACGCTGGCGATGAACCACAGCCGCCACCTGGTCGCGTGGCACGGCACGATCGGGATGGGGGGGGTTGTTCATACGATTAACCCGCGGCTGTTTGAGGACCAATTGGCCTATATCGTCAACCATGCCGAGGATCGTGTGCTGATTTATGATCGGATGTTCCAGCCGATTGTCGACAAGCTGAAGCCGCAATGGAGAACGATCGAACATTATATCGTCTTTGACGGGGAGGGGCCCGACAGTTTCGAGGCGGTGATCGGCGCCGAGGACGGCAACTTTAGCTGGGTCGAGGGTGACGAGCGCGAGCCGTGCATGCTCTGTTACACCAGCGGTACGACCGGCAATCCGAAGGGGGTACTCTACACGCACCGATCGTCGATGATTCATGCGATGGCGGAGCTGCAGCCTGCGGTCTTCGACCTGTCGACCCAGTCGGTGGTGCTGCCAGTAGTGCCGATGTTCCATGCGGTTGGCTGGGGCCTGCCCTTTGCCGCACCGATGGCGGGGGTGAAGCTGGTCATGTCGGCGGTCAATGACGGCAAGACTTTGTGCGACCTGATGAACCGCGAGCGGGTGACGCATACGGCGGGCGTGCCGACGGTGTGGTTCGCGATGTTCCAGCATATGGACGCGACCGGCGAGGCTCCACAGCATCTGAAGGTCGTGACGATCGGCGGTTCGGCCGCACCGCGCGCGATGATCGAGCGGATCATGAAGATGGGCGCGCGGGTCAATCACGCCTGGGGCATGACCGAAACCTCGCCGATCGGCACGATGGGCGCGCCGACGCATGACTGGGACGATCTGAGTTTCGAGCAGAAGGTCGAAAAGACTGTGTTTCAGGGGCGGGCGCCGTTCGGCGTCGAACTGCGCACGGTGGATGAGGACGGCACGATCCTGCCGCGCGATGGCGTCAGCTCGGGGCGGCTGCAGATCAAGGGGCCGTGGATCATCAAGCAATATTTCCAGGACGCGAACGGCCCGTGCCTGACCGAAGACGGCTGGTTCGACACCGGCGATGTCGCGGTGCTGCATCCTGATGGCATCATGCAGATCACCGACCGCGCCAAGGACGTGATCAAGTCGGGCGGTGAGTGGATCAGCTCGGTCGAGCTGGAAAATGCTGCGGTCGGCTGTCCCGGCGTAGCGGAGGCTGCGGCGATCGGTATCCATCACCCCAAATGGGATGAACGCCCGCTGCTGCTGGTGGTGCGCAAACCGGGGAGCGATGTGACGGCGATGCAGGTGCAGCAGCATCTGGCGACGCAGGTGGCGAAATGGTGGCTGCCCGACGAGATCCACTTCGTCGCCGAACTGCCGCACACCGCGACCGGCAAGCTGCTCAAGACGGCGCTGCGCGAGCAATATCGCGACTTCCGCTTTGCGGCGGCGGGGTGACCCGCCGCTGATGGGGTGGAATCTTGCCGAACTGTATTAATCGTGTAATACACGATGGATGCGAAACATTCGATTGCTCACCCTGCTACTGAGTGTGGTCTGCACCGTGGCGGGTTTCGCCACCCCGACACTGGCACGCCCGGCCAAGGCGATGACGGAAGCGCTGCTCAGCCGCGACAGTGATGGCGTGTGGCTGCTCGAATACCGGTTCGCTCACGCGGCGCCGGCGTGGTTCTTTCTGCGGTCGGCCAAAGCGCTCGACGGCAAGCCGTGGCGATCGCAAAGCTGGAGCGTCGAAACCCCGGGTGTCCGGCTTGAACGAATCGGCCATTATGACGTGCTGATCGGCGATGGCGCGCCGTTGAAAACGGTACGCATCCGTGTGCGGCCCTATAGCGATCCCGTCGAGGCGGACTATCAGCCCGCGATGGTGTTTTCCGACGGCGGAGTCGGGGTGTTCAGCGACCATCAGCTCGCCGCGCCGCTTGCAACGATCGCCGCTGTCCGCGATCTGCCCGCCGACCTGAACGGTGTCGCGTTCGATCAGGTGCCGACACGGTTGACCGTGCGCGATCCGGGCAAGACGTTGCTGTTCAACGGAAAGCTGCATCGCGGCACGGTCAGGCTGATGCTCGATCAGCAACAGGCCTATGTCTATTCGGGACCGGCACGGCCGGTGGCAACGCCCGCTTTTGTCGGGATCATCGATCCCGGCCTGCCAGTCTGGGCGAGGGAGGAGCTGAACCGGTTCACCCCGCGCCTGTTCGACTATTACACCACGCGGCTGGGCCGACCTGCGGGCACGCGCCCGACACTGCTGGCGTCCTGGGGCGGTACGACGCTGCCGGGCATATCGCTGGGGGGCAGCGTGCTGGATGGGATGGTCGTGATGGACCTGAAGGGTGCGGCAATGGTTGAAGCCAAACCGGCGCTGCTCGCCCAGACGCGCTGGTTTATCGGGCATGAAAGTGCCCATTTCTGGATGGGTCAGACGGTCCGCACCACGCGGCGCAGCGCGGCATGGATGACCGAGGGGGCTGCCGATGTCATGGCGGTTCGCGCGCTGGCGCATTTTCACCCGGAATATGACGCGCGCGGGCGCCTGCAGAAGTCGATCGATGACTGTATCGCGATCAATGGCAGCAAGCCGCTGTCGGGGGCGTATGAGCGGAGCGAGCATCGCGCAAACTATGCCTGTGGCGCGGTGCTGATGATGGCGGCTGAAGGCACGGTGCGGAAGCGCGATCCCCGGGCGGACCTGTTCACCTGGCTGCGCACGCTGATCGATCCGAACCGCAAGGCTGGCGTGATCACCCCCGATCACTGGCTGACGGCATTTGCGGCAAGCGGCGGGGTGGGGGTGGAGCAGGTGCGGATGTTCCTCGACCGTGGCATGCCCGACCCGGCTGTGTTTATCGCCGAGTTGCTGACCGCCAACGGAGTCGCGGTCCGCCGCGAAGGCACGCGCGTCATCCTGATCTAGAACAACTCGCCCTGATCCCCGGCGGGCGGGCGGAACAGGTCGCGGCGGAGCGGGGGGAAGGGCCGGTCGAGCCCGAAGCGCTTCGCCGCGATCCGGAAGCGGGTGCGCAGCAGTTCGGCCCAGGGACCCTGGCCGCGCATGCGGGTATGGAAATTGGGGTCATTGTCGCGGCCGCCGCGCAGCGACTGGATCGTCGCCATGACCTTGGCGGCGCGGTCGGGGAAATGTTCGTCCAGCCAGGCGCGGAACAGCGGCGCGACCTCGTGCGGCAGGCGGACGGGCAGGTAGAAGCAGCCCAGAGCGCCGGCCTTCGCCGCGCGTTCCATGATGTGTTCGATCTCATGGTCGGTGATCGCGGGGATGACCGGGGAGAGCGAAACGAAGGTCGGGATGTTGACGGCGCGCAGCTTCGCCACGGCGGTCAGGCGGCGTTCGGGGTGCGGCGCGCGCGGTTCGACGGTGCGCGCGACCCTGGGATCGAGCGAGGTGATCGACAGCATCACCGCCGCCAGCCCCTTTGCCGCCATCGGCGCGAGCAGGTCGATGTCGCGCGTTACCCGGTCGGACTTGGTGGTGATGGTGATCGGGTGGTTGCACTCGGCGAGCACCGCAATGCAGTCGCGCGTGATCCGCCACGTCGCCTCGATCGGCTGATAGGGATCGGTATTGGTGCCGAATGCGATCGGCTCACAGACATAACCGCGCTTTGCCAGCGCAGCGCGGAGCAGGGCGGGCGCATCCGGCTTGGCGAACAGCCTGGTCTCGAAGTCTAGCCCCGGGGACAGGTCATGCCAGGCATGGGTCGGCCGCGCGAAACAGTAGATGCAGCCATGTTCGCACCCGCGATAGGGGTTCACCGACCGGTCGAACGGGATGTCCGGCGACTGGTTGCGCGACAATATGGTGCGCGGGTGTTCGACGGTGACGGTGGTGCGTAACGGCGATGTCGCGCCGTCGATTGTGTCGCGCGCGTCGAGCCAGTCGCCATCCGCCTCGCGCGCCGGAAGCGCGAAGCGGGTGCTTTCGCGGTTATGCGTCGCGCCGCGGGCGGGGCGGGAGTTGGCCATCACCCGAGGCTACACCCGAGCTGAAAACAAAACAAGAACATTGCCGCGTGCTCGTCTGTTTTTCCGGCGCATTTGAAACAGGTTGACCGGTGCGCCCAACTCGCATCACACCGGTTCACGTCATTTGAACGGGGGAATCGATGCGTCGCCTTTACCTGCCTGCCAGCTTGTTGTGCCTTGCCGTCACTGCTGTTCCGGCAGCGGCCGAGGATACGGAGCCGTGCCCCGCTGAACTGGTCTGTGCGAGCAATCCGAAATCGGTGGTCGATGCGTTTCGCGAGGCGGGGTACAAGGCCAAGTTGCAGATCGATACGGAAGGCGATCCGCTGATCGAAAGCGCCGCAGCGGGATATAATTTTGACACGCTCTTCTACGGCTGCGTCGAGACCAAGGCGTGCGACTCGCTGCAATTCCGGGTCACATTCGTCAAGGAGCCCGAGAATACGGTCGAGCTGGCGAACAAGTGGAACATGCGTCGGCGATTCTCGCAGATGAGTGTCAGCGACGACGGCCGGCTGCTCGTGAACTGGGATGTGGCCACCATCGGAGGGCTCAACAAGAAGAATTTCGTCGATGTGCTGGCGACGTGGGAGTCGGTGCTGGGTGATCTGAGCAAGTTCTTTGACGAGAATATTCCGGCAAAGCCCAAGGCGAAGAGCTGAGGGCGACGCCTGAATAGGCCCTAGCGCTCGCGCAGGCGCGGCATCAGCTCGACGAAGTTGCAGGGGCGGTGGCGGATGTCGAGCTGGGTGGCGAGGATGTCGTCCCAGCCATCCTTGACCGCGCCGGTCGATCCGGGAAGCGCGAAGATATAGGTGCCGCGCGCGACACAGGCGGTGGCGCGCGACTGGATCGTCGATGTGCCGATCTTCGCATAGCTGAGCCAGCGGAACAGCTCGCCAAAGCCGGGGATCATCTTGTCGGCGACGCGCTCAAGCGCCTCGGGCGTCACGTCGCGACCGGTGACGCCGGTGCCGCCGGTGGTGATGATGCAATCAACCGTCTCGTCGTCGATCCAGCTGTGCAGCCGGGCTACGATCAGGTCGGTGTCGTCGCGGATGATCGCGCGGTCGGCGAGTTCATGGCCAGCGCCGGTCAGGCGATCGACCAGTGTGTCACCGGAGCGGTCATCCGCCAGCGTGCGGGTATCGGACACGGTGAGGACCGCGATCCGGACCGGCCGGAACGCGATGCTGTGGTCAATTGGCACCGGTCACGCTGTCATTCTGGGGCATTGAAGCAGTCATGCGGACCGCCGTCCCACCGTTGCTGCCCGGTACTTTCGGCCATAATCCCTGACTGAGCGCGGCGCGGCTGCTGCTGTCCCGCCCGGCCTGTTTTTCATACATCCAATAGTTGCGCAGGACGGTCATGACATAGCCGCGCGTTTCCCAGTACGGGATACTTTCGATGTACAGCAGCGGATCGCCCTTGTCGCGGATCTGCGCGTTCCAGGTCGCGACCGGGGTCGGTCCGGCATTATAGGCGGCGATCACCTTGGGCAGCAGGCCGCCGGTAAAGGGCTGATCGCGCAGCTGTTCGATATAGGACTGGCCGACTTCGATATTGGTCGAGGGGCGGGAGAGGTCGGCGCGACCGATGCTGACGCCGCGCTTGCGGGCGATGTCGGTGGCAGCGGCGGGCATGATCTGCATCAGGCCATAGGCACCGGCCGGACTCTGCACCTTGGCGTCGAAGCGCGATTCCTGAAGCGTGTGGGCGAACACCAGCGCCTTGTCGACGCGCCAGCCGCCGTCCGGGGTCCAGTCGGGGGCGGGGTAACGCGCCTCTTCGACCGGGCTTGCACCGACGGGGCAGTTGTGCGTCAGCCACAATTGCGTCGCCGGAAGGCCGAGGCGACCGGCGAGGCGGGTGAGCGGGGCGTGTTCGCGCGCGTCGCCGATCTTCGACTGATGCTTGATGACCTCGCTGGCCAGTGAGTCCTCGCCGATCTCCGCGAGCGCTGCGGCGACGCGGACATTGGGGCGGCGGTCGAGCGCCCTCCAGTCGGTGGCGACGAACTTCTCGGCGCGGACGGGCGCTTCCTTCATGCCCAGCGCCTGGCGTGCGAGCATGCCGTAGAAGGTCTCGTCATGCTGTGCCGCGCTCTTCAGGCGGGTGCTGACCAGATCGGGGCGGCCGCATGCCATGTCGGCGCGCGCGGCCCAATAAAGGCCGGCGGTGCGCTTTTCGGTGTCGGCGGCGCGCTGCGCGACGGCGGTGAAGGCGGCCTGCGCCCCGGCGCAGTCATTCTGGCGCCAGGCGGCGAGGCCCTGAACCCAGTCGGCCAGCGGCGCGAACTCGCCGCTGCCGGTCTGGGCCAGCGCGGCGACGCGGCGGGCATCGGCGTCGCGACCGATGGTGTAATAGATCCACGCGATCCGCTGTCGCCATTCGGTGAGCGTTTCGGGATCGAGATCGGCGGCGCGGGTGTCGAGCAGCGCTTCCGCGCCGGATGCATTGTCGAGTTTGATCAGCGGCGCCATCGCGGTCGCCACCTGCGCGGCGGCGGCATCCGACTTGGCCGAGCGGTAGCGTTTGCGGATCGGCGCACCGGCGTGCCAGATCATCCGCTGTGCCGCGGGCAGGCTGGGCAGATCAGTGGCGCCGCGCAGCTTGGCGAGGCGGGCGATCTGCTCCGCCTGGGGCAGTTCGGGCGCTTCGCCCAGCAATGCCATCAGTTGCGCGAGTTCGACCTTGGGCGAGCCCTTGGCGAGATAGAGTTCGGCGCGTGCGGTGGCGTGCAGCAGGCCGGGGCGCATCGCGTCCAGCTTGATCTGTGCATCGGCCCAGCGTGCTTCGCGGATCGCGGCGAACACGGCGCGATAGGCGTCGCGCTCTTCGCGGGCGAGCTGGGCGGGAACGCCATCGTTCGCCTCCCGCCGTTCGACCGGTGCGGTGTGTTCGTCCGACGCATAAGCGGTCAGTGGTGCGATCAGCGCACAAGCGGCCAGCAGGATACGCGCAGTCACAGGCTCTGTTCCCCGATCAGCAGTTGCAGGTCTTTCCAGGCGTCGGCCTTGGCTGCGGGCTTGCTGAGCAAGAACCGCGGATGGAAGGTGGCGACGGTCTGCGATTGTCCGCCAGAATGGTTAAAGGGCGTTAAACTGCCCGGCCCACGCCCGGTACCGGTCCCAGGAATGGCACGGCTGGCCGACTGGCCGAGCAGCAAGATCCGCTTCGGCGCGCTCAGCGCGATATGGTGCCGCAGAACCTCGCCAAGCCTGGCCTCCAGATCGCGTGGAACCTGACCTGTAATCGGCCGAGCGGCGCAAAGCGGCACCAGATAGATTGAATCGCGCGACTGTCCGATCGCTGCGAGCATCCGGTCGAACAAGCTGCCCGCCGCACCACTCAGCAGGCTCGGGACACTGCCATCAGGTTCGGGAAGATCGGTGATGACCATCAGAGGCGCGGCAGGATCGCCTTCAGCGGGCACCAGCGGCTCGCCGAGCGACGCTTCGGGCGCACCCGCTGCGTAGCGCCAGTCGAGAAATGCCTCAATCGTCGCCGGTAACGGGGCTTCAACTGCTGGAGTCGCGGGGGCGGGCTGCTCCGGAGAGTGCGGTTGTGCAGCTGTGGCCGGGCGCGCGGTCCAGTCGCGCGGGTCATCTTCGACCAGCACATCCACGCCCGCGTCGCGCCACCAGTTCAGTGCGCTTGCGGCCTCGGCGCGCCAGTCGGTTGCTCCCTCAATACCCATCGCGTCACAGAGTCATGCCTTGACGCCAGCGTCAATCTGCCTTCATCGGGGGAGGGACGGAACGCGCCTGACACACGACGAGATGTTAGGCCGGTGTTCCGAGAGGAGACAGGAAGTGAGCGAACGCGAGTCGATGCCCTATGATGTGGTGATCGTGGGCGCGGGGCCGGCAGGCCTTGCGGCAGCGATCCGGTTGAAACAGCTGGCCAATGCAGCGGGCAGCGAGATTGCGGTATGCGTGCTCGAAAAAGGATCCGAGGTCGGCGCGCATATTCTGTCGGGGGCGGTGATCGATCCCAGGGCGCTGGATGAGCTGTTGCCTGACTGGCGCGACTCAGGCTGCCCGTTGGCTCAGGTACCGGTCACCGACAACCAGCACTGGTTGCTGTCCAAAAAGGGCAAGTGGGCGATCCCGCACTTCATCACCCCCAAATTCATGCACAATGAGGGTACCTATACCGGTAGTCTTGGCAGTCTGTGCCGCTGGCTGGCGGAGCAGGCCGAAGGATTGGGCGTCGAAATCTTCCCGGGCTTTGCCGCGGCCGAGATCCTCTACAATGACGACGGATCGGTAAAGGGCGTCGCGACCGGTGACATGGGCGTGGCGCGCGACGGCACGCACAAGCCCGATTACCAGCCGGGCCTTGAGCTGCACGCCCGCTACACCTTCTTCGGCGAAGGCGTGCGCGGGCATCTGTCCAAGCAGATCCAGCACCAGTTCAACCTGCGCGACGGTGTCGAGCCGCAAATCTATGGCCTGGGCATCAAGGAATTGTGGGATATCGACCCCGCGCTGCACGAGCCGGGCCGGGTGATCCACACGCAAGGCTGGCCGCTCAACGAGACCGCGGGATCGAATGGCGGCGGGTTCCTCTATCATCAGGCGAACGGGCAGGTCGCGCTGGGCTTTGTCACCTGGCTCAACTATTCCAACCCCTATCTCTCGCCGTTCCAGGAGATGCAGCGCTGGAAGACGCATCCGGCGATTGCGGAGATCCTGAAGGGCGGCAAGCGCGTCAGCTATGGCGCGCGCGCGATCAGCGATGGCGGGTTGCAGTCGATCCCGAAGCTGGTGTTCCCCGGCGGTGCACTGATCGGCGACAGCGCGGGCTTCCTCAACGTGCCGCGGATCAAGGGCACGCATGGCGCGATGAAGAGCGGCATGATGGCGGCCGAAGCGGCCTTCGCGGCAGTGGCAGCGGATCGCTCGGGCGACGAACTGACCGCCTATCCCGAAGCGTTCGAAGCGAGCTGGCTCTACAAGGAGCTGAGCGTCGTCCGTAACGTCGTGCCGCTGGTCAAGAAGTTCGGCGATCTGGTCGGCTCCGGCCTCGCCAATGTCACCATGTTCCTCGAAAGCTGGGGCATCAAGATGCCCTTCACGCTTGGTCACAAGCCGGATCATGAGAGTCTGTGGCGCAAGGATCTGGTTCAGCCGATCGACTATCCCAAGCCCGACGGCGTGCTGACCTTTGACCGCCTCTCGTCGGTGTTCATGTCGAACACCAACCATGAGGAGGATCAGCCGGTCCATCTGACGCTGAAGGACCCGGATGTTCCGGTCGGCTATGACCTGCCCATGTATGACGAGCCGGCGCAGCGTTATTGCCCGGCGGGCGTTTACGAGATCGTCGGCGAGGCTGAGGGCGATCCGAAGTTCGTGATCAACGCGCAGAATTGCGTCCACTGCAAGACGTGCGACATCAAGGACCCGACCCAGAATATCAACTGGGTGGTGCCCGAGGGCGGCGGAGGGCCGAACTATCCCAACATGTAAGCATCTTGCTCTGCCGCTGGCCGTATTTGCGCTGGGCCTGCCCGGTGTGGCGCATGCGGACCTTGGCGCCTATGTGAAGGCGCGGGCGGCGGCGGCGGAGGGATCTGTGGACGCGGCTGCGGCGGGCTATGCGGCGGCACTGGCAGCGTCGCCGGCGGACGAGGTGGTCGCGATCCGCGCCTATCGCAACGCGCTGGCGTCGGGTGACCTTCCGCTTGCGCGTCGCGCCGCCGCCGTGCTGGTGCGGGCCGATGTCGCGCCGCCCGATACTGCGATCCTCGCCTTTGCCGATGCGATTGCTGCGCGGAACAGGAGCGCCGCCGACGATGCGTTGGGCAGGATCGGGGCGGGGCCGCTTGATTTCCTGGCACCGGTGCTTCGAGCATGGACAGTGTTCGAGCGTGGCGGCGATCCCTTCCCGATCCTTGATGGAGTGGAGGAGGGCGGACTGGGCCGGCGCTACATTGCCGAGCATCGCGCGCTCCTTTTGCTGGCGTCCCGGCGGCGTGAAGAAGGGATGGCGGCGTTGCGGACGGCGATGGCCGCTGACCCGGGAAGCATCGATCTCCGCTTGAACGCTGCCAGCCTGCTGGCAGGGACAGGTGGACGGCATGCTGCGATCGAGCTGCTTCAGGGTGAGAACCCGACGATGGTCGCTCTTCGACGCCGCCTGATCCCGGCGCGGCCTGGGGTGGAATTCGGGGCCGGGCGGGCGCTGACCCGGCTGGCTGCTGATCTGAGCGGTCAGCAAGCGCAGCTATTGGCGATCGTGCTGACCCGGTCCGCGCTGGTCCTGGATCCGCACGATGATCGCGCGCGGCTGTTGCTCGCGTCGGCGTTGAGCGAGGAGCGGGCCTTTGGCCGGGCGCAGTTGGTGCTGAACGCTATCTTGCCCGACAGCCCGTTCGCGGGCGTGGCACGTGCCGAACGGGTCGAGTTGAGCCGAAAGCAGGGTGATGTGGCGCAGGCGCTGGTGCAGGCAGAAGCTCTGGCAACGGCGCGGGGTGCCGGAGAGCAGGATCTGCGCCGCTATGCCGGGATTCTGTCGGATCAGGGCCGCGAGGTAGAGGCCGCAACGCTTTATGCTGAGATACTGGCGCGGGCGGGTGGCGGAGCGACATGGGTCCACCATTTGCAGCTGGGCGGTGCGCTGGAGCGGTCGGGTGACTGGAAAGGCGCGCTTCCGCATCTTCGCAAGGCGGTCGAACTTGCGCCCGATGAGCCGGTGGCGCTCAACTATCTCGGCTATGCGCAGGCCGAGCGTGGCGAGAATCTGACCGAGGCGATTGCGCTGCTGGAGCGCGCCAACCGGTTGCGGCCCGATGACGCGGCGATCACCGACTCGCTTGGCTGGGCCTATTTCAAGTCCGGCGATCTGGCGCGTGCGCTGCCGCTGCTTGAGCGTGCGGCACAAGGTCAGCCGGCGAGTGTCACGATCAATGAACATCTGGGTGATGCCTATTGGCGCGCCGGGCGGCGGTTCGAGGCGCGCTATGCCTGGCGGGCGGCGTCAATCTACGCCGATGCGGCGGAGAAGGTGCGGCTCGCCGCGAAGCTGGCCGATGGCGTAGTGCAATGGACGGCGGCAAACTGACTTTGATCGAGCCCGCTCCGGCCAAGCTCAACCTGGCGCTGCATGTACGGCGGCGGCGGGACGATGGCTATCATGAGCTTGAGACGCTGTTCGCATTCGTGCGCGATGGCGATGTCGTGCGGCTGGAGCCCGATGGCGAAGGCTTTGCCGTTGAGGGGCCGTTTGGTGGCGCGCTGGCGGGCGAGGGCAGCAACCTCGTGACCCGCGCGCGCGATGCCTTTGCTGCGGCGTTCGCTGTGGCGACGCCGGGGCGGATCACGCTCGACAAGCGGCTGCCGGTTGCATCGGGGCTGGGCGGTGGGTCGGCCGACGCTGCGGCAACGCTGCGGCTGCTGGCACGGCGGGCGGGAGTGCCGATCGAGGATGAGCGGTTGTTCGCGGTGGCGGATGCGCTGGGATCGGATGTGCCCGCGTGCCTTTACGGGCGGACGGCGATCGGGACCGGTCGGGGCGAACAACTGGCGTGGATCGACGGGGCGCCGGGCGTGCCGGTGCTGCTGGTCAATCCGGGCGTTGCGGTATCGACCGGGCCGGTATTCGCGGCATGGGACCGGATCGATCGCGGGCCGATCGCGGCTGAGGGGGACCTGATCGCGCGGGCGAGGGCGGGGCGTAACGATCTCTATCCGCCGGCACTGACTGTCGCGCCGCAGATTGCCGGTGCGGTGGCGTGGCTGGAGCGGCAGCCAGGCACCGATCTGTGCCGCATGTCGGGATCCGGGGCGACTTGCTTTGCGATCTTTGCGGATGGCGCAAGTTGCAGGGCGGCGGCGGAACGGCTCCGCTACGAGCATCCAGGCTGGTGGTGTCTCGAAACGGTGCTGTCGTGACAGGTTGCTGCCCCATAGCGGGACGCCGGAGCGTCCAGCGCCGCGCTGTTGCGAGAGCGGCAGCATTTGGCCCCGTTCTTGCTGAGGTTTCGTTGCGGGTCATACGCCGGGAGCGTGACGCCCGTGGATGGCCCCCGCCTTTGGGCGGGCGCCATCCTCGTCCTTCGGGTCGCCGATGATCCGGCTTCAATTCGATCAAGCCACCGCGCTCCTGACGCTCGACCGGGGCGGCGCGCGCAACGCATTGCCGATCGCCGCGTGGGACGCGATTGCCGATGCAGCGGCGTTGGTCGCGGCCAGCGACGCGCATGTGCTGATCATCGACTCCGCGATGCCGGGCATGTTTTCCGCCGGGGCGGACCTTGCCGAATTTCCAGCCCTGATCGCTGATCCGGCGCTGCGCACCCGCTTCCGTCTGGCGATGGCACACGGGATCGAGGCGCTGGCGGTACTGCCGATCCCGGTGATCGCGGCGGTCGATGGCGGGTGTTTCGGTGCGGCGGTGGCACTGACACTGGCGTGCGATATCGTCGTGGCGGGAGACGCGGCGCTGTTCGCGACCACGCCGGCGAAGATTGGCATCGGCTATCCCGCCGGCGATGTCGCACGGTTGCGCGCGCGGATCGGGGCGGGGCAGGCGGCGCGGATGCTGTTCACCGGTGAGCGGATCGATGCGGATGAAGCGGGGCGGATCGGATTGGCCCATTGTCGCGCGGCGGACGCTGTAGAGCAGGCGCACATCATGGCGGCAACAATTTCGGCGAATGATTTCGATGCGGTGCGACGGCTCAAATCGGTACTGCGCGATCCCGGTGGGTCCGGACACGATCAGGCGTTCGAGGATGCGTTTGGTTCGCCCGGCTTTGCACAGCGGCTGGGTGCGTTTCTTGGAGGAAAGCGATGAGCGTGGTCGAGCGGATTGCGGGCGCTGGCGCGGTGCTGATCCTGTGCGACCATGCCAGCAACCATGTGCCTGACGATATCGACCTTGGCATTGACCCGGTCCTGCTCGACAACCACATCGCGATCGATATCGGGGCTGCGGCGGTGAGCCGGGGTCTGGCCGAGCGGCTGGGTGCCCCCGCGCTGCTCGCCACCGTGTCGCGATTGGTGATCGACCTCAACCGGGAGGTCGATGCGACCGGTCTGATCCCGCATCTCAGTGACGGCCATGTGATCCCGGGCAATGCGGGGGTGGATCGCGCCGAACGGATTGGCCGTTTTCATGCCCCTTATCACCGCGCCATCGCCATGCAGCTAAGCGCACAGCGCCCGGCACTGATCGTATCGGTCCACAGCTTCACGCCCGAGCTTGAAAGTGGCATCGCCGGGCCGCGCCCGTGGGAAGCCGGTATCCTGTACAATCGTGATGCGCGGGCGGCGCGAGCCGCGCTGACCTGGTTGAAATCACAGGGCATCGTGACGGGTGACAATGAACCCTATTCCGGGCGCATCCTCAACGCGACCATGAACCGGCACGCGGAAGGGACCGGAACCCCCTATCTGGGCATCGAGATCCGAAACGATCTGATCTCCGATCCGGAAGGCGTGGCGCATTGGTGCGAAATTCTTGCGAATCTGGTAACATTCGTCTGCAATCTGCTTGCGCAGAGGCCGTCTGGGGCGACATAGGCGCGCCATGACCAATCGTTTCGACAAATCCCGCCTGCCTTCGCGCCACGTCTCCGTCGGGCCGGAGCGCGCCCCGCACCGTAGCTATTATTATGCGATGGGGCTGAGCGAAGAGGAAATTGCGCGCCCGTTCGTCGCGCTCGCCAGCGCGGGCAATGACAGCGCGCCGTGCAACACCACGCTGGATGCCCAGGCCGATGCCGCGCGCAAGGGTGTCGAGAGCAATGGCGGCATGCCGCGCCGGTTCAACACGATCACCGTGACCGACGGCATTGCCATGGGCCATCAGGGGATGAAATCCTCGCTGGTCAGCCGGGAAGTCATCGCCGACTCGGTCGAACTGAGCGTGCGCGGCCATTGCTATGACGCGCTGGTCGGCTTTGCCGGGTGCGACAAGTCGCTGCCGGGGATGATGATGGCGATGCTGCGCCTCAATATCCCGTCGATCTTCGTTTATGGCGGGTCGATCCTGCCGGGTCGCTATCAGGACCGCGATGTCACTGTGGTCGATGTGTTCGAAGTGGTCGGCAAGTTCGCGGCCGGCACCTGCCCGATCAGCGAAGTCCATGCGCTCGAAAAGGTCGCCTGCCCCGGTCATGGCGCGTGCGGCGGGCAGTATACGGCGAACACCATGGCGTGCGTCGGCGAGGCGATCGGCCTGTCGCTGCCCAACAGCAACATGGTGCCCGCCCCCTATACCAGCCGCGAGCAGATCGCCGTGGCTGCGGGTTATCAGGTGATGGAGCTGCTGGAGCGCAACATCCGCCCGCGCGATATCTGCACGCGGGAGGCGTTCGTGAATGCGGCGCGGATCGTCGCTGCGACCGGCGGTTCGACCAATGCGGCGCTGCACCTGCCCGCGATGGCGAATGAGGCGGGGATCGAGTTCGATCTGTTCGATGTTGCCGAGGTTTTCAAATCAACGCCTTATGCCGCTGACCTGAAGCCGGGTGGCAAATATGTCGCCAAGGACATGTATGAGGCTGGCGGCGTCTACATGCTGATGAAGTCGATGCTGGCGAACGGCCTGCTGCATGGCGAGTGCATGACCGTGACCGGCAAGACGCTGGGCGAAAATATCGATCAGGTCACGTGGAATCCGGACCAGAAGGTCATTTATGACGTCAAGACGCCGATCACTCCGACCGGCGGCGTCGTGGGTCTGCGCGGGAGCCTCGCCCCCAATGGCGCGATCGTGAAGGTCGCTGGGATGAGCCGCCTCGTATTTGAAGGGCCGGCGCGCTGCTTCGATTGCGAGGAAGACGCCTTTGCCGCGGTCGAGGCGCGCTCGATCCAGGAGGGCGAAGTCGTCGTGATCCGCTATGAAGGGCCGAAGGGCGGGCCGGGGATGCGCGAGATGCTGTCGACCACCGCCGCGCTCTATGGGCTGGGCATGGGCGAGAAGGTGGCGCTGATCACTGACGGGCGCTTCTCGGGCGCGACGCGCGGCTTCTGCATCGGTCATGTCGGGCCGGAAGCGGCCGAGGGCGGGCCGATCGCGCTGGTCGAGGATGGCGACACGATCCGCATCGATGCGGAGGCCGGGACGATCGATCTGCTCGTCGCCGAAGAGGTGCTCGCCGAACGCCGCACCCGCTGGCAGCCGCGCACCAATGATTATCAATCGGGTGCGCTGTGGCGCTATGCGCAGAATGTCGGACCTGCCTATAAGGGCGCGGTTACGCATCCGGGGGCGAAGTCCGAAACGCATGTCTTTGCGGATATCTGAAGTTCTGGCGGCCGCAGGGGCGCTGCTCGCGCTCGCCGCCTGCGATCCCGGCCCGGCCAAGACCAAGGCGGAGCATGCCGAGGATGCACGGGCACAGGCGGCGCGTGACGCGGCGGAAGGGCGCATCCCCTGTGCGCTGAGTGGAGGGGATGACTTCACCACGCGCTGTACCATCGACCGCACCCAAACCCAGGATGGGCTGATTCTGACCGTTCGTCACCCCGATGGCGGCTTTCACCGGCTGCGCGTTACCCGCGACGGGCGCGGCGTGATCGCCGCTGATGGCGCGCAGGCGGCGACCGTGACGATCATCGACAAGGATGCGATCGAGGTGGCGATTGACGGCGCACGCTACCGGCTGCCCGCAACCGTAAAGGGAAGTCGCTAGCGCGATTGCGCTGCAGCTAGTTCACGCCTATCGCTGGCCGTGCCAGAGGGCCGGGCGGCCGCGTTGCATGCACATGCACCGAGGAAAGTCCGGGCTCCACGGAAACACGGTGCCGGGTAACGCCCGGCGGTCCCGGTTCGCCGGGGTCAGGGAAAGTGCCACAGAGAGCAGACCGCCCACCGTCCGGCAACGGGCAGGGGCAAGGGTGAAAGGGTGCGGCAAGAGCGCACCGCGCGACCGGCAACGGAAGCGGCACGGCAAACCCCACCGGGAGCAAGATCGAATAGGGACCGCATATGGGGAGTTCCGCCCCGCGGTCCGGGTTGATTGCTTGAGCCCCCATGCAAATGTGGGCCTAGAGGAATGGTCGCCTATCGCGCGCACCTCTCCGCAAGGAGAAAGGGCCGCGTGGACAGAACCCGGCTTACAGGCCCTCTGGCACTTATGCCTGAAGTTAGATCGCCACCGCCCGCTCCCCCGGCCGGCCACCCATATCAGGCCGGGTGGGGGAGCGGGCTGGTGCCGCAGGCGTTTCAGCCTTGCTGAAACAAACCCCAGCGTTGGCTCAAGCCGCCTTGCGGCGTTCGCTCATCTCTTCGTTCAGCATCTCGGCGAGCAGGAAGGCGAGTTCCAGGCTCTGGCCCGCGTTGAGGCGCGGGTCGCAATGGGTGTGGTAGCGGTCGGCCAGGTCATGCTCGCCAATGTCGATCATGCCGCCGGTGCATTCGGTCACATTCTGCCCGGTCATTTCGGCATGGATGCCGCCGGCATAGGTCCCCTCGGCACGGTGGACGGCAAAGAAACCGCGCACTTCGGCGAGGATGCGATCGAACGGGCGCGTCTTGTAGCCGTTCGCGGCCTTGATGACGTTGCCGTGCATCGGGTCGCAGCTCCACACCACCGGGTGGCCCTCACGCTTCACCGCGCGCACCAGCTTGGGCAGGCCATCCTCGATCTTGTCATGGCCATAGCGGGTGATCAGCGTCATCCGGCCCGGAGTGCGGTTCGGGTTGAGCGTGTCGAGCAGCCGCAGCAGCGCGTCGGGCTCCAGGCTTGGTCCGCACTTCATGCCGATCGGATTGCCGATCCCGCGCAGGAATTCGACATGCGCCGACCCGTCAAATCGGGTGCGATCGCCGATCCACAGGAAATGGGCACTGGTATCATACCAGTCGCCAGTGAGGCTGTCCTGCCGCGTCAGTGCCTGTTCATAAGGCAGCAGCAATGCTTCATGACTGGTGTAAAAGTCGGTGCGCTTCAACTGGGGCACGGTTTCCGGATTGATCCCGCACGCTTCCATGAAGTCCAGCGACTCGCCGATGCGGTCCGCCACACTGGCGAATTTGTCAGCCCATGGGCTGCGGCCCATGAAATCGAGCGTCCATTTATGGACCTGGTGCAGATTGGCATAGCCACCGCTGGCAAAGGCGCGCAGCAGATTCAGCGTGGCAGCCGACTGGGTATAGCCGCGGATCATCCGCTGCGGATCGGGGATGCGCGCTTCGGGGGTGAAGGCGATGTCGTTGACGTTGTCGCCACGGTAGCTGGGCAGTTCGACGCCATCGACGACCTCGGTCGGGGCAGAGCGTGGTTTGGCGAACTGTCCCGCCATGCGCCCAACTTTGACGGTAGGCAGTTTCGATGCAAAGGTCAGTACGACTGCCATCTGCAGGATGACGCGAAACGTATCGCGAATATTGTTGGGATGGAATTCGGCGAAACTTTCCGCGCAGTCACCACCCTGCAGCAAGAACGCCTCACCACGTGACACGCGAGCAAGTTCCTGCGTCAGCGCGCGCGCTTCGCCAGCAAAGACCAAAGGAGGGAAACTGGCGAGCGTGTCCGTTGCAGAGGTCAATGCAGACTGGTCTGGGTAAACCGGCAATTGCCGTGCTTCCGCTTTGGTCCAGCTGTCAGGGGTCCAGTCCATTGCCTGCTCCAGGTTGCGGACATGGACATACCAGTCCTGATGATGCGCGATCCCATTTGCGGCGATCTGGTTCAGAACGGCTGGCGAAGCGCGTTTTCCGTCCTCCTCCCAGCCCTGGACGGTGGATCCAGGCGTATCGAACCAAGCGCCGAATGCTGCGCGGGAGAGTGAGCGTTCTTCGCGAAAGCGGCGAATTTTGGAACCGGCAAGTGTTGTCATGCGCGGCCCTTACCCTGTTCGGGTAAAGTGATGCAAGGGGAAATATCACCCAGGCAGGGTAAATGCGAAATCCTGGGTAATGCGGTTCAGCTTCCCTTCATGCGTCGGGGTCCCAGAAGCGGTTTCGTCGAGGAGACCTGTATGTACCGTGCGTTCATGATCGCGTTGCTGGCCGCATCCCCGGTATTGGCCCAGGAGCGGACCGAAGCCGGATCCAGCTCTCCGCCACAGCGCGTTCGCAGTGTCCTGCTCTATGGCGATGAGTCCTGCCCCAAACCACAGAGCGCAGATGAAGTTGTGATCTGTTCCCGCCCTGGAGAGTCGCCCTATCGCATTCCGAAGGCGCTGCGGCAGACCGAGCCGGGACCTGAGGGAACGAGCTGGGTCCGGCGCGCGGAACTGGTCGATGAGGTCAACCGGGTGACCCTGCCCGGAAGCTGCAGCCCGATCGGGAGCTATGGTCAGAGCGGCTGCACACTCCGCATGCTCCAGCAATGGAAAGCGGAGATGAAGGAAAAGAAGGCCGAAGAGGCGGCGATCCCTGGCGGGGCGGACTGACTGTTATTGCCCGAAGCCAGGTTCGCATGCCCGGGCGACAGCTTCGCGCGCGGCGACGAACAATGCCCCGGCCTTCGCTTCGCATTCGCGCTGCTCATACGCCGGATCACTGTCGGCGACGATCCCTGCGCCGGCGGTGACGTGCATCGTGCCGTCTTTGACGATCGCGGTGCGTAACACGATGCAGCTGTCCATCGATCCATCAGGTGAGAAATAGCCGACCCCTCCGGCATAGGGGCCGCGCTGATCCTGCTCGAGTTCGGCGATGATCTCGCACGCGCGAACCTTTGGCGCCCCGCTGACCGTGCCGGCGGGGAAGCCTGCGAACAGCGCATCAAGCGCGTCTGCACCGGGCCGCAGCCGACCGACTACATTGGATACGATGTGCATGACATGGCTGTAATATTCGACCGTGTAACTGTCGGTGACCCTGACGGAACCGGCTTCCGCAACGCGACCGACATCATTGCGGCCCAGATCGAGCAGCATGAGATGTTCGGCACGCTCCTTGGGGTCGGAGAGCAGGCTGGTGCGGTTCGCTTCATCCTCCGCCGCATCCATGCCGCGCGGGCGCGTGCCCGCGATCGGTCGAATCGTCACTTCCGCATCGCGAACCCGGACAAGAATCTCGGGGCTGGAGCCGGTCAGGGCAAAGCCGGGCAGGTCGAGAAAATAGAGGAAGGGCGAGGGGTTCACCCGGCGTAGTGCGCGATACAGTTCGATCGGCGGGAGCGGGAATGGCGCGGTAAAGCGCTGTGCGACCACGACCTGAAAAATGTCGCCGGCGGTGATATACTCCTTGGCCCGGCTGACCATCGCGGCATAGTCCGCCGCGTCCACGACCGGCTGCGGGATGATGTCCAACGCATCGGTCGTGACCCGGGAGGGCAGGGGCGCCGAGGATAATCGCGCTGCAGTTGCTTCAATCCGGTCGATCGCTTCGTCGATCAGCGTTTCGGCGTCACGGCCCGGCCAGACCGGGGCAACGACAAACAGCGAGTCCGCCAGCCGGTCGAAGATCAGGATCACCGTTGGCCGGACGAAGATCATGTCCGGCAGGCCCAGCGCGTCGTTTCCGGCACGCGGCAACCGTTCGACCAGACCAATCGTCTCGTAACCGAAATAGCCGACCAGGCAGGCAAGGGCGCGGGGCAGTTCATTGGGTGTGGTCATTCGGCAACTGCGAACCAGAGCACGCAGTGCGTCGAGCGTTGGTTGTTCCGCCACGGAGAAGGCGTCGCGGTCGGTAAGCCAATGGGGATTGATCTCGGCCGTTTCGCCATGTGCCCGGAACACCAGGTCTGGCGCGAGCCCGATCAGGCTGTGGCGGCCGCGCACCGCACCGCCCTCAACGGATTCCAGCAGAAAGTCTCCGCGGCCCGGCTCGATCAGCTTGAGCGCGGCGGCAACCGGCGTGTCGGTATCCGCCAGTTGCCGTCGCCAGATCAGTGCCGGCTGGCCATCGGAAAGCGCCGTGCGGGCGGCCTCGACCCCTTCAATTCCCCCGCGCATCACGATCAGTTACCACCCGTTGCCTGGCCACTGAGTTGGGCCTTTAGTGCGGCGATTGCGGCTTCATCGCGCTCGACCTTCACCGACTTGCGCGCCGCTGCCACGAATTGTTCGACATATTCAATGCCGAGCAGACGACTCATCCCGGCGCGAGTCTGTGCGATCAACGCGGTATTTCCCTTGGCATCGCCAGGCTGGATCGCATCGAGCCAGATGATCCAATAGCCACCGCCCTGCGGTGCGGGGATTGTCTTGGCGGTCTTTGCGGCCATGCTGAACATCAGGCGGACTGGCGGGGGCAACTGTTCACCCATCTGGGCAACCTGACCGCGCGAGGCATCGAGCGGCTGCGGTGCGGGCAAGCTGAGGCCGGTTTCTTTGAGTGCCTGCGCCAGCGGCATGCCCTTGTTGAGCTTGGCAAGAACCGCATTGGCAGTCTTGCGCGCACCGTCGAGCTGGCGGCTGCGTACCAGATCGTCGGCGACGTTGGGCCGAATCTCGGCAAGCGGGCGCGGGGCGGCCGCGATCACCTTGTCCGTCTTAATCAGCGCAAAACTGCCATCGGTGCCGACCGGTACCAGCTGAGGGTCATCCCCCGTCTCCATACCAAAACCGCCCTGGGCAATGGGAACCAGTGCGGGATCCGGTGCAGCTTCGCCACCCGGCGCGGCGCGACCGTCGGCGAAGAGCGGCGCGCTCGTCTGTGCCGTGAGCCTGGATGCAGCAACGACCTCGTCAAAGGTCGCGTTATCAGCGATTTCCCCGTCTATCTTCGCGCGCAGATCGGCCAGTGCAGCTTCAAGTTTGCGCTTGCCGATTGCGTCGGCCAGCTCTGTGCGAACGGCAGCAAGGGACTTGCCGGCGACCTGTTCGATCGATTCGACACGGATGATGTGCCAGCCAAGCTCTGAGCGGAGCGGCCCGATGACGGCGCCCTGGGTTCCCGCAAATGCCGCATTGGCGATCGAGGCCGTGCTGCTACGCGCGAAGGATTCCTTTTCGGCATTCCGGATTGTCGAAGCCTGCAGGCCTGCCGCCTTGGCAGCGTCGGGCATCGATGTTCCGCCCCTAACCTTTGCCGCGATGGCTTTGGCCGAATTTTCGTCGGCTACGATGATCTGCGCCAGATTGCGCCGCGTGCTGGGGGCATATTGGGCGGCATTCTTCTGATATTCGGCGGCGATTTCGGCGTCGGTTGCTTTCGCGCTGGCGGCAAACTGTGCCGCAGTGACGAGGGCATAGCGTATCACGCGGCGTTCGGGCAGCGTGTAGCGGCCGGAGTTCTTGCGGTAATAGGCCTGAAGCTCTGCCTCGGTCGGCGGGGTCCCGGGGGCGATTGCGCCGATCGGGATATATCCCACCGAGCCTTGCCGCCGCTCCAGCTCGAGCGAGGCATGCGGCAGCGCCAGCTGGGTCGGCACAGGGCCGGCATCTGCGATCGGGGACATCAGCCACTGGGCAAGGGTCTGGCGGCGGATATCGGCGCGGATCTGTTCGGTGGTCAAGCGCTGGTCACGCAGAAATTGGTCAAAACGCTGCTGACTGAACTTGCCGTCAAAGCCGAAGAAAATCGGGCTCGACGCGATCTGGGCATCTACCGACTTTTGGGAGACGGTCATGCCGTGGCGGGTGGCATATTCCTCAATCGCCAGGCCATTGATCATATCGTTCAGCACCTGATCGAACCCGCCGGTGCGAACGAATTGCGCCATGTCGAGCGTCGGTTGCTGTTCGCGGACCCGGGCCAGCGCAGTGCGCAGCCGATCGTCCAGCTCCTGCCGGGTCAGCTGCTTGTCGCCGACCTTAACCAGCGCACCATTGGCGCCCGCGCCGCCGCCGATACCCAGATTCTGGACGTCCATCATCGCAAAGCCGATGCCAAGGGCGAGCAGAAGCAACAGGGCGACGATCTTGCCGGGGGTCGAAAAGATGACGCGGCGGAGGTTGGTGAGCATGGACACCCGCTAAAATGGGAAGAATGGGGACGCTTTAGGGGCCGTGGCGACGGGCATCAAGCGACAACGATAGCTGGGCACGGCAAGGCGCTTGTGCCGCCTGTCGGTGCAGCCTATCGGCCCCGATATCGACAATGTCCGATAATGGACAATCAGGGGAAACGGGATGCGGCGCAAGCTGGTGGCGGGAAACTGGAAGATGAACGGCGTGATTGATTCGCTGGGTGAGGTGGCGGCGATTGCCAGGGCTGCCGCCGCCAATCCCGGTGTCGATGTCGCATTGTGCCCCCCTGCGACGCTGATCGCACCGGCGGTGGCGGTGGCAGGCGGAATGCCTATTGGCGGGCAGGACTGTCATGAGAATGACAGTGGGGCGCATACCGGTTGCATCTCAGCAGCGATGTTGAAAGATGCCGGTGCAGCCTTGACCATCGTCGGGCATAGCGAGCGGCGCGCGGACCAGAATGAAACCAGCCATGACGCCTGGGCCAAGGCGGCGGCGGCGCATCGTCACGGCCTGAACGTCATCCTGTGCGTCGGCGAGACCGAGGCCGAGCGCAATGCCGGGCGCGCCGAGCGCGTGGTGCAGGCCCAGATCGAGAAGTCTGTACCTGAGGATGCGGACGGTAGCTGGTTCACTCTGGCCTATGAACCGCGCTGGGCGATCGGAACCGGCCGGACCCCGACGCTGGAGGAAATCGAGCTGATCCACGCAATCGCCCGCGCCAAGCTGGGCATGATGGTCGGTGCGGAGAAGGCCGAAGGGATCAGGATCCTGTACGGCGGGTCGGTGACCGGGGCCAATGCGGGCGAGATTCTGAATGTCGACAATGTCGATGGCGCGCTGGTCGGCGGGGCGAGCCTGACTGCCGAAAAGTTCGTGCCGATCATTGCGGCGGCAGCGTCGCTCTAGCGCCGTAGAGATGCCCCGATAGTTTCAGCCTATCGGGGCATCCTTGCGCTTCAGCACTCTTTTCGGTGCGAATAAGCTCTATTTAGGGTTGACGATGCTGAAGGCGTTGGCCGGATTTCCTTTGAGCATCGATACATCGTCAAAGTATATCGTGCGCGTTTCGCCGGGAGAGTAGTTGGCGAAGTCGTAGTTATACTGACCAAATTTAAGATTGATCCAGTTATTTTCGATACTTGGATCGAGGGAGTCGTTAACAAACGCGCCACCACCGAAATTAAGTTTATTGATTTCAATGTTTGGAGCGCGTTCGTTATTGTTGTTATACCAGACCTTCAGCTCTCCCGCCTTTTTGCTGGAAGGCTTGAAGCGCAGGATGATCGTGTTCCAGGTCCCGCGTTGAATGTTGCTGGCCAGCGGATGTTCGACAGCCGCGGTGCAGCCATTGCTTGATCGCCGTGACAGGATCAGATTGTTGTTCCGAATGACCACCATGGACGACCATGAACTGCACCCTCCGCGTGAAAAGATCTGCGCGATTGACAGCTCCTTGTCAGCCGGGAAGTCCTGCGGAAGATAGAAGCGGAAGGCGTACCACCCGTCGCCGTGGATTTTCAGATCAATCGGCTGGGCTTCGGCACCGCGGGTCGCGCGCGTGCCATTATAGTTGGCCTGCGCCCAATAGCTTTTGACGGCCGGTTCGCCATCAATCTGGTCGACGCGCATGTAATTGCCGCGGGTCGTAACCCCTGCTTCGGCCTGAAACGGCGTCATTTCTCCGTTGGTGAAGCCCGATTCCTTGTGATCCGGGGTGTCAATATAGGTGGTCGCGGCGGCCAGGGCCCCAGCGCCAGCAATGGATAGTGCCGAAGCGCACAGCAGGGCGCGTACTGCAAGATTTACGGGGATTTTCAACATACCTCTCACACCTGTCTGGTTATCACATCATGCGCCGAACGCATGTCCGCCGACGAGATGGACCCAGTGAGTTCCGCAACATCATGACATGTCATCGATGCGCCGAGTGACTTGGTCCGGGCCGGTTTCACCACCATCCGAAATGGCTTCCGGCATTGTTGTTCGTCATTGGACATGGCCGCATACCATGCGCAAACCATGTGTGGTATCGATATCTTACTTCGCGCTGAGGATTCTGGCGATTTCTGCCGGAGAGGCTGCAGATACCGGGAAACACCGTCGTCGAAGCTGGTGCGAGGCGCTTTGTCATGTCGCCGGTCTGGCGGGGCAATAATAGTCGTGAAACCCGTGCCAAGACGACGATGTGGCAAGTTTTCAGGATAACATTCGAAACTTCCTAAATAAAGTTCCGATCCATGCCACGGATGCGGCGCACGCAATCGCACGAATTCAAATAATCCCGCCTCAATGAGCCCGGCGAGCAGCAAAAAAACCTAGGATTGAGGGCTAGAACTGATGAGGGATGGGACAAATGAGGGTGATCAAGGTTCTTCTCGTGACGACTGCCAGTCTTGCCCTGATGCCTGCGCTTGCGCATGCTGAAGAGGGGCGCGCCGATGGGGATGGTGCGTCAGTCGCAACCAAGCCGGTCGCAGAAACACAGGCAAAACCGGAGGCGACGGCCGAAACCAAGCCGGCAAAGCCGGCGGCAAAGTCGTTTTCGACAGGCGTCGCGAGAGGGCGCGATCTGCTCGACTCCGCGATCTCGACCAGCGGCCTTAGCGGAGATGATCTGCATAGCCTTTCTTCACGCTCGCTGGGCGAATTGCTGCGCAACATTCCGGGTCTGAGAGTCGAATATCACGGCGATGAATCGCAGACGAACATCACCGTCCGCGGACTTCCGATGGCGGGTACGGGTAACAAGTACATCCAGATTCAGGAGGATGGGCTGCCCATTCTGGAGTTTGGTGACGTTCAGCCTTACTCCTCTTCGATGTTTCTGCGCGCGGATACCAATCTTGCTTCCGTCGAGACAATCCGTGGGGGATCGGCCTCGACCTTTGCCTCCAACTCGCCAGGCGGGGTTATCAACCTGATTTCCAAGACCGGGGACGAGGCCGGTGGTCAGGTGCGCCTTACCAAGGGTATCGACTTTGGCGAAAATCGCATCGAGATGGATTATGGCAGGCCGCTCGGCAATGGCTGGCGTTTCCACATTGGTGGCTTCTACCGCAAGGGTGACGGGCCGCGGAATACCGGCTTTTCGGATATGTTCCGCGGCGGGCAGGTCAAGTTCAATGTGACCAAGGAGTTCACTGGCGGATTTGTCAGGGTCTATGGCAAGTGGCTGGATGACTATGGCAACAACTTCAATGGTATCCCGATTACCGTAAGCGGTACGGACGACAATCCTGTCTATCGTTCGATCTCGAACTTCAGTGCGCGGGACGATGCAATTTCCTCGCGCTACTTCCCGACGATGCAGTTGATGGACCAGAATAACCGTCCGCAGACGCTTCAGCTGCGCGATGCAGTGCATGCGCGCTCGCGCACGCTGGGTTTCGAAGCCCAGTATAATTTCAGCGGATGGAATCTGACCAACAAGTTCCGCTATGCCGACAATGATGGCGGGTCGAATGACCTCATCACATTGACCACGCTTCCGGCGGGGATGCTGAGTGCGATGTTCGGCGGGCCAGGGGCGGTCGTTTCGCTTGCGACGGGACCTCAGGCCGGTCAGGTCGTGACCAACCTGTCGACGCTGGGCGGCAACGGCCTGATGGCGATGGGAACCGGGCTCAGCAGCGTGAACAACAGCCTTGGCAACGTGATTAACGACGCACGTATCAGCAAGGTATGGAAGGTTGCCGGCGGGGATCTTACCTTCACGTCCGGCCTGTATTATTCTCGCCAGGACGTAGACTTTGTGTTTAATGCATCGTCTTATTTCCAGACGATTACCGGAAACGGGAATAGCAACCTGGTTGATATCACCACTGCTGGTGGCATGCGGCTTACTCAGGGTGGCATTTTTTCTTTCGGAACGGGTCTTTTCGGCGGTCCGATTTCACAATGGACCAAAATCAAATACAATATTCTTGCCCCCTATGGCTCACTCAATTTCCGGATCGGCAAGATCGCTGTCGGCGCCAGTGTCCGCCGCGATAGTGGACGTGCTCGCGGGCAATTGTTCGGTGCGCCTCTGGGCGGCGGTCGCGTCGGGTTTGCGCCCTATGACTGGAACGGGGACAATGTGATCTCCAACCCTGAGATGATGACATCGGTCCTGCCGCTCGATCGGCCGGCCCCCGTGCGCTATAACTACGGCTATACCTCCTATTCGACGGGGGTGAACTACCGTATGGCGCAGGACATGTCGCTGTTCGCGCGGTATAGCCATGGCGCGCGCGCCTCGGCGGACCGTATCGCGTTTACGCCAGCGATCGCTGCGGACGGTAGCCTGGCGATCCCCTCGATGGCGACTTCTCCGGTCGATCAGGCCGAGGTTGGCGTCAAATTCCGCCGCGACGGGATCATGCTGAACCTGACCGGTTTCTGGGCGCAGGCCCGCGAAACGGATGTGCAGTATGTCCTGTCGACGAGCGGGGTGCAGATCGTCAACTTCTCGCGCGTCTACCGCACGCATGGTGCGGAATTCGAGGGGGCGGTGCAGTCGGGCATCTTCTCGATCAGCGCCGGTGCGACCTACACCCATGCCCGCATCGCTTCGGACAGCGCCAATGCGTCCGTTGTCGGCAACAAGCCGCGGCGCCAGCCTGATTTCCTGTTCCAGCTGACGCCTCAGATCAAGACCGCGCAGTTCGCGCTGGGTGCCAACATTATCGGGACTACGAGCAGCTACAGCAACGATTCCAATCAGTTGAAGCTGCCGGGGTACACGATTGTCAGCACGTTCCTGGCCTGGAAACCGACCGAGAAGGTCACCGTGTCGCTCAATGCGAACAATCTGTTCGACAAGCTGGCGATTACGGAGATCAACGAAGCGACGATCCCCGGTACCGGTGTCGTGGCAGGCCGTTTCCTTAACGGTCGCACGGTCTCGACATCATTGAGCTACAGCTTCTGAGAAAGCGCTTGTGAAAGGTGGTGAGCGGCTGAGGTTCATGTACTTTAGGGTGAGAACAGCCCGATCAGTCACATGAATCCCAGCCGCCCGCACACCGCATGAGCGGAACTGGAAGTGCGGATTTGACGGTACTGCGCCTCAATCATGGGTCTGAGATCTGGGCATCTCCGCGATGATCGTGACGCCGATTGACAGGCTCTAGAGCGGTTTCCATCCATTCCGACCCACCACGACGGAGCCGGTTTTGGCCCTCTGCAAGGAGGCGAAGCGCAGGAATATGTCGATATTTCAAGCTTTGTCGACGCGGCAATGGGCCAAAAGGGGCGGGTCGGAATGGGTGGAAACCGTTCTAGCAGTCAGGCGTCGACATTGATGAAGCTGTCCATCACCCGTTTCCGACCGGCGGTCTCGAACTCGATCTCCAGCTTGTTGCCTTCGATCTCGACGATCTCGCCGTAACCGAACTTCTGGTGGAAGACCCGCATCCCCAATGACAGGTCGTCGCGGCCCTTGTTGCCGAGGCTGACTGCGCTGCCGCGGTTTTCGACCACGCGCTTGGGTGCGGTGGTGAAGGTTGAGCTGGGGGCGGCGGCGCGTTGCCAGCCGGGGCCGCGGCCGGTGCCTCTTCCGACATGGGCGAAGGGGTCGGTGTGTTCGCTCCAGTTGGCGCGCCACAGCGATGCGCCGCCGGAGAGCGTGCTTTCCTCTTCGATATGCTCCTTGGGCAGTTCGCCGACGAAGCGGCTGGGGATGCTGCTGGTCCATTGGCCGTAGATGCGGCGGTTGGCGGCGTGGAGGATCGTCGCCTGGCGGCGCGCGCGGGTGATCGCGACATAGGCGAGGCGGCGTTCCTCCTCGAGGCTGGCGAGGCCGCCTTCGTCGAGCGAGCGCTGGCTGGGGAATAGCCCTTCCTCCCACCCGGCGAGGAAGACGGTGTCGAATTCCAGCCCCTTGGCCGCGTGGATGGTCATGATCGTGACCTTGGGCTCGTCGGCGTTATTCTCGTTATCCATGACGAGCGACACATGTTCGAGGAACGCGCCGAGCGTTTCATACTCCTCCATCGCGCGGACGAGTTCGGAGAGGTTTTCGAGGCGGCCGGCGGCTTCGGCCGTTCGGTCCGCCTGCCACATCGCGGTGTAGCCGCTTTCGTCCAGGATGATCTGGGCGAGTTCGGTGTGGGGAAGCTGACCGATGCGGGTGGGCGGCAGTTCCTGACCCTCCACCGGGACCGGCGCGCGGAGCAACTGGCTCCAGCGGGCGACGTCGCCGACGAAGCTGCCGAGCGCGCGGCGGGCCTGGGGGGTGAGTTCGTCGGTGTCGAGGATGCGCGCGGCGGCGACGAGCAGGGGAATGCCCTCGCTCCGTGCGAGCATGTGGATCCTGGCGATCGCCTTGTCGCCCAGGCCGCGCTTGGGGACGTTGACGATGCGTTCGAAGGCAAGGTCGTCGGCGGGCTGGTGGACGAGGCGGAGATAGGCGAGCGCGTCGCGGATTTCGGCGCGTTCGTAGAAGCGGAAGCCGCCGACGATGCGATAGGGCAGGCCGGTGGCGATGAAGCGGTCTTCGAACTCGCGCGTCTGATGCTGGGCGCGGACGAGGATGGCGAAATCGTCGAGCGATTTGCCGGTGCGGATGCGGGCGCTTTCGATGTCCTCTCCGACGCGCCGTGCTTCTTCCGGGCCGTCCCATACGCCGATGACGCGGACCTTTTCGCCCGCGTCGATCTCGGTCCACAATTCCTTGCCGAGGCGGCCGCTGTTGTTGGCGATCACCGCGCCGGCGGCGGCGAGGATATGGGGGGTGGAGCGGTAATTCTGTTCGAGGCGGATGACCCTGGCGCCGGGGAAGTCCTTTTCGAACTTGAGGATGTTTTCGACCTGCGCGCCGCGCCAGCTGTAGATCGACTGATCGTCGTCGCCGACGCAGCAGATATTCTTGCGCTCCTGCGCCAGCAGGCGGAGCCAGAGATACTGGACGCTGTTGGTGTCCTGATACTCGTCCACCATGATGTAGCGGAAGCGCTGCTGATACTGCGCCAGCACGTCGCGATGGGTGCGCAATATGGTGAGCATGTGGAGCAGCAGGTCGCCAAAGTCGCAGGCGTTGAGCGCGCGCAGGCGGTCCTGATACTGCTGGTAGAGCGCTTGGCCCTTGCCATTGGCGAAATGCTCGGACTCGCCCGCGTCGAGCATCGCGGGGGTCAGGCCCTTGTTCTTCCACCCGTCGATCAGCCCGGCGAGCTGGCGCGCGGGCCAGCGCTTTTCGTCGAGGTCGTTGGCGACGATCATCTGCTTGAGCAGGCGGAGCTGGTCGTCGGTGTCGAGGATGGTGAAGTTGCTCTGCAGCCCGACCAGTTCGGCGTGGCGGCGCAGCATCTTGGCACCGATCGCGTGGAAGGTGCCGAGCCACGGCATCCCCTCGACCGCGTCGCCGACATGGTGGCGGACGCGCTCCCGCATCTCGCGCGCGGCCTTGTTGGTGAAGGTGACCGACAGGATCTCCGACGGATAGGCGCGGCGGGTCCACAGCAGATGGGCGAGGCGCGCGGTCAGTGCGGCGGTCTTGCCGGTGCCGGCACCCGCAAGGACGAGCACGGGGCCGTCGACGGTGAGCACGGCTTCGCGCTGCGGCGCATTGAGGCCGCGCAGATAGGGGGGATCGTCGGCGGAAGGCTGAGGTACGGACATTGCGAACAGGTAGGGAACGCGGCGAGTCGGGGCAAGCGCGATTGCGTGAGCAGTTGCGGGGCGCGGCGGAGTGGGGCAGGGAGGGCGCATGCTGGAGAAATTGAAACGCAGGTTCGATAAACGCAGGCTGGTGCTGATCGCGGCGCTGGCGCTGGTGGCGCTGTATGTCGGGTGGCGGATCGGCGGGTTCGAGACGCAGCCGGAGCAGAAGCCGTGCGTCGAGGGACGCAACGAGATCAAGGACAAGGACGGCAAGGTCGTGCAGGTGACGCGCACGACCTGTTTCGAAGAAAAAAACTAGTATTGGGGTCAGCTTTGCTGAACGGCAGCACCGTCCCGCTCCCCCGCCCGGCCACCCATATATGCTACCGCTGGTGGCCGGGCGGGGGAGCGGGACGGTGCCGCACTAAACAGAGCGCCGTCGCGCTGAATTTGGGAGGGACGAATGGACGCTGACCGGACGCGGCGACGGCGCGCGCTGTGGGCGAGTTTCGTGGGAACGGGGATCGAGTTCTACGATTTCTATATCTATGCGACTGCTGCGGCGCTGGTGTTCGGACAGATCTTTTTTCCCAAGGGCGATGCCGGGGTTCAGCAGATGCTGAGCTTTGCAACATTGGGCGTTGCGTTCTTTGCACGGCCGCTGGGGGCCGCAGTGTTCGGCCATTATGGCGACCGGATCGGGCGTAAGGCGACGTTGGTCGCGTCGCTGTTGACCATGGGTCTGTCGACGACTCTTGTGGCGTTCCTGCCGACTTACGAGATGGCGGGATGGATCGCGCCGTTTGCGCTGTGTGTGCTGCGCTTTGGGCAAGGCTTTGGCCTGGGCGGCGAATGGGGTGGAGCGGCGTTGCTGGCGGTCGAAAATGCACCTCCGGGCTGGCGCGCGCGGTTCGGCAGCGCGCCGCAAATGGGGGCGCCGGCAGGGTTCATCGCCGCCAATGGCCTGTTCCTGGTGCTGCTCAGCTGGATGACGCCGGCGCAGTTCGCCGATTGGGGCTGGCGCATTCCGTTTGCACTGTCGGCGGCATTGGTGCTGGTCGGACTGTGGGTGCGGCTGAAGCTGGGTGAGACGCCGGAGTTCAAGGCATCGCTTGCCGAAGCACCGCCGGCAAAGGTGCCGCTGGGCGAAGTGGTCGGGCGACATGGCGGCGTACTGATCGGCGGGACACTGGGTGCGGTGTGCTGTTTTGCGACCTATTACATCGCTACGGCGTTTTTGCTTGGTTGGGGCACCAAGTCGCTTGGCTATGCGATGGGCGATTTTCTGGGCGTCCAGCTGATCGCGATCCTGTTCATGGCAGCTGGCATCTACCTTGCGGCCTGGACGGCGGATGCACATTGGGACCCGCGCCGCGTGCTCGCGGGGGGATGTGTGATGGTAGCGGGGAGTGGGTTCGTCATTGCGCCGCTGATGGAGGCGGGGCTGGGCGGGGTGTTCGCCTTCCTGGCGCTACTGCTGTTCTCCATGGGGTTTGTCTATGGACCGCTAAGCGCCTGGCTGACTGACCTGTTCCCGGCGCGGGTGCGCTATACCGGCGTGTCGATGGCGTTCAACATCGCGGGCGTCATCGGTGGCGGGCTGACCCCGGTGATCGCGCAGAAGCTGGCGATGGATGCTGGGCTGGCCCCGGTCGGCTGGTATCTGAGTGTGGCGGGGGTGCTGAGCCTGGTGGCGCTGGTCGCGCTGCGGCCGAAAACCTAGGCAGGTCGCAGGATCGTCAGCTTGGCCTTGCCGTAAACACGTTCCGCGTCGATTTCGAAGCCCGCGACATCGACCGTTTCGGGCTTGGCGGTTTCGATGCTGATCCAGGTCGCGGGGCCGGTCCAGCCGAGCCGGGCGAGCTTGTCGAGGGCGACCGAGCCCGCGCCCGTTCCATAAGGCGGGTCCATCAGGATGAGGTCGAGCGGCTTGGCTGCGGGGCCGAGCGACAGGACCGATCCGGCGCGGATGTCGGGGCGGATGCCGAGCTTGTCGGCGTTTGCGCGCAGCGCGTCGAGTGCGGCGCGGTCCTGTTCGACGAACAGGCATGAAGCGGCACCGCGCGAGAGTGCCTCAAGCCCGAGCGCGCCAGAGCCGGCGAACAGGTCGGCGACGGCCAGCCCTTCGAAACTGCCGACGCGGCTGGTGAGTATCGAGAACAACGCCTCGCGCGTGCGATCGGCGGTGGGGCGGGTGGCGTCGCCCTTGGGCGCGACGAGCGGGCGGCCGCGCCAGGTTCCGGCGATGATCCTCATGAGCGCGGGCCTCGCTTGCTAGGCGCGGGCGTGCCGCGCGGGGGCTTGGTCGGGCCGCCTTTGCCGGTCGGCGGGCGCTTGCCCGGGGGCGCGGCGGGGCGGCGGTCGTTGGGACGGAAGGGGCGCTTGGGCCGGTCGAGCAGCGGGCTGCCATCGTCGTCATGCTGGGCATGGCGCGTAGTGGAGGGCTTGGCGAACGGCTTGCCCTTTTGCTCCGGGGGGCGGCGCTCCTGCCTTGAAGCGCCATCAGCGGCATCGAGCTGATGTCGGCGCTGCCCCATGTCGGCTCCCTCGCCCGATGGAGAAGAATTGGCCTTTCGCTGCGCTGCCGCCTGGTGGCGACGGCGTTGGGCGACGCCGAACTTTTCGGGGCCCTTTTTCTCGGCCTTGGGGCGTTGCGGGCGTGCGGGCTTATAGGCTTCGGGCTCGCTGAGCTGCGCGCCGGCCTTGCGACGTTCGGCGCGGTTGGCCGGGAGGGGGGCGATGGTTTCGGCAGCGGCTTCTTCCGGCGGTGCGTCGACCGCCTTGGACTTGCCCGACAGTTGCAGGTTGGATGCGGCCTTGCCGCCGCCGGGGCCGGTCAGTGCCTTGCGGAAGACGATCAGGTCGTGCTGGCGGATTTCATCGACTGCGCCGACGGGCATGTCGCCAAGCTCGAACGGGCCGTAGCGGGTGCGGATCAGGCGGCTGACCTTGAGGCCGAGATGTTCGAGGACGCGGCGGACTTCGCGGTTCTTGCCCTCGGTCAGGGTCAGTTCGATCCACACATTCGCGCCGGTGCGGCGTTCGAGATTGGCGTTGATCGAGCCGTAGCGCACGCCTTCGATCTCGACGCCGAGCATCAGATCCTCGAGCTGTTCCTGAGTGACCTGACCATAGGCGCGGGCGCGGTAGCTGCGCTCGACCCCGGTGGCGGGGAGTTCGAGCTGGCGCTTGAGCTCGCCATCGGTGGTCATCAGCAACAACCCCTCGGTCGAGAGGTCGAGGCGCCCGACCGGCATCAGGCGCGGCAGACCCTTGGGCAGCCGGTCATAGATGGTCGGGCGGCCGGCGGGATCGCGTTCGGTGGTGAGCAAACCGGCGGGTTTGTGGAAGCGGAACAGGCGCGCGGGGGCGGGCGCGGCGACCGGATTGCCGTCGACGGTCACGCCATGGAGCGAGGTCAGTACGGTCGCGGGCGTGGTCAGCACTGCGCCGTTCAGCGCGATGCGGCCATCGGCGATCATGCGTTCGATCTCTCGCCGCGACGCGATTCCGGCACGGGCGAGCAGCTTGGCGATACGTTCGCCGGCCTTGGCAGGTTGCCGTTCAGGTTGATTGGTCGATGAAGGGGACATTGAGGCGCGATACAGCGGGTTGGGCCTGGGCGCAAAATTCTTGTGCGTCGGCGAACCCGAATGGGCGCCATGCGTTTGGCATGCATAACGGTCGGGTGGGTGTAGCGTGTTCGGAAGAAAGAAGCGGCGGATCGCAAGAGTGTTGATCGTCGAGGACGAACCGCTGGTGGCGTTCGAGGCCGAACATTTTCTGGCAGACGCAGGCTTTGCCGTCGTTGCCACGACCGATTCGGTGGGTGAAGCGATCGGCCATATCATTGCCGTGGACAAGCCCGACATCGTGCTGGTCGACCTGGGCCTGAGCGATGGCAATGGCGCGGATGTCGCCCATGCGGCATGTGTGAAGAATATCCCGGTGCTGATCGTGAGCGGGCGCGACCCGGCGGAGTTTGAGCCGATTGGCCTTGGCTGCCTGACCAAGCCGTACAAGCAGCGCGATCTGGTCGCGGCGATCGACATTTGCGAGGCGCTGACCGAGGGGCGGACGCCCAAGCGTGTTCCGTCGGGCTTGCGCCTGTTCCAGCCCGTCGCGCAATAATCCGTCCCCGGGCTTTGCAGCCGCGTTTTTCCCGCTAGGGTTCGCCCGGCAAAGCGTGGGGGATTGCATGAGTGATGCGGTGACGCCGGCCAGTGGATCGTTGATCGACGGGATCCGGCCCTATTTCGAAAAGGCGCCGCTCGCCGCGCTGGCGCTGGGCATTTCGTCGGGCTTTCCGTTCGCGATGATCGGCGCGACGCTGACCACGCGGCTGGCGCAGGACGGGATCACCAAGTCGGCGGTGACCGCATTCGCGCTGACCTTCCTCGCCTATAACCTCAAATGGGCATGGGCGCCGGTGGTGGACAAGTTCCGCATCCCGGTGCTGGGCGCGATCGGGATGCGGCGCAGCTGGCTGATCGTCACGGGCGCGCTGGTTGCGGCGGCGGTGGTGTTCCTCGGCAGCCTCGATCCGTCCGCGTCGCTCGGCTGGGTCGTGGCGGCGGCGATCATGGTCGGCCTCGCCGGGGCGACGTTCGACATCGTGATCGACGCCTATCGCATCGAATTGCTCGAACCGCGCCAGCTGGGCATCGGATCGGGCATGTCGCAATATGGGTGGCGGATCGGGTCGGCCGGGGCCGGCGGGCTGGCGCTGTATGTTGCCGACGGGGCGGGCTGGGGCGTGGCCTATGCCGCCTGCGCGATCTTTGCGCTGCCCGCGATCCTCGCCGGGCTGATCGTCGGCGAGCCGCAGCGCAAGGTGAGCCGCGAATGGCCCGAGCGGATGGCGCAACGGCCCTATCTCATGTTCATCCTGTCGTTCGTTCCAATGTATCTGGTCGGGCGCTGGATCGACGGGGTGTTGGGGGTCAACATCCTGTCGAACATGGTGCTGGTCGGGTATCTGTTCCCGCTGTTCGACCTGACCGCCCGGCGTGCGCGCGATGCGGGTAAGCCGAGTGCGCTGACCTGGCTGGGGCTGGTGACCGTCGCTGGCGTCGGCGTCGGGCTGTGGCGCGGGTGGAGCGATCCGCTGGCGATTGCGCTGCTGGTGGCGGGTGCCGCCGCGCTTTTGGGCATCGCGCTGTTGCGGCCGGTGGCTGCTGGGCCTGCCGATAGCGGCAAGGTCGGGCCGCTGATCGAGTTTTTCCGGCGCGAGGGCGGCGCGGTGGTGCTGCTGTTCGTGCTGGTCCACAAGCTGGGCGATACGCTGGCCAACCTCACGCTGCGATTGCTGTTCAACGATCTCGGGTTCAGCAAGAAGGAAATCGCAAATTATGACGTTGGCGTTGGCTTGATCGCGCTAGTGTTCGGAATTTTCGTCGGCGGCGTGCTATATGCGAAGCTCGGCATGAAGCGGTCGGTGCTGCTCAGCCTGTTCCTGATGATGATTTCCAACGCCGCATTCGCCGCGCTGGCGGCGAGCGGCAAGAGCAATATCGGCATGGCTGCCGCGATGGGGTTCGAGAATTTCGCGAGCGGCGTTGGCGGGGTGTGCGTGGTCGCGTACCTCTCGGCGCTGTGTAACCTCAGCTTCACCGCGACGCAGTTCGCGCTGCTGTCGGCGGCGGCGAGCATCCTGGGCCGGTTCCTGTCGGGCACCACCGCAGGACTGCTGATCGAGGGCATGGGATATGTGAACTATTATCTGTTCACGACCGTGCTGGCGCTGCCCGGGGTGCTGCTGTTCTGGTGGATGATGGCGTCGGGTCTGGTCGATCGGTCGATCGGCAATGCCGGGACCGAAGGCGAGGTTGCGCGAGGCGAGGGGGATGCGCGGGCGGAGAAGGCCCCGGCATGATCGCCTATCTCGCCGTGATCGGCATTCAGGTCGCGCTGGTCGTGCATTTGGTGAAGACGGGCCGCAACACGCTGTGGCTTGCGGCGCTGATCTTTCTGCCGGTGGTGGGCAGCATCGCCTATATCATCGTCGAGATTCTGCCGGGGCTTGCCGGCAATCGGCATGTCCGCACCGCCCGCGCGAAGGCGGTTGCGGCGCTGGACCCCGAGCGCGAGTTGCGCGCGGCACGCGACGCGCTCGATCTGGCCGATACTGTGGCGAACAAGGTGCGGCTGGGCGATGCCTATGCCGAGCTGAAGCGGTGGAGCGAGGCCGAGGCCGCCTATCGCGACGCCCGCAAGGGGGCACCCGGTGATGCCGCGATCGAGCGCAAGATTGCACGGGTGGTGTTCGAGCAAGGCCATGCCGCCGAAGCGCTGGCGTTGATTGACGCGCTTGATCCGCCGTCCGGCCAGGCCGAGCGGGACCGGATATCACTGTTGCGCGCGCGGATGCTCGAACATCTTGGCCGCGCTCAGGAGGCCTTGGACCTCTATGGAGACATCGTGACGCGCCTGCCCGGTGAAGAGGCGCGGTGCCGCTATGCCGCGCTGCTGCTGGCGGAGGGCTGGGAGAATAAGGCGCGCAAGCAGCTTGAGGAGGTCGAGGCGCGGGCGCGTCGGCTCGACCGGGGGCAACGCGCGGCGGAGGCGGACATGTATCGTTGGGCTGCCGAGACGTTGGCGCAGTTGCGCGCGCGCGGTTAGAGTATTGCGCGTTAGACCGGACTCACACGGCCGTTTGTGCTGAGCTTGTCGAAACACCGCATACCACGCCTGTCGGGATTGGCCCTTCGACAAGCTCAGGGCAAACGGCTGTAGAGTTGCCCAGATAAAAACGCGCGGGGCCGCTACACTTCCACCGGCATCCCGGCATCGGCGAAGGCGTTGGCGAGCGCGTGCGCCGTGGCCAGTACGCTGTCGACGCGGCGGATGCCGAGCAGGTCGGACAGGAGCAGGCGGGCGCGTTCGCTGTCGCGCTCGACACAGGCGATGACGTCGATCAGTGCTCCTTCCGAAGCGGTCATGCGTGTGCAGCACCAGGGCGCGATCGGGATCGGACCGGCGCTGGTGGCAGAGATTTCGGCGAGCAGGGTACGGAGCAGCAGGAGCGGGCGCCGAAAGCCTTTGCCGAATGCGGTGACAAAGGCGTGCGCGGCGGCTGCGTCGCTAAGGCCGTGCACACCGAGCTGACGGATCCCGAACAGCAACAGTCGTGCCGAGGAGTCGGATGGCTGATGCCGGGGAAGGGCGTGGCCGATGGTCTGGGCGAGGGCGGGCGTGTTGCGCAACGGGCGACTCCTTGTTCTGGAGTGCCAGTGTGGCAAACTTCTATTGATAGTCAATCGCAATAAGGATCAGTCGGGCAGTTCGTCGTTTTCCCGGAGCACTTCACCCGCCAGATAGAGTGAGCCGAGGATGAGGACGAGCGGGGCGTCGGCGGAGTGCAGACTGGCGAGCGCGGTCGGGACATCGGGTGCGGTCGCGGTGCTGGGGATGCCGAGTGCGCGGGCGGTGGCGGCGAGGTCCGCCGGGTCGTGGTGCGCGTGGCCGGGGACCGGGACCGCGGTGAAGCTGGCGGCGAGCGGGGCGAAGGGGGCGAGCAGGCCGGTCGCGTCCTTGTTCGACAACATGCCGAGGATCAGGTGCGCGGGGCGGCCGTTCGCGACTTGCGCCAGCGTGGCGCTGACCGACTGGGCGGCGGCTTCGTTATGGCCGCCGTCGAGCCAGAGTTCGGCTCCGGCGGGCAGAAGCGCGTGGAGCGGGCCGGGGGTGAGGCACTGCATCCGCGCGGGCCAGCGGGCGGCGGTGGCGGCGGTGGCGAAGGCGCTGTCGGGAATCGTCAGCGCGCGCTGGTGGCGCAGCGTGGCGATGGCGAGCGCGAGGTTGGTGGGTTGATGCGGCCCGGCGAGGGTGGGGAGCGGGGTTGCGACCTCACCCTGTGCGTCGCGGTAGATCAGGCGATCGGGCGTGACGGTGAAGTCCCAGGCGGTGCCGCGCGCGTGGACCGGGGCGTTCGCGGCGGCGGCGACCTGTGCGATGCGGGCGGTCACGCTGTCGCCATAGCTCATGGTGACGAGCGGGACGCCGGGCTTGGCGATGCCGGCCTTTTCGCCGGCAATGGCTTCGATCGTGTCGCCGAGGAACGCCTGATGGTCGATGCCGAGCTGAGCGATGGCGCAGGCGGCGGGAGCGGGGATGACGTTGGTGGCGTCGAGGCGGCCGCCGAGGCCCACCTCGATGATGCAGGCGTCCGCCGGGGTGCGGGCGAAGGCGAGGAAGGCGGCGGCGGTGGTGACCTCGAAGAAGCTCGCGCCGATATCGCCGCCCGCATCGAGCACCTGTTCGAGCAGAGTGGCGAGGGTGGCGTCGTCGATCAGCTTGCCCGCGAGGCGAATACGCTCGTTGAAGCGGACCAGATGCGGGCTGGAATAGACATGCGCAGTGAGGCCCGCCGCCTCGACCGCGGCGCGCAGGAAGGCGCAGGTCGATCCCTTGCCGTTGGTCCCCGCGACATGGAGCACGGGCGGGAGGTTGCGGTGCGGGTTGCCGATCCGGTCGAGCAGCGCGGTAATGCGGCTGAGGCCGAGGACATCGGCACCGGGGCCGAGCGCCCAGAGGCGGTCGAGCTGGCGTTGGACTGCGGGGGAGGAGGAGGTCGCGTGGTCGGGCATTGCGGGGGTGTATAGCGGGTGTGGGGGCGGTGGGGAGGGGGACGGGGGAAGTTTTGGCGCGCTGTTTGTGGTTAGAATCGGCCCGCCAAACTTCTCCTGGACGCGGTCCGAATGCCTAGGGGCGAATTTCGATTTCGATATTGTCCGGCACGGTGCGCCAAATCTCTTCAATCTCCGCATTGGTCACCGCGATGCACCCCTGCGTCCAATCCAGTCGCCGGTGCTGGGCACCGATCCAACCGAGCCCGTTTCGAATGCCGTGGATCATGATGTCGCCGCCGGGATCATTGCCAACCTTGCGAGCGGTGGCCGCTTGCTCTGGTGTCGGATAACTGATGCGCAGCGACAGGTGGTACGCACTGTCCGGGTTGCGACCACTGATCCTGTAAGTCCCCTCGGGCACGCGATTGTCGCCCGATCGCGTTTTGGGCTCTGGCCCGCCACGCCCGAGGGCCACGCGATAGGTTCTGACAACCTGCCCCTGCTTGAGCAGTGTCATGCGATGTGCGCGCTTTTCGACAATGATCCGGTCTGCGGCCGGCGTAATCGGATCGCGACGGGGCGTTTGGAGGAATGAGAACAGGCACAAGGCGGCGAAAGCTACTGGAATGATTGCAATCCCGATCAATGCCCATCGCCGTAGTCGCATTTTGCACCTCATCGCAGGGCCTATGCTGGCCACGCATCAATCGCCGGTCAGCAGGTAATGATTGTAGAAATAGACCTCCCGCAACAGGAACCCGGTCTTTGACTTCCAGCTGCGATACCGCGTCGTCGGGGTGGGTGCGCCATAGGCGGTGATCCCGGCGTCGCGCGCCATGCGGAGTGCGCGTTTCATGTGCAGCGGGTCGCTCACGATCAGGGCGCTGGACAGGCGGTGGCGGTCCATCAGGCGCTTTGCCTCGGCCATGTTCTGATGGGTGGTGCGGGAGCGGGTTTCGATCAGGATCGCTTGAGCGGGGACGCCGGCGCGGATCGCGAGGGTGCGGGCGACTTGTGATTCGGCGTGCGATGCGCCCTCGCCATAGCCGCCCGTCAGGATGAGTTTGCGGATGCGGCCGGTGCGGTAGAGCGCCACGCCGTGGCGGATGCGCTCGCGGAAGACGGGCGAGGGGGCGGCGCCGTTGACTGCTGCGCCGAGGACGATCGCGGCGTCGGCGGGGCCGGTGTGGTGGACCTTGCCGGTCGCGTCGATCTGGAGCGCGAGCAGGATCAGCCAGGCGGCGAGGGGGAGGAGCAGCCAGCGGAGGGCGCGGGGGATGTGGTGGCGTGCAGGCATCGGCGAGCCGACTTCTAGCCCCTCCCCTTCAGGGGAGGGGTTGGGGTGGGGGAGTCTTGGCATCGTCGGGCCACCTGTCGGGAAGTGCGTCCAGCTTCGACTGGATCGCCTGAAGCACGCCGTCGATATTCTCCCGCACCTCGGCATTGGTGAAGCGGAGCGTGGTGAAGCCGAAGCGGAGGAAGAAGATGTCGCGCGCTTCGTCGCGGTCCGCGCGGTGGGTGTCGCCGTAAAGTTCGACGACCAGGCCTTTGGCCGGGCAGAAGAAGTCGGCGATATAGGGGGCGAACTTGGCTAGGTCGGTTTCGGTTGCCATGATTCCCCCACCCCAACCCCT